>RKSC01000032.1 GCA_007571085.1 Synechococcus sp. PNGco_S_binSS4
AGAGGCGGTTGGGTAGCACAGGAAATCCACTCACCACTTCCCCAGGGCCCACATTGGCATGGACACCAGCCTTGGAGCTGGCAATTACCCCGTCCCCAATGGACACACGATTCCCTACGCCCACCTGACCAGCCAAGATCACCCCACGGCCAATGGCAGCCCCACCGGCAATGCCCACCTGGGCAGCAAAGGCACAACCTGGACCCGTGACCACCCCATGGCCAATCTGCACCAGGTTGTCAACTTTGGTGCCAGCTCCGAGGCGGGTTTCCCCCACAGCTGGGCGATCCACCGTGCTGCCGCAGCCCACTTCCACCTCATCCTCCAGCACCACGCAGCCCGTTTGGGGCATTTTGCGCCAACCCTTGCTTGTGGGCACAAAGCCAAAGCCTTCCCCACCGATCACCCCATTGGCCTGAACCACGCAGTTGCATCCCAGTCGGCTACGGGAATGCACCACCACATTGCTGTGCAGTTCACAGCCTTCCCCAATCCACACATGGTCATAGAGTACCACACCGGGATGGAGAACAGCTCTTTCCCCCACATGGCAGTGCTCACCCACCACCACCCCCGCTGCCAGGGAAGCACTGCCAGCCACCTGGGCACTGGCTGGCACCACCGCTGTTGGATGGCAGCCAGGTGTGGGCCGTTGGCGGGGATACAGACAGTCCAGGGCTTCGGCAAAGCTGAGGCGGGGATCGGTGGAGGCTGCCCAGGCCATACCCTGGTCTTGGGCGCATCGGTGCAGGTGCTCTTCACCAGCGGGCAACAACACCGCACTGGCCCCACAGCGGGGCAGGGCTGACTTCATGGGGTTGTTGGGCTCTAAGAAGCTGAGCTGACCCTTTTGGGCTTGTTCGAGAGAGGCTGCCCCATGGAGGAGGGGATCATCTCCTAGCCAGCGGCCATCCTCCGGCTGAAGGCTATCTAGGGCAGCAAGAAGTTCACTGAAGCGCATCAGATGGCTTTAGCTGAAGGAACGGGTCAATACAAGGGAGTCCCGGTGCACCACACAGGCGGCGTTGGCCTGGCCCAGCAAGGGGACCACCTGGTCACGGGAGAGGCCACAGATCCTGTCCACCACCTCCCTGCTGTGACGACTGATGCCCCGGCCAATTTCCTCCCCATCCGGTCCACAGAGACGGACAGCTTCATGGGCCACAAAGGACCCCTCCACAGCAGTGATGCCAGCGGCCAAGAGAGAGGCGCCTTGCTGTTCAATGGCCTCCACCGCACCCTGGTCCAGATGCAAACTACCCTGGAGCAACACACCGTGGGCCAACCAGCGTTTGCGCACGGGAATGGGGACGGCATCAGCCCAGAAGCGAGTTCCCCCATCAGCTCCCTGGAGCAGCCCTTCTAAGGGGGCAATTGTACGACCATCGGCTAGGTCCACCGTGATGCCGCTGGCCGTGGCTATTCGGGCCGCAGCCAGCTTGGTGACCATACCCCCTGTGCCCCACTGGCCACCAGGGGCTGCCGCTTGGCTCAGGCTGAGAAGTTCCGCCCGGCCATTCACCTCATGGATGGGTCTAGCTTGCAGGTCCCGCCGTGGATCGGCGGAGTAGAGCCTATCCACATCGGTGAGCAGGATCAGCCTCTCAGCTGCTATGGCTACAGCCACCCGGGCAGCAATGGTGTCATTGTCACCAAAGCGCAGCTCATCGGTGGCCAGGGCATCGTTTTCATTGACAATGGGCACTACGCCTCTGGCCAGCAGCCCCCGCAGTGTGGCGGTGGCATTACGGTAGCGGCGCCGGGACACAAAGTCGCTGCGGGTGAGCAACACCTGGGCCACCAGTTGGTTATAGACGCCAAAGGCCTTGTCATAGGCAGCCATGAGCAGCCCTTGACCCACGGCTGCAGCCACCTGCTGCTGGTGCACATCCTGGGGCCGCTGGCTGTCCCCTAGGCGGCGACTGCCCAAGCCCACAGCACCACTGCTCACCAGCACCAAAGGGCGCCCTTGCTGACGGAAGTGGCTAAGAACCCTTGCCAATTCACCTATGACCGTCTCCGTGCTGCGCCGCTCATCCCCTCGAAGCAGGCTGGTGCCCACCTTGACCACTATGGGTGGCAAGGACATGGTGTAATCACTGCACAGGGGCACAACATATTTCATCACTCTGGCTGAGGATGGGCAACGTTGCAGTTAAGTTGGTACTGCAGTTTAGCTTTCCATCATGGCCATCACCCGGGGTCAGAAAGTACGCATCAAGCGTCCCGAGTCTTACTGGTTCAACGAGGTGGGCACCGTAGCCTCTGTTGACACCAGCGGCATCCTCTATCCCGTATCTGTGCGCTTTGACAGCCTCAACTACACCTCCTACAGCGGTGTGGAAGGTGGCCTGAACGTGAACAACTTTGCTGAGAGAGAACTGGAACCTGCCTAGCCAGGACCATCACACCCATCCCATAGGACGGGTGTCTCTCCCCATTGCTGTTTGTGCCAGAGCTCCCCGAGGTGGAAGTGGTTCGCCGTGCCCTCCAGGGTGGTGTTGGACCTTTCCTCATTCGACATGTAGACGTTCTTCTGGAGCGTACGGTTGCCTTCCCTGTGGGTGATGGAGCAGCCTTTGCTGCTGCACTCACAGGGTGTCAGCTTTACCATTGGCAGCGCCGGGGCAAATACCTCCTCAGCCAACTCTCCCGTGGTGGCCAGCCAGCTGGTCAGCTGGGCGTTCATTTACGCATGACTGGCCGGTTTCTCTTCCTGAATCTGGAACTGGAAGAGGCTCCCCTGTGCCCCCACACCCGGGTGCGATTTTTGGGAGATGGGAAGGAGTTGCGCTTTGTGGATACACGCACCTTTGGTCGCATGTGGTGGGTGCCCCATGGCACTGGGGCGAGCCAGGTGATCACAGGACTCCAGCGGCTGGGTCCGGAACCCTTCTCCCCAGCCTTTAATGGGGCCTACCTTAAGAAGCGCCTCCAGGGATCCAGGCGCCCCATCAAAACAGCCCTTCTCGACCAGTCTGTGGCGGCTGGCGTGGGCAATATCTATGCCGACGAGGGTTTGTTTTTGGCAGGGATTCCGCCCCATGTTCCCAGTGGTAGCTTGAGTCAAGGGCAGTTGCACCTGCTTTGCCAACGGTTGGTGGAGGTGCTGGCCACAAGCCTTAGCCGGGGGGGAACCAGCTTTAGGGATTTTCGTGATCTCCAAGGCATCAATGGCAACTATGGACAGGAAGCCTGGGTCTTTGGGCGTTCAGGTCAGCCTTGTCGTCGCTGTGGCACACCGATCCAGCGCCGGGTACTCAGTGGGCGCACCAGCCATTGGTGCCCCAACTGTCAGCCAATGGCCCCAGGCCCATGGGACAGAGGTGAAGCACCAGTCACAGCAGAGGTAAGGTCTCCAGCCCATGGCTGATGGCACCAGCATAGGGGTGGTGGGAGCGCACCAGGGTATCTGGCCGTGCCTGCTGCCACCAATCCACAAGTTCTGGCCTGGCATTGCTAACCATCAATCCCCACCAAGGACCAGCCAGCATGGAGCGATCATTACCGGAATCACCACAGCAGAGCACCTGATCTGGCCGCAAGCCCAATTTCTGCTGTAGGTGGGCAGTCACTGGGCCTTTGCCAGCTGCAGGAGGCAAGAGGTCCAGCTGGCAACCACTGCTGAACACCACTTGGGCCTGGAGACCTGCCTGCCCTAGGCAGGCCCGGAGATGATTTTCAAATTCACGGGCTTCCTTGCCCTGGCGGGGTCTGGTTAGCTCATAACTCAGCTTGTAGGGGGTTTGCTCGGAAGCTGGCTGCATGGCCAGGTCACTCCAATGGGACAACAGGGCCTTGAGGGCAGGGCGGTGCCAGTGCTTCCCTAGCATGGTGTCCCAGAGGGGATCCGGCTGACCACGCCAGAGCAAGGTGGAACCCACCCCTGTGGCCCAACCATCAGGCTCCAACAGGTGCTCCTCTTGCTGCAACTGGCGTGCTCCAGCCAAACTGCGACCCGTGGCATAGACCAGAGCGATGCGGGAGCGCAGTGTCTCCAGCGTCTTGTTCAGGCGAGCTAGGGCAGGGCGGTCCCCCACAAGGGTATGGTCCAGATCGGTAACCAAAAGCAGGTCCTTCATTGCCTCCACTGGTGACTGGGCACTGTAACCACTTCTCATGTCCAAACCCATCATCCCACCCAGCTCCCGTAGCCGAGCCAGCCTTAAAGAAGAGAAGATCATCCAATCTGCAGAGGCCCATTTTGAGCGCACTCTCATCAGGGTGCAGGGTCGGCAGGCGGGGTCTGTAGCAGCCATTGAGCATCCCAGCAAAGGGGTATTTCTCAACTACGGAGAAGTGTTTCTGCGGGACAACGTACCGGTGATGTTCTACCTGCTCTTGAAGGGACGTCACACCCTGGTGCGGCACTTTCTGATGCTGTGCATGGACATGCAAAGCAGTGCCTTACAAACCCGGGGTCTGTTTCCCACCAGCTTCATTGAAAAAGACGGTGAGCTGCTTGCAGACTACGGCCAACGGTCCATTGGTCGCATTAGCTCTGTGGATGCCAGCCTCTGGTGGCCCATTCTCTGCTGGATTTACATCTCCCACTTACAGGACTGGCAGTTTGGCTGTGACCAGCGGGTACAACGGGCTGTGCAGCGCCTCCTGGACCTGGTGATGCAACCTTCCTTTGAAGGCACTCCCGTGTTGTTTGTGCCGGATTGCTCCTTCATGATTGACCGTCCCATGGACGTTTGGGGAGCACCCCTGGAAATCCAGGTGCTGCTTTATGGGTGCTTGAAGTGCTGTGTGCAACTCATGGAGTTGGCCCAACAACACAACGCCAGCCCCAGCAGGCTGCTCAGCCAAAGGATCCCCCTCACACGGCAGTGGATCCATGATCTGCGCTCCTACTTGCTGAAGCACTATTGGGTGACCAGCAAAACCATCCAGGTGCTGCGACGGCGGCCCACAGAGCAGTACGGGGATGTTCAGCATCTCAATGAGTTCAATGTGCAGCCCACCTTCATCCCGGACTGGCTACAGGATTGGCTGGACGACCGGGGGGGGTACCTTATCGGTAATGTGCGTACTGGCCGGCCAGACTATAGGTTTTTCACCCTGGGCAACAGCTTGGCCTGCATCTTCGGACTGCTAACAGCACCCCAGCAACGGGCCCTCTTTCGTTTGGTCCTGCACAACAAAGATCACCTCATGGCCCAGATGCCCATGCGCATTTGCCACCCCCCCATGGAAGGTGAGGAGTGGGCCATGAAAACGGGCTCAGATCCCAAAAATTGGCCCTGGAGCTACCACAATGGTGGTCACTGGCCCAGCTTGCTCTGGTACATGGTGATGGCAGTAGCCATCCATGACAAACACTACCCCAAGGCAGATGTGTTGCTCACAGGCCAGATGAAAACCCTACTTGAGCGATCTTACCAGATACACCTCACCCAACTTCCCCGCCAGCAATGGGCAGAATACTTTGATGGCCCCACCGGAACCTGGGTGGGCCAGCAGGCTAGGACCTATCAGACATGGACCATTGTGGGCTTCCTGCTGACCCGGGAACTGCTCCGTAGTGGTTGCCAGCTCAACTTCTCTTTTGAGTTGAACTAGGTTTGAGTTGAGTTGAACTGAGTTGAACTAGGAGAGCTCAGAACAGGCCAAGGGTTAGGGACTTGTCAATGGGCAGTGTGGCACCAATGCCCAGGTAAAGGGCCATAAAGGTGCCAAACAAAAACACCCCCATGGCAACAGGGCGCCGGAAGGGATTCTGGAAGCGGTTGAAGCTCTCAATAAAGGGAATGAGCATCAAACCTAAGGGCACCATGGTCTGGAGGGCAATGCCCAGCAGCTTGTTGGGCACCACCCTCAAGATCTGAAACACCGGGTAGAGGTACCACTCTGGGAGGATTTCCAGGGGAGTGGCGAAGGGATCAGCAGGCTCCCCCACCATGGCAGGATCCAACACGGACAGCCCCACAACGCAGGCGAGGGTCCCCAGAATCACCACAGGGAAGATATAGAGAATATCATTGGGCCAGGCAGGCTCACCATAGTAGTTGTGGCCCATGCCTTTGGCCAGCTTGGCCCGCAGCTGGGGATCGTTTAAGTCGGGTTTTTTGAGAATGGACATGGGCCCAGTGCAGTGAGGTGTGAGGGGAAGAATGAAGCAAGAGGCTGGAGGGGGAACCCCTCAGCTGGGGATTCAAAGGGGACCGGAAATGCCCTGCTTACGGATCATCAGGAAGTGCATCAGCATAAACACCGCCAAAAGCCAAGGCAAAACAAAGGTGTGGAGGCTATAAAAGCGGGTCAAGGTGGCCTGACCAACTGCCTCGCTGCCCCGCAGAAGCTCAACGATCTGGTCACCAACCACCGGAATGGCGGCAGGAACGCCAGAGACAATTTTCACGGCCCAGTAACCCACTTGATCCCAGGGCAAGGAGTAGCCGGTTACACCAAAGCTGACGGTGATCACCGCCATGGTCACCCCAACCACCCAGGTGAGTTCCCGGGGTCGCTTGAATCCACCGGTTAAGTAGACCCGGAACACATGGAGGATCAACATCAGCACCATCATTGAGGCACTCCAGCGGTGGATGGAGCGGATCAGCCATCCGAAGTTCACTGAGGTCATCAGATACTGAACGGAGTTGAAAGCCTCAGCCACGGTGGGCCGGTAATAAAACGTCATGGCAAACCCGGTGGCAAACTGAATGAGAAAGCACACGAGGGTGATACCGCCCAGGCAGTAGAAGATATTGACGTGGGGCGGAACGTACTTGGTGGAGAAATCGTCTGCGATCTCTTGGATCTCCAGGCGCTCTTGGAACCAGTCGTAAACCTTCGACATGGGGTCAGAGGGGCTCAGTAGCTGAATGGTGATAAGGACAGACAAAATGGCTGCCCATCAAGCGCAGGGGTGTATCCCACGCCGGTCATGCACTCTAGAAGGTCATATCCCCAACTGGGCTCCCCATGAAGGAGGGCCCCAACCAGATACCTTGGCTAGCCGTTGCTGAGAGCCGCTGCCATAGCCTTGGGAAGGGACCGCAATGGCCATGGGCAGACATTCCATCAAAGTGGGTTTGTGGGCAAAGGGGGTAGTGCACACCCTGGGCATTTGCCTTGTGGCCATGATGGTTGCTGGCTTTCTTTTAAGCCCGCCAGCAGCTCAGGCCCTCTCTGAAGACCAACGGTTGATCGTGGAGGCCTGGAGCCTGGTGAATCAAAGCTACGTGAATCCAGCCTTTGATAGGACACCGTGGCGCCGGGCTCGACAGGAAGCCCTGGAGAAGTCGATTACATCACGGGAGAGTGCCTATGGGGCCATTGAAACCATGGTAGAAGCCATCGGTGACCCTTTTACACGTTTCCTGCGCCCGGATGCTTTTCAGGCACTGAAGGACAGCACCGAAGGTGCCATCTGCGGTGTGGGTCTCCAGCTTGGCATCAGTGAAGGGGAAACCGTGGTTCGGGTCATTTCCGTGCTAGAGGGTTCCCCAGCCGCCAGGAGCGGAATTCAGGGGGGCAGTGTGGTTTTTGCCGTTGATGGGGACCCTGCCACCAACCTGGGTCTGGAAGGGGTTGCTGCTGCTCTGCGAGGACCATCTGGTACCACTGTGGAGGTTGATCTGGAAAACCCAGATGGTGAGCACCAACATGTCTTCATTGAGCGGGGCACCGTGAATCTCCGTCCGGTGCTCAGGCGCCGCCTGCGGGAAAATGGCCACACCTACGGTCTCTTACAGATCCAGCAGTTCACCAAAAAGGTGCCAGAGCTGGTGGCTACAGCCTTGGAAGACCTGCAAAACAAGAACATCGAAGGACTGATTATTGACCTGCGCAACAACCCTGGTGGTTTAGTGAGCAGCGGTTTGGCGGTGGGTGATGCCCTGCTTGATGGGCAACCCATTGTGAAAATCCTCGACCGCAATGGGATCACGGAAACCATCACTGCCGCTCCAGGAACCATTTACCAGGGCCCAATGGTGGTGTTGGTAAACAGTGGCACCGCCAGTGCCAGTGAGATTCTGGCTGCTGCTCTACAGGATTCCCACCGGGCTGAGGTGATGGGACGGCCCACCTTTGGCAAGGGATTGATGCAGAGTCTGGTTCCCCTGAGCGATGGCAGTGGGTTGGCTGTCACCGTGGCTCGCTATCTAACCCCCTCTGACCATGACATTCAGGATTCCGGCATTACCCCTGACCAGGTTCTTGCAGCCACCACGGAGACCATGCCAGAGGAGGAGGCCATGGATCCTTGGCTAGACAGGGCCATGCTTGCCCTGCAGAAACAGCTGCCTAGTGATGAGAAGCACATTGAGCGCAGAGCTGTTGTGATCTGATGGTCACACCAGACCTTCCTGCACTAGCACGCTCAACACATCATCAAAGTCATTCCAGGGGTGAAAGGCCTGGCCCCGCTCTCTGAGCAACTGGGCCAAAACATCTCTGGCAAACACAACATCGGCAGCTTCTGCCATGCGTAGGTCCGTAATGCCATCACCAATGGCAATGGTGTGGCCATGGCCATAAATCTCCATGACCACTGCCTTGGCAACAAGTTCCTCGTCAGAGGTGTAGGGGCTGTGGATTTGATGGCTTCTCCCCTGTTCTTGGGGAATAACCTGGCCGGCAATCACAGCCTTGAAGCGGTGGCGATGCTGCAGGAGTACGGCCTCCACCAGGGGTAGAAAGCCACCGGAGACAACAACGACCGGGATACCGGCCCTGTCCATGGCATCTAGGAAGGGTAGGAAGCTGGGCCTGGGGGAAAAAGAGGCCATGCGCTGGACCATATCCATCAAATGCTGTGTGGTCAGTGCGGCACCTAGCTGGTCCATGGCTTCCCGAAGGCTGAGACGGGAGCGGAGCAGACCCATCTTCAGCTGACTCCAAGTATCCCCACAGGTTTCCTGCATCACCAGATCAAAGCTATCGACGGGGGTGATGGTTCCATCGAAATCACAGAAAACTGTGGCCCCAGCCATGGTTCTAGACAGCAGCTTTCACCATAGTTATGGAACGATCAGGGCTAGGGTAATGTCTCCCTAGAATTACTGCCATTGCGCTCCATGGGCGCGGAATTTCTGCAAGCATCGGTGGTTGCAGGCTCAACGTGTCAGCTGCGACTATCAGGCCCCAGCTCCAGGGGTTTGGCACTGCTCCACGGGGTGGAGATTGCCTTGCCAAATCTCCCTGGGGGAGAATCCCTGGAGTTGGATTGTGGAGATTGGTTTCTGGGCTACATGGACCTGCAACAACTGCAAGAGCTGCTGCAGCGCCGCAATCTGACTCTGGTAGCTTTGAGCTCTTCTAACCCACGCACTATTGTGGCTGGAGCGGCCCTGGGCTTGGTGACAAAACCCAACATGCTAGTGCCCCATGGGGCCCAGCAGCCATCGTCCCAGCCCCGGCCCCAGGAACAGCAAGGGGGAAAGGCCTATCTCTATGAGGGCTGTCTCCGCTCTGGGGATTGCTTGGACCATGGCGCCACGGTGGTAGTTTTGGGGGATGTGAACCCTGGGGCCCGGGTCTCTGCTGGAGGGGATGTGATTGTCTGGGGACGGATGCGGGGCATGGCCCATGCCGGCTGCCGGGGCAACAGTGCGGCCCGTGTTGCTGCATTGCAACTGCAACCTCAGCAGGTGCGCATTGCCTCTGCAACAGCCTTGGGGCCTGGGGAGAAGGCACCGCCAGGGCGGCCGGAGCAAGCCGTGCAGCGCAATGGCCAAATTGTGATTGAGGATGCTACGTTCTTACCCACCTACACTCCCGGTGTAAGGCCGTGGTCCCCTGTTGCCAGATAACCCCTATGAAGACAGGATTCAAGCCATTGAATGTCTTAAATGCTAGCTCACCAATTCCTCCCCACGGCCACTGATGTCCTCTCCTAATTTAGGCTCACACATTGATGCTCTGAAAGCCAACAACTGCCGCTCCATTGTCCTTTGTTCTGGCAAAGGTGGTGTTGGCAAAACCACCCTCACGGCTAATCTTGGGGTTGCCTTGGCCAAGTTGAATAAGAAAACCTGTGTAGTTGACGCAGACTACGGTCTACGCAATCTTGACCTGCTCCTTGGACTAGAAAGCCGCATTGTTTTTACGGCGCAAGAAGTAATTTCTGGTGGTTGCCGCTTGGAGCAAGCCCTGGTCAGGCATAAGCATGAAACCAATCTGATGCTGATGCCAGCTGGCAATCCACGGATGCTCGACTGGTTTAGTTCGGAGCATATGCGCACCTTGATCACTTTGCTTTCCGAAAGCTTCGATTTTATTCTCATTGATGCACCAGCCGGTGTTGAAGATGGCTTCAAGAATGCGGTGGCTGGGGCCAGCGAGGCTATCCTTGTGGTCAACCCTGAAATCTCATCCGTGCGGGATGCAGACCGGGTGGCTGGTCTTTTGGCATCTCAGGGCACCATTGACACCATCCAGTTGCTGGTCAACCGGGTGCGACCCAGGATGGTGGAGAAACTAGACATGCTGTCCATTGAGGATGTCCTTGATATCCTGGCAATTCCCCTTCTTGGAGTGGTACAGGAGGATGAGCAGGTGATCATTGCGGCTAACCTGGGGGAACCCCTGGCTTTAGGGAAGCCCAAATCCCCCGCTGCCTTTGCCTATGGCAACATTGCTCGCCGCATACAAGGAGAGGATATACCCATTCCCGATATCAATGCTAAGCATGGGGGCTTTGTGGGCCGTCTTGGTGAGTTCCTTTCCACAAAAATCATCTGAATTCCACAATGACCATTCGCGAACTCCTTGATCGCCTTTCTGGTAACAGGAACACCAGTGCAAACTCCGCCTGTAGCCGTCTGCGGGTGGTGCTGGCCCATGATAGAAGCGATTTGAGCCCTGCGTTGCTGGATCAAATGCGTCTGGAAATTATGGAGGTGGTGTCCAAGTATTTGGAGCTTGACTACATTGGCAGCGAGCTCACCCTGGAAACGGAGGAACGGTCCACGGCCCTGGTGGCTAACTTGCCCATCCGCTGTGTCAGAAAGCTGTCCCGATAAGGTCATGGTGGTTCCATGGTCTGGCTAAACCCCCTTTTGGCAGGAGCAAATCACTTCTCTTTCTCCTCCTCCTCCTCCTCTTCCTCCTCCTGATCCAGCAGGTAGGCAGCAAAAAGAGCGTCCAGACAAAAGGCTAGGGCAGCAAAACCACCCACCAGCCGCCAGACCAGTTGGGGCAGAAATAAACACAGCCCAAGACCAACCAGG
The DNA here is from genome assembly GCA_007571085.1 of Synechococcus sp. PNGco_S_binSS4. Lineage (GTDB taxonomy): Bacteria > Cyanobacteriota > Cyanobacteriia > PCC-6307 > Cyanobiaceae > Synechococcus_B. The sequence goes on from RKSC01000032.1 coordinate 11,187, forward strand.
GCCAGGGTCACATCAATGAGAATGGCACGGCTGAGCCACAGCTTAGGAATCCTTGTCAACACTTAGGTTTTAGGCAGACTGAAAGGGGTTTTGAGGCATCAGGGTGGCCAGCTCCCGGCTAGCCCGGTCTAGGGCTTGGCGCTCATGGGTGGAAAGCATCCAACCTAGGGCCTGCTCCATAACCTTCACTTGCTGGGGATTGCGCAAACCAGGAATGGGAATGGTCCCATGGGCACGGCACCAATTGACCGCCACAGCAGCGGAGCTGGCACCGTGGTCCTTTGCCATGTCATTCATCAGTGAAAGCAGTGGCTGCAGCCGGGGCAAAAGGCGGCCAAAGAGCAGACCACGGGGTCCAGATGGCAGATCACTGGTGCCATAACGCCCTGTCAAGAGACCCAGGGCCAAAGGGGAGTAGGCAATTACCGCCACTCCCAATTCTCGACAAACCTCCAGAACACCGCCATGGTGTCGGGGCTGCTGGGACAGCAAGGAAAACTGCACCTGAAGACTACGCAAGGGCACGCCGGAATCGGCCATCCAACCCACAAGGTGGCGTAACCGCTGAGGACCCATGTTGGAAAGACCTACAGCTCTGGCATGTCCACAATGTACCTGGTCCATGAGTCCCTGCAAGAGGGGTTTCTCCTGCCATGGGGCGTAGCGGCTTGTGCTCCAGTGGAGCTGCACCAAATCCATGGGCCGCCCCAGCCGTTGCCGGGATGCCGCCCCTGCCCCACAAAAACCGTGACGCCCCAGACGCCAAGGGTAGGGAGCCAATTTGGTGGCCACGGTCACCCGTTGGCCCTGCTCTGGGGGCAGGGCCGCCAGACCTTCCCCCAGCAGGATTTCGCTGCGCCCTTGCAGCTGGCCTGTGCCGTAGGAATCAGCAGTATCAAAGAAGGTGAGCCCAGCCCTAAGACAGGCCCTAAAGGTGGCCAGCAAGGTGCCATCGTCTTGCCCGGGGGAATATCCCCATATGAAGCGGTTTCCCCAGGCCCAGGTGCCCACCCCTATGGGGCTGAAGATAGGCGGGTCTAACCCGTCTAACCGTTGTGCTTCTGTGCACACTTCCAGTCTCCAGCCGTCTCAGATGGGAAGCTCACCCTAGTCCCCCTATGGCCGGCAATGGTGAAACTGATCCAGCCATCAGCCATGGGATCTGGTGGTGGATTAGCTGTGGGAGGACTTAGCCTGTGCAACGGTTGAGGTAACCGTGCCATTCCCAATGACCACCACCCTTCCCGGAGCTACCACCCAGGCCGAGACTGGCCAGGGCACCCTCAAGGTGGACAGCACCTTACCCCGGTATAGGAATCAAATCCGACGACGACCGACCCGTACTGTGATGGTGGGAGATGTGCCCATTGGCAGTCAGCATCCAGTGGTGGTGCAGTCCATGATCAATGAAGACACCATGGATATACCGGCAGCCGTGGCAGGAATCCGTCGTTTAGCGGATGCGGGCTGCGAAATTGCCCGGGTCACTGTTCCTTCCCTCTCCCATGCCCGGGCCATGGAGTCCATTGGCCATCAGCTCAGAGACGAAGGCTACACCATACCCCTGGTGGCTGATGTGCACCACAACGGCATCAAAATTGCTCTGGCAGTGGCCCCACATGTGGATAAGGTGCGCATTAATCCTGGCTTGTTTGTCTTTGATAAGCCAGATCCCAATAGGCAAAGCTTTAGCGCAGCAGAGTTTGCCGCAGCAGGGGAGCGCATTCGCAGCACCTTGGCACCCCTGGTGGAGCTGTTGAAGAAACAGAACAAGGCCCTACGCATCGGTGTCAACCACGGTTCCCTGGCGGAGCGCATGGTCTTCACCTATGGAGACACCCCCCAGGGCATGGCGGAATCGGCCATGGAGTTCATCCGCATCTGCGCTGAGATGGACTTCCATAACATCGTTGTGTCCATGAAAGCCTCCCGGGCACCGGTGATGTTGGCTGCCTATCGGCTCATTGCTGATGCCATGGATGCAGAAGGACTTCACTACCCTCTCCATTTGGGGGTTACAGAGGCGGGGGATGGAGATTATGGACGCATCAAGAGCACTGCAGGCATTGCCACCTTATTGGCTGAGGGCTTAGGGGACACGATTCGTGTATCCCTAACGGAAGCACCGGAGCGGGAAATTCCCGTGGGCTTTTCCATTCTCCAGTCCCTGGGTTTGCGGAAAACCATGGTGGAATACGTTGCCTGCCCCAGCTGTGGCCGCACCCTGTTTAACCTGGAGGAGGTGTTGCAACAGGTGCGAGCTGCCACAGACCATTTGACCGGCCTAGACATTGCAGTGATGGGTTGCATTGTCAATGGTCCTGGGGAGATGGCCGATGCAGACTATGGCTATGTGGGCAGATCACCGGGAACCATTTGCCTCTACCGGGGTCGTGAAGAAATCCGCAAGGTTCCAGAATCTGAAGGGGTGGAGGCCCTCATTGCCTTGATAAAAGAGGATGGCCGTTGGGTGGATCCCTGAGCTGGAGCCTATACCTGCCCACCAGGGACTTTTAGCTTTAGCTAGCCAGCTTGGGCCAGGAGGGCCTCAACAAACTCAAAACTGTTGAAGGGGCGCAGATCACGGATACCTTCCCCAGCCCCAATGAACCTGATGGGGAGCCTGGCCTCGCTGGCCACAGCTAAGGCCACACCACCCTTTGCACTACCATCCAACTTGGTCAGCACCACACCTGTCAGCTGGGCAGCTTGGGCAAAAGCTAGGGCCTGACGCAAACCATTTTGCCCCTGGCTGGCATCCAACACCAGCAAAGACTCAATGGTGGCATTAGGGGCTTTGCGATCAATGATGGTGCGAATTTTGGCCAGCTCCTCCATCAAATTGTGTTTGGTCTGCAGGCGCCCTGCGGTATCAACAAGGAGGAGTTCTGTGTCCTTAGACTGGGCCGCACCAATGGCATCAAACACCACAGCAGCAGGATCCGCATTGGCGGAAGGGTTGGCAATCACATCCACATGGCTGCGCTCTGCCCAAATACTCACCTGTTGCACCGCCGCCGCCCGAAAGGTGTCCGCTGCGGCCACCATGCAACTGTAGCCACTGCGCACAGCCAAGTTGGCCAATTTACCCAGGGTGGTGGTCTTGCCCACCCCATTCACCCCCACCAGCAGCCACACATTGAGGCGCTGCCGCTGGGGGACCAGCAGGTCACAACCCGTGGCACGAATCGGTTCCTCCAGCTGCTGCCGCAGTTGATCCTTCAGCAGGCGCAGCCCTTCACTGGGGGGCACCACCTCCTCATTGATGCGTCGCCGCAGGGCCTCCAGCACAGCGTCCGTGGCCTCCAACCCCACATCTGCCTGGAGCAACACAGCTTCCAGATCATCCACTATTTCCGGGGTGAGGGGATCACTGCCTAGGCTTTCCAGCAGCCGAGTGACCAGACCACGGCGGGTTTTTTCCATACCCCGCCGCAACCGTCCCAGCCAGTGGATTTCCTCCAAGGACACATCCTCCACCTGCCTACCTTGGGCAGCTAGCACCTCAGCTGACCAGGTGAACTCCTCATCAAAGCCACCCAAACTGGGTTCAGGGGTATCCTCCGCCCCGGGCTGGGGAGGGGACTCCACATCATTAATATCAATGGCCTGGTCAATGGCCTGGCCATTAACCGCTGCCTCACGTTGCTCACGTTCGGCCCTAGCCTTGGCCAGGAGACCTAAGCTGGCCTCCCCTGGCACCGATGATGGCCCCTCCTCCTGGGGGTCTATCTGGTCAGGGGAACTGGCAGGTGCAGGAGAGGAGGGGGCCTCAGCTGTTGCCGCTGCCGTTGCAGGTTCAGGGGCTAGGGTCTCTTGAAGGGCAGTTTTGGCCACCTCCTGCTCAGCTTTTAGGCGGGCATAGGCTGCTTTGGCCCAAGCCAAGGAAGGGTCCTCCTGCACCTGCTCCGTGGGTGTGCCTGCCGGTTCTGGTTCTGGTTCTGGTTCTGGAGAACTAGCCTGCTCAGGAGAACTGATTGGTTGCTCTGCAGCAGAGGGCTCAGCAGGAAGCTGGTCTGGAGTGGGGGCAGCCTCCTCAGGCTTAGGAGGGTTGGGATTGGCAGCAGGCTTCTGCACCTTACGGCGGCGGAACCAGTCAAATACCATGCTCAGGCTTCAGTGGGGGCAAGCTGGGCTGCCGTAAAACGCCGCAGGATGCCATTGATGCGACGCCGTCCTTCCTTATCACTGTAGGCATTGGCCAGATTAACGGCCTCATTGCACACCACAGCCACCGGGGTGTCCAACACGGTTAACTCCGCTGCGGCCAGCCGCAGAATGTTGCGGTCTACCTGGGGAAGCCGGGTCAGGCGCCAGCCCTCCATCACCCCATCCAACTGCTGATCCAAGGTGGCACGATGGTCCTGCACGGCAGCTGCAAGGCTCAGGCAATGGCTGCGCACCTGCTCTTGCTCAGCAGCCAGGAGCAACCGGGGCAGGTCCAGTACGGCAGACAGCCGGTTGAGAACCTGCTCAGCTTTCTCCAAACCCAGCCGCAGGTGATCCCGTGCATTGCTCAGCTCACGGGCACCCAACTCGCTCTCCAAGGCCTCCTGTTCCGCCATGAGCAGATCCTGGGCAGAACGCTCCAAAGAGTCCTGCATGTGACCATGCAAGGTGGTCAAGGCTGCCAGCAACAGATCCTCCAGAGCAGGAGGATGGGTGGATTTTTTCTTGTCACTCACCTGCCCCAAGGTGAGGAGGGCCAACTCCCGGGCCAGGGAACGGCTTGCTTGAGCCATGGTATCTAGGTGTGGCCTGTGGGGGCGTAGGAAACCTTTGGCTCCAGGGGGGATTGGTCCTCCGACAAGGTGGAGAGCTTCTCATCGGGATTGAGGAAGCCAGCTGAGATAATGGTCCGAAACGCCACATCCACCGGGATATTCAGGTTCTTCACATCCTTCTCAGGGACTAGGGCGTACCAGCCGGTGGTGGGATTGGGGGACGTGGGGATAAAGATATTGATCATGGGATCGGGAAAAAAGGGCTGCATGGACTGACCCACTGGACCTGTCACAAAGGCCATGGTAAAGATTCCTTCCTTGGGATATTCCACCAACACCACCCGTCTAAACCGGCGTGAGTTGTCATTGACAAGGGTTTGCAGGAGCTGCTTCAGGGTTTTATAGACCGTGCCAGCAAGGGGTACCCGGGTCAGGGTGTCTTCCCCAAATTGGGCCAGGCGGCTCACCACCACAATGCGGGTCATCAAGCCAATGAGCAGGATGCCCAGCAGTGGAACCAGCAAACCCAACATCAGGTTAATCAGCCCCAACAGCAGTGGGTTTAGGGTTTGGAAGGGGTTGAGCTGCTTAGGAACGGAGGTGAGGAACTCCACCACCCAGCGGGCCACAATTGTGGAGAGCCAAAGGGTGGTGGCCAGTGGAATAACCACCACCAGACCGGCAATGAGGTCATTTTTAAGGTCTTGTCGCAACCGGACCAAGGGTCCTATGTCTCTAACCTGCTCCGACATCACCCTGGCTGGAAGTCTTCTATTCACCATAGTAGACGGTGAAGCCAGCCAAACTCAGGGGTGCTAATGGTGCTCCCCTTGGCTCTGCAGGAGTGGTTTCCCATGGCCTGCCACTACCACACCGGCCATGATGGCCGCAGCTGCTGCCATTACCACCTCCGGCAATTGACGAAACAACCGGGCTCCCCAGCTCTCCCGAAGCTGCTCTGCAGAAGGATTCTGCTGGCTTTCCTGCAGCTGATTCAGGTCCCTAAGCACCAGCTGCTCCAAGATAGCCACCACATCCTGAGCATCAGCTTCTGGAGAAGCCATCCCAGGTAGGCTGGCCCGTAGCTCCTCCAACCGTCCTGGATTAGCCAGCTGGTCTAGAAATGGGGCAGACCGAATCTCTTCCAGTTGTTCTTGCAGCCGAACAATCTCTTGTGCTGCAGCGGTCTGTTGCTGAGCTCTATCCTGCTGCAGTTCCACCTCAGCAATGATGGTGCTGCCCAGCAACAGGACAGCCAGCAAGATGGCGCAGCCTGCTGTGAGGGGACGGGTGAGCCGTTGGCGCCATGCCATGGCTCTTCCTGGCAAGGAGCTGACACCCATCTGTAGTGCCATTGTGCTCATCAGCAACCCCAACAGGGTCATGGGGCCATGGTCATGGATGGTGAAGGCCAAGGTGCTGAGTAGCACCTGGGGTCCCACCTGAGGACTGCCCACCAGAACGGCCAATAGCTTCAGCACCAGCACCAGCACCAGGGCCAGTCCTAGCCATGGCAGCAACAGGATGGTCCAGGGCATGGGGGAACAGCTGGTCTCTCCAGGTTCTTGGCTGCCAGATTCTTGGGCAGGCATGGTGGATTGAACGGGATGCTTCACAGCTCACCTTTTTGGTCTGTCTCGATGGTGGGTGCAGGGACAGGATGGGTCCACCCTGACATTGGCTACGGTCTTGAATCAAGAAGGACTCACTATCCATAAACCATGGCATCTCCTTTGGAACCAGCCTCTTTAGAACCAGCCTCCCACTCCCCAGGTCCGCTCCAGCCCAATGAGGTGGCCGCCTGGCGCCGGCGTTGGCAGGAGGGCCATACCCCTTGGAACCTAGGTGAGGCGGCACCGGAGCTGGTGTCTGTCCTGGGTAGCTGGCAGGTGGCTGGAAGAGCCCTGGTACCTGGCTGCGGTCATGGCCATGAGGTGTCCCTACTGGAGGATCTGGGCTGGTCTGCTGTGGGCCTGGATGTGGCTCCGGAGGCCCTAGCTGCCGCCTGCAAACGGGATCCACGTCCCCTATGGCACTGTGGCGATGTGCTAAATCCACCACCGCACTGGAGGGGAACCTTTGACCTGGTGGTGGAGCACACATGCTTCTGTGCACTTCCACCCCGCTGCCGTCCAACCTATGCCCAGGCGGTAAGGGATCTGCTGCAACCTGGTGGACATTTTCTTGGTTTGTTCTGGTGCCATCAGCAACCTGATGGACCTCCCTTTGGCTCCACACCCCAGGAGCTAAACCATTGCTTTGGTGATTTACTGCATCTGATTAGCCTCCGTGAGGCCCACCATTCTGTAGAGCAGCGTTGGGGAGAGGAATGGTTAGGTCATTGGCAGGGACCTTGACCTTAAGGCTAGGCACCATGGCTTGCAACGGTCAATGCAAAGATCTAGGCTGGCTGCAATGACTTTTTATCTCTGACTTCCTCAGAAAAGCTGGCTTTGCTTTGGGCCTCTGCTGTCTCTGTGGGAGCAGCCTCCCGTCTTGCCGCCCGCATCTTCTCTATTCCAGCTGTTGTACTTTTGCTGGCCGGCGGGTTGGTCATGGGTCGTCAAGGGCTGGGATTAATTGAGCCCCTTGATCTGGGCTCCGGTTTAGAAACAGCCGTGGAGCTTTTGGTGGCTTTGGTGCTCTTTGATGGGGGTCTAGGTCAGCGAATGCCAGATTCCAGCCTGGCACCACGACTGCGGCGTTTGGTGATTTTTGGTTTGCCAGTGTCCCTTGTGGGAGGGCTATTAATGGCCCACTACTGGACCCAGTTGAATTGGGAGCTGGCTGTTCTGTTCTCCATCATTGTTTCCGCTACGGGCCCCACGGTGATCACCCCTTTAGTGAACCAGGTGAGGCTGCAGCGTCCCCTGGCACAGTTACTGGAAGGGGAGGGTTTGCTGGTGGAACCCATTGCCGCTGTGGGTGCCTTGGTGAGTCTCCAGTGGATTCTGGAACCATTCACCACCAGTTATCAGCTTCTGGTGGCAGAACTTCTCAGCTCCCTGGGTATGGGTTCCCTCTTCGGGCTTTTGGCAGGTGCATTGTTGGCTCTTCTGCTGCGGCAACTCCCCGATGACTCCATGGATTCCGTGCGGATGCAGCTGTGTCTTGCCACCCTCATGGTGCTTTCTGTGGGCTGTGGGCAAGTGATTAGCCCAGCTGCAGGGCTGCCTGCTGCGGCTGTGGCTGGTACGGTGGTGGGCCGCATGGTGGAATCCCGATTGGGGGAGCTGGAAGCCCAGCTGCGTCAGCTATCCCAATTGGCCATCACCCTCCTGTTTCCCCTTCTAGCAGCGGACATCACCTGGGGAGATCTGAGCCCCTTGGGTTGGAGGGGAGTTGCCTGTGTATTGAGCCTCATGGTGGTGGTGCGTCCTTTGGCTGTCATTCTTGGCAGCGTGGGCTCCGGGCTGTCCTGGCCTCAGAAAATCTTTCTGGGCTGGATGGGGCCACGGGGCATTATCAGTGCTTCCACCGCCAGCCTATTTGCCCTGCGCTTGGAGGAGGCAGGGATTTTGGGGAGCAGCCGGGTGCAGGGATTGGTGTTTCTCACCATCTTGATGACCGTTAGCCTCAATGGGCTCAGTGCACCTCTGCTGGCCCGCTCTCTGAAGTTAACCCAAGGGCTGCCTGCAGACGAGGATGATCTGCCCCCACCCCATGGAGAAGTTCCCAGGACACAAGCAGATCCGGACCACGTAAAGATCCCAGAAGAGCAGCTCGAACTCCCTTCATCACCACCCCCTTTTTAACCCCTGCCGCTTTTGCCGCTTTTGCCAGCAACTCCTGAGCCCCTGCTGGGGCAAATGGCTGGGGCAAATGCTGCAACACGTAGCCCAAGGCAGCCCGGCACCCCTTGAGTTGTAGATGGGCACGACTCTCTGCATCCAACTCCGGTGTGCTGAGAAAAGGTCGTGCCTGCTCCACCCCATCTTGGAGCACCACCAAAGAAGGTGCCAGCAGGGCTGCCAGCTGTTCTTGCCAAGGCTGGGGTTGTTTGGTATCCAGGCCAGCCTCCTGCCAGCGGGGCAGAAGTTCATGGCGCAGGGTTTCCCCATCCATGCCGTGAAGCACCTGGCTATTGAGCCAGTTGAGCTTGTCCCAGTCAAAGCGGGCACCAGCCCTGTTCACCCGATCAAAATCAAACACAGCAGCAGCATGTGGCAAATCAAAGCGCTCCCCCAGGCCAGTGGGTGGTGACCAACCCAGGAGACACATGTAGTTGCTCACGGCAGCAGCGGTGTAGCCCAGGGCTTGGAAGTCAGCAATGGAGGTGACCCCATCCCGCTTGGACAGCTTGCGACCCTCCTTGTTGAGAATTAGAGGGGTGTGGGCAAAGGAGGGCTCCATGGCCCCCAGGGCTTGGTAGAGGAGCACCTGCTTGGCTGTGTTGGCGATGTGATCTTCCCCACGGATCACATGGGTGATGCCCATGGCAATGTCATCCACCACCACTGCCAGGTTGTAGAGAGGATCACCAATTTGATCACCAGGGGCACGGCGGGCAATGACCATATCCCCTCCCAGATCAGCCCCTCGCCAGCGCATGGAACCACGCACCATGTCTTCCCAAAGGATGTCTTGGCTGTCATCAATACGAAAACGCACCACCGCTTGCCGTCCCTGCCCATGGAAGGTGGCAATCTCTTGGGGGGAAAGATTGCGGTGGCGGTTGTCGTAGCGGGGTGCTTCCTGGGCTGCTTGTTGGGCTTCCCGCATGGCGTTGAGCTCTGCTTCAGTGGCATAGCAGCGGTAGGCATGACCACTGGCCAAGAGGGCGGCAATGGCCTCCTTATGGTTGGCGGTGCGCTGGCTTTGCACCACGGGCTCACCGTCCCAGTCCAGTCCCAGCCAACGCAGACCAGCCAGGATGCTATCGGTGAAGACCTGTTGGGACCGCTCCCGGTCTGTGTCTTCAATACGAAGCAGAAACTGGCCCCCATGGCGGCGGGCAAATAGCCAGTTAAAGACCGCCGTGCGGGCAGTACCCATGTGCAAGTTGCCCGTGGGACTAGGGGCAATGCGAACGCGAACAGACACCTGGTAGTGGGGGTTGTTCAGACCATTTAACCAACGGGACCGACGGGATTCGAACCCGCAACTTCCGCCGTGACAGGGCGGTGCTCTAACCGGTTGAACTACGGTCCCATGAATCAGTTGTGATCTTACCAGCATCAGCCGGTCCAGGTCAACGGACCCAGCTCATTCCATGAGGTGTTTCATTTGGGCCACCATGGCTGTGATGGTGTCTGGGTTGGCTGGTTTCTGGCTATGGCTGAGCAGTTCACGACCCAGGACGGTGCAACCCAGGTGACTCAGCTGCAGGCGCATGGCAGAGAGGATTTTCTGACCACCACCACCGGAGTGGGTGGACAGAGCCACGGGCTTGCCATTGAAGAGACTGCGGAAATCTTCCGCACAGCGAGACAACCAGGCAATGGCGTTGGTGAGGCTAGGGGGAATGCCCCCGTTGTATTCCGGAGCACAGATCCACAGGCCACCGGCCTTGGCCATGGCTTGGTGGAGTTGCTCAAAATCCGCACCGGGCCCATTGGATTCCCCACGGGAGGTGTAGAGATTCAGATCAAGGGTGGTGAGATCCAAAAGCACTGTGGAGAGTCCTGCAGCAGCACCTGCAGCTAGAACAGACTCAGCCAACTGGAGATTGCGGTTGTGACTAGCTACCAGGATAAGCAGGTTAGGCGCCATGGGGCTCAGGGACGGAAGCCTGCAGGTTCAATCAGGCGCACCTGATTGCCCCTTGCCGTGAACTCACGACCCTGGTCGCTTTGCACCACCACGCGGCCACCGGACTTCACACGAATCACGCGGGCCCGAACCCAGCCCATGGCTGCGGATTCAAGCACTTTGACCAAATCACCAGGCTGAAGATCCATGGAAACTTAACTAGAATGAACCTTAAGGCAGGGTCAGGAGAGGCATCAGACGCGCCGTGGAGGACTCGAACCCCCGACATCAGGTTTTGGAGACCTGCGTTCTACCAGCTGAACTAACGGCGCAATAGCTGATGCCCCCATGGGGCAAGACAATTCTATGGCGCCATCAGGCGTCCCGGTCAAACCGCTGCTTGACCCGGGTGGCTTTACCCACACGGTTGCGCAGATAAAAGAGCTTGGCTCGCCTCACTTTACCACGGCGTTGCACCTTTACAGATGCGGTTTGGGGAGAGTGAAGCATGAAGATGCGCTCCACCCCAATGCCTTGGAAGATACGCCGCACCGTAATGGTTTCATTGAGGCCACTGTGACGTTTGGCAATCACCACACCCTCATAGGGCTGGACCCGCTCCTTGCCCCCCTCACTAATCTTCACCCCCACCCTGACGGTGTCACCCACGAAAATCTCCGGCAAAGCACCCGAGGGCTTGAGTTGTTCACGCTCAAAAGCCTCAATCAGGGCCTGACCCTTGAGGGTAGTGACTGATGTTGCAGTGGTGCCAGGGCTATCTGGTTCTGCCGAGGGCTCTTCTGGTGGGGCCTGGGGGTTGCTGGAGTCTGTGGCGCTGGTCACCTCTGTTTCTCAATGAACAGTCATGCACCTTAGCTGGTCTGCCTCCTCTTTGTCCCCAATGTCTTGGGTCCAAAGCGGTTCCAGGCCAGCACCCCTCCCGTAGCCAGTAGCCAGATTACCCCCAGACCTTCGGAAAGCACATACAGGCTTTTGCCCGGGGTACCTAGCCACTCCCCTTCATGCAAGACCATGAGCCAGTGAACCTGGCCTCCCCTTAGACCCAGCCAGTCCCTGGCCAGGCGATAGAGCACACCGGTCAGAGCACTGTTGAGTAGGGGTATGAGCAAAAGGGGACCAAGACAGCCATGCCAACGACGCATGAGGCTGACTGTGTGTTTCCAGTTCACCATGGCTGCAGAACCTCACCGTGCCAATGCATCTACTTTAGGTTACTTGCACCAGGCTAGGGCCCATCGTGAACAAGCTCTTTGCTGACCTCCTCATTAGGAGCGCAGCCCATAGCAGCCCGCGGATTCGCCAGACTAGGCGTGGCATTGCGGCAAAGTCGGCCCCGGAGATTGCCACCATGCGACAAGCCAGCCGGATCGTGGCCACAGTTCTGAAAGAAATCATGGCCATGGTGGAGCCGGGGCAGACCACCGGGGATCTGGATGCCTATGCGGAACGGCGCATACGGCAGATGGGGGCCGTGCCCAGCTTTAAGGGTTACCAGGGTTTTCCCGCCTCCATTTGTGCCAGCATCAACAGCGAAGTTGTTCATGGCATTCCCAGCTCCAAGCGGGTGATTAGGGATGGGGACGTGTTGAAGGTGGACACCGGTGCTTGTTTTGAGGGCTTCCACGGGGACAGCTGTGTCACCATCACCGTGGGCTCCACCAATGATGCTGCCCAGCGTCTGAGCCGGGTGGCCCAGGAGGCCCTAATGAAAGGGTTGGCCCAGGTGCGTTCGGGAAACACGTTGCTGGACATTGCCGGGGCGGTGCAAGACCATGTGGAGTCCCATGGCTATGCGGTGGTGAGGGACTACACAGGCCATGGCATTGGCCGCAACCTCCATGAGGAGCCCTCCGTGTTCAACTACCGCACCAACCAGCTACCCAATGTGCGCTTGCGCCCAGGCATGACCCTGGCGGTGGAACCTATCCTGAATGCAGGTGGCTCGGCCTGTCGCACCTTGAAAGACGGCTGGACAGTGGTGACTGAGGATGGTTCTCTCTCTGCCCAATGGGAACACACAGTTTTGGTCACCCGGGATGGCTGCGACATCCTCACTGATCGGAGCTGAACTGATAGGAGTTGAGTCTTGATGCCTGGCATGTGGGCTGGGCACCTTGTTAATGGCCATCTTTAGGACGGGTGCAGAGTCGTCCATAAAGGCCATTCATCAAATTGGCCATGGGGGCCAGAAGATAGGTCAAGGGATTGAAGCTCACAATGATCAGCCGTAAATCCCAGCCCACCAAATTCAGGATTTGCTCCGCCACAAACCCAGCTGACATGGGGCCGTAGGGATTCAAGCTGCTGCGAAAAGGCCCCAAAATCAGGCGCCGGATGGTGCATGGTGCATCCAGGCTTTGCAGGGTGAGCAGGGTGCCCAGGCTGCGCTTACTCACCTCATAGATAGGACTGAAAGCAGGACCCACCTCAGCTTCAGATGTGTTTACCCAAAGCTCACGACCTATTCTTCGCTCCTCTGAAAGTTGGCGACTCTGGCGAAGAAACAGGGCAATTAGGGCCTGAGCACTCATGAGATTGGCCTGGAGCACCTCTTCAATGGCAGCCCCATCACGGCGCCCCAGAAGATTCATGCCGTGGTTAATCACCAAAATATCCACCTCCAGAAGTAGGGCCTCCAATGCACCATCAACCTGACCATTCCAGACCAGCCAATGGGGCTGGTCCAGATGGTGGGGGGCCGGTCTGCGGCTAATGCCAATCACTGTGGCTCCTCGCCGTTGCAGGCCCTCCCGCAGTGCGGAGCCCAAAGCACCACTTGCACCTGTGATGGCAACGCGCTTTGACCAGCGATTGGGGCGCTTCTCCCTTTCCTTTTCCATGGATGTCAACCCCCCACTCCCCTGAGGGAATCCTCTTCTGTGGCCATGGACAACTTATGGAGACCCCATTCCAGAATCAGCCTAGCCAGAACCAGAAGCAGGTGTCCCTGTTTCTTCCCTACTGCGCAGCGGTGCCAGGAGCAAAGCACCTGAAGGAGGCCATGGCCATCTTCTCCCAAGGGCAGCTCATGGGAGCTCGGCAGATTCAGGGTGGTCCACCCATTGCATTTTCTTTGCAGTGGCAGCCCGGCCAGCTGCCTGCAGACCCTTGCCCCTGCACCTTGACCATCCCCCAAGTGCAAGGGGCCTGTTATCGCTTCTCGGTCCCCAGTCACCAGGCTGTGGTTTGGTTCCTTCAGGTGTACCAGAGCCAGACAGGTGGTTCTGTAGGTGAACATGTGCCTGATATGCCCCAGAGCTTTTGGACGCAGCTTTTTTCTGCTTAAAGTGCCTCCAGCACCTGGCCTGGCCTTGTCCATCACTGTGTTAGTCGGCTCCACAGAGCCCTACAGCGGCAAGTCCGCCCTTGTGCTGGGGTTGGCCCAGTGGCTCCAGTCTCAGGGAATTCGCTTTTGCTACAGCAAACCACTGGCCACCAGCCTGGAGCGCCAGCAGCAGCATTCAGAACCCCTGTTTGACGATGACGCCCATTTGATTGGGGAGATGCTCCAGCTGGCCCCAGCAGACCTGATCCCTTCCCTTGCCCCATCTGCTTCTGCAGGCAACCTTGACTTGGCCCACCTGGGGGAGGCCATGGAACGGGACTATTTCCCAGCTCTACAGGAGAAGTTGGAGAGCTCCACAGCCCAGGTGACCATTATGGAGGGTCCCAGCTCTTTGGCGGAGGGCTGCTGCCTGGGGCTCCATTTACCTGCTCTGGCTGCCCGCCTGGATGCCCCAGTGTTGCTGATCCATTCTTGGCAGGGCAGCACCAGTGTGGAGACCCTGGTTGATGGGTGCCATCGCCTGGAAGGACGGGCCAGTGGATTGGTGCTGAATGCTGTGGAGCCCGAGCTCATTCCCTCCTTGAAACATGATCTAGAACCCCTCCTGCAGCGCCTTCACCTGCCCCTGCTGGGTGTACTGCCCCGCAGCCCCCTACTGCGCAGTGTGAGTGTAGGTGATCTGAGCCAGCGGCTGGCGGCGGAGGTGCTTTGCTGCCCGGAGCGGCTGGACCTGCTGGTGGAAACACTCTCCATTGGGGCCATGAGTGTCAATTCAGCCATGCAATTCTTCCGCAGGCGGCGCAATATGGCTGTGATCACTGGTGCAGACCGAACCGACATCCAACTGGCGGCCCTAGAAGCCTCCACCCAGTGTCTGATTCTCACAGGAGCATCCTCCCCCCTTCAACAGCTGGTCAACCGTGCTGAAGAGCTGGAAGTGCCCGTATTAAAGGTGAGCAAGGACACACTCAACACCGTGGCATTGGTGGAGCGGGCCTTTGGGAATGTGAGGCTCCATGAGCCCATCAAGGCCAGCTTTGCCCTGCGCCTGATGCGGGAGAATTGCGATTTCACACCGTTGATAGCACGTCTCAATCTGCCCTCACCTTGAACAGTTGCAAAGGCAGCCATGGGGAAGGGTGACTGCTAGCTTGCAAGGAGCTTTGCACGGTCCTTGCCCAGGTCCCTTGATATACCCCCGTCGCCTCGGGTGGATGCCCTAGCCCATGAGTTGGCATTGCTCAACAGCCAGGCAAAACGGTGCATTGCCATGCTGGGATCCCGGCATGTGGCAATGACAACAGCCTATCTGGTGGAGCTACTTGCCAGTGCCTTGGCCCGGGAAGGCCACAGCTTGCTCACCTCCGGCTCCTTGGGAACCAATGCCGCAGTGGTCCGTGGTGCCCTGGCGGTCAATCCCAGGTCTCTGACGGTGGTACTTCCCCAAAGCCTTTCCCGCCAAAGCAAGGAATCACGCCAGCAGCTGGAGCCGGTGCTCCATCTCATTGAGAAGCCTGAACATGATCAGCTTTCCCTGCAAGAGGCCAGTCGCCTTTGCAACCAAGAAATTATCCAGCGCTGTGATCAGTTGATCTGCATGGTGTTCCACGACAGTCACACCCTGCTGGAAACAGCCCAGATGGCAGAAGACCAATGCCGCCTGGTGAGTGTTCTGTATTTTGATTGAGCTCTTAAGCAAGGGAACACCAGCAGCACCATGGGCATCTGGCTGACAAGTTGGGGGCTGATTGATTTGGGGGCTGTGCTGCTGGTGCTGCTGGTGGTGGTGGCATTTCTTGCCCGTTGGCGTTCCTAAGGATCAAGCAATTTCCCCAAAGGACTGGCGGAAAGCTTCCAGGGTTGTGTCAATGTCCTTGTCGCTGTGGGCTAGGGAGGTGAAACCTGCTTCAAAGCCACTGGGTGCTAAGTAAACACCCCGCTCCAACATGGCCCGATGGAGACGGCCAAACAGCTTATGGTCTGCTGCTTGGGCATCAGCGAAGTTGTGCACAGGCTGGTCGCGGAAGAAAAAGCCAAACATGCCGCTGATGCTTCCACCAGTGATGGGAAGGCCCGCCTCCTGGCCCGCCTCCAAAATACCTTTGATCAGCTGCTGGGTGATGGTCTCCAGGTGCTCATAGGTGCCGGGGCGCTTGAGCCGTTCCAGGGTGGCAATTCCAGCTGTCATGGCCAGGGGGTTGCCACTGAGTGTTCCGGCCTGGTACATGGGGCCTTCTGGAGCCACCATGGCCATCACATCAGCCCTTCCACCGTAGGCACCCACGGGCAAACCCCCACCAATCACCTTGCCCATGGTGGTGAGATCAGGTGTGACACCAAAACGTTCCTGGGCACCGCCGTAGCTGATGCGAAAACCCGTCATCACCTCATCAAACACCAGGAGGGCGTCCTGGTCCCGTGTGAGCTCCCGCAGCCCTTCCAAGAAGCCAGGATCTGGTGGGATAAACCCGGCATTCCCCACCACGGGCTCCAGGATTACACCAGCAATTTTGCCCTGATGGTCAGAAAACAGGGTTTTGACCGCTTCCAAATCATTGTAAGGAGCCGTCAGGGTGGAGGCAGTAGCCCCACGGGGGACACCGGGTGAATCGGGCAATCCGAGGGTGGCAACGCCGGAGCCTGCCTTCACCAGGAACATATCCGCGTGGCCGTGGTAGCAGCCCTCAAATTTGATCAGTTTCTCCCGATTTGTGAAGGCACGCATCAACCGCAACACCGCCATACATGCCTCGGTGCCGGAGTTGACAAAGCGCACCTTCTCCACAGAAGGGACAGCTTCAATCACCATCTCTGCCAAGGTGTTCTCCAGGAGGCAGGGGGCGCCAAAGGAGGTGCCCCGATCCAGGGCATCGTGGAGGGCGGTAATCACATCACCATGGGCATGGCCGCAGATG
This sequence comes from Synechococcus sp. PNGco_S_binSS4, assembly GCA_007571085.1. Taxonomy (GTDB): domain Bacteria; phylum Cyanobacteriota; class Cyanobacteriia; order PCC-6307; family Cyanobiaceae; genus Synechococcus_B. The sequence goes on from RKSC01000032.1 coordinate 27,824, forward strand.
GCTGGTCCCCAGCTGCCCACATAGTCAATGTAGCGGTTGCCATCCACGTCCCAAACTGAAGAGCCTTGGACATGGTCAAACACAATGGGTTTGCCAGGGACTGAACGAAAAGCCCGAACCGGTGAACTGACGCCCCCCGGCATCAAGGCTTGGGCTGCGTCAAAGATCTCTTCGGAGCGAGTTGTATTCAACGAAGAAGCTGGAGCCACGTCATCGAGTTCAGTGGGTCAAGCCTAAGGGTAAAACCAAACCTCCACTAATTCATCGGGCCAGGGATGGCCAATTCCACAACAACGGGGGCATGGTCACTGGGCCGGGACAGGCCCCGCTGCTGGCGGTCAATCCAGCAGCCCTTAGCAACACCACAGAGCTGCCGGCTCAGGTAAATGTGATCTAGGCGCCAGCCCTGATCCCGGGGCCAGGCACCACTGCGGTAATCCCACCAACTCCAATGGCCACTTTCCGGGTGGAAGCAACGGAAGGCATCTACAAGGTCCTGTCCCAGCACCACCTGCAGTGCTTCACGTTCCTGGGCACTGGCCATGATGCGCCCCTCAAGCCCCTGGGGATCATGCACATCCCTATGGTCCGGAGCAATGTTGAAATCCCCCACCATGCAAAGGGGCTCACCCGTCTCCAATTGGGCAGCCACATAGCGACCCAGGCAGTTCAGCCAGTCCAGCTTGTATCCATAGCTTTTACTGCCCACGGATGTGCCGTTGGGAACATAAAGGTTAAGGATGGTCAGGGAGCCTAGGCGTCCGCTGATGACCCGCTTCTGCTGGCTTAGGGCCATGGCCTCCTGGTCATCCTCCAGGAGGCTGTCAAATCCGTAGCCCACATGGGTGAGGGGCTGACGGCTGACCAAGGCCACCCCGTTGTAAGACTTTTGACCACTGATGGTTGCCCCATAGCCAACAGCTTCCAGTGGTTCATGGGGGAAATGTTCATCTGGCACCTTGGTTTCCTGAAGACAGAGCACATCGGGCTGGTGTGTTTCCAGCCAGCTGGCCACCTGGTCTAGGCGGGCCCGAATGGAATTCACGTTCCAGGTTGCAATGCGCATGGAAGCCGGCAGGACAACATAGAATTAAGCAATGAACCAGGCTGGTGACCATGGTGCCCTTATCTCTGCAACGCATAGTTCTCCTTGCCCTGCCCCTGCCATTGCTGATTCAGCTTCCAGCCCGTGGTGAGGTGCCTCTTCCAGCCACAGGCATTGTGAACGAAGACGACCGGGAGGAGCGCTTCTACAACTTTGATGCTGGCCGCCAAGCGGGGGGAGGCTTTATTGATCCCTCTAGTTTCATTCGCAAACTGCAGAGTCGCCGCAATCTGCGCTACGCCACCGATCCAACCAGGAGCCTTGATGCTGCTCTGGAGGCCTTTGACGAGAATCTCCATGGGTCGTCCCCTCCAGAGGGAGAGGGGGAAACCGCAGCAGGGCAGATCATCAATCCCTTCCCAGGTTTGGGCAGTAACCGCATCCAGCTCCCCGCCAACCTATTCATGGAGCTGTCTCCCAACCAGCCAACCAGCCAGCCAACCAGCCAGCCAACAGGTACAAAAACCATAGAGATAGAATGAGGAAGAGGCACACCACACCCAGGGCACCCCATTGTGGTGGCCCATTGTGGTGGGACGGCTTCTAGCCACACCTCCTGTTTGCCGTGGTTACTGATGCTCCCATTCCTTGGAAAGCCATCCACGCCCGCTTTGCCGCAGTGCTAGGGGCCAAGCGCCTGCTGCGGCGCCGGGAGGATTTGCTGGCCTACGACTGTGATGGGCTAACCCTACACCGTTGCGCTCCAAAACTGGCGGTGCTTCCCCGCTCCACTGCTGAGGTGGTGACCACCGTGAAGCTTTGCGCCCAGCTGGGACTTCCTTTTGTGGCCCGTGGCAGTGGCACTGGACTCTCTGGTGGGGCCATTCCCAGTGAGGAGGCAGTGCTGATCATCACCAGTCGGATGCGCCGCATTCTGGACATTGACCTGGATAACCAGACCATCCTAGTGGAGCCCGGTGTCATCAACAACTGGGTCACCCGGGCTGTGGCGGGGGAGGGTTTCTACTACGCCCCTGATCCCTCCTCCCAGACCGTATGCAGCGTCGGCGGCAACATTGCCGAGAACTCTGGCGGTGTCCACTGCCTAAAATATGGAGTCACCAGCAACCATGTGCTGGAATTGGAGGTGGTGTTGCCCGATGGCACCTTGACCCGCTTTGGTGGCCATGTGGCTGAGATGCCCGGCCTGGACCTGAGGGGTCTATTTATTGGCAGTGAGGGCACCTTGGGCATTGCCACCGCCATCCGCCTGCGCCTCTTACGCCAGCCAGAAACCGTGCGGGTGCTGCTGGCTGATTTTGCCGCCATGGAAGATGCGGGGGACGGGGTGTGCCGTATCACTGCAGCTGGCATTTTGCCCGCAGGGATGGAAATAATGGACAACTTCACCCTCAATGCCACTGAGGATCTGCTGCAGACCGGTGTTTATAACAGGAGTGCGGTGGCAGCCCTGCTGGTGGAGCTGGATGGCCATGCCGCTGAAGTGGAAGCTGCCTGCCAGCAGGCCAAGGATCTGCTCATGGCCGCCGGAGCCCAGAACCTACAGTGGGCCAAATCCCCGGAGGAGTGTGAGCGCCTCTGGAAAGGCCGCAAAGCAGCCTTTGCCGCCATGGGACGCCTCAGTCCTAGTTATTACGTGCAGGATGGGGTGGTACCCCGCAGCACCCTCCCCCAAGTGCTAAAGGCCATTGCAGACATCAGCCACCGTTATGACCTACCCATTGCCAATGTGTTCCATGCCGGGGATGGGAATCTGCACCCCTTAATTCTTTACGATCACCACGAGCCAGCCATCATCCAGCGGGTGGAACAAGCCGGTGCAGACATCTTGCGCCTCTGTGTAGAGATGGGAGGCAGCATTACCGGGGAGCATGGCATCGGTGCGGACAAACGCAATGCCATGGCCTTGATGTTCAGCGCCATGGATCTGGACACCATGACCCGGGTGCGCCAAGCCATTGACCCTCAACAGCGGGCCAATCCCAACAAACTCTTCCCCACCCCAACGGGCTGTGCAGAGGCTTCCCGGCGCTCTTTGCGGGTGCCGGTGGACGTGTATTGAGCAACCGATTCATCTGAATGGCCACCAGCAACCAACCCCCAAAATCCACCGAGGAGGACCTGACAGATCCCTGTGTCCATTGCGGCTTCTGCCTCAGCACCTGTGCCAGCTATCGGATTCTGGGAACGGAAACCGACTCCCCCCGTGGCCGCATTCATTTTCTCAAGGCAGTGGAGGCGGGGGAGCTGAACCTGTCATCGGTGGCAGAGCATTTTGAGTCCTGCCTGGGTTGTTATGCCTGTGTCACCGCCTGCCCCTCCGGTGTGCGCTATGACCAGCTCATTGCCCAGGTGCGACCTCAGCTAAAGGACCTGCCGGTGCGCGGCCCATGGCAGCGGTTGTTTCGTGGGGCACTATTTTCCCTGCTGCCCTATCCGGGCCGTCTGCGCCGTCTCCTGGCCCCCCTGCGCTTTTACAGCGGCTCCTGGGTGCAAGCCATGGCCCGCCGTAGCCGTCTGACCCAGCTGTTTGGGCCAGAAATTGCTGCCATGGAGCGCCTGTTGCCCCCCTTATCAGCCGGCAGCTTCCAGGATGCCTTGCCCCTACTCAGACCTGCCCAGGGGCAACGGCGGGCCCGGGTGGGTTTGGTGTTGGGCTGTGTGCAACGCCTATTTGACCACCAGGTGAATGGAGCCGTGGTGCGGTTATTAACAGCCAATGGGGTGGAGGTGGTGATACCCCCCCAACAGGGCTGTTGCGGAGCGGTGACAGATCATCAAGGAGAAACAGCCCACACTGAAAAACTGGCCCAAGACCTGATGGCCTCCTTTACCGCCGTTGTGGGTCACCAGAAGCCTGCAGGTGCTCAACCCTTGGATGCCATTCTGGTGGCCGCTTCAGGCTGTGGTCATACCCTCAAGCAGTACGACCGCATTCTTTCTGCCCACCCCACCTTGGCTGAGGAGGGCCGCACTTTTGCCAGGGGAGTGCGAGATGTGCAGGAATTTTTGGCGGAGCTGGGGTTAAGTGCTCCCCTCCATCCCCTATCACCAGAGCCCCTGCGCGCTGTAATCCATGACCCCTGTCATATGCTCCACGGCCAGGGCATTGCCGCTGCCCCACGGCGCCTCCTGGCTGCCATCCCTGGCCTCACCCTGGTTTCCCCCATGGATGCCGGGGTGTGTTGTGGCAGTGCCGGCATCTACAACATTGTCCAACCTGAGATTGCATCCCAATTGGGGGAAGAGAAATGTGCTGATTTGGTAGCCACCGGTGCCCAGCTATGTGTTTCAGCCAACATTGGTTGCACCCTGCAGTTGAAACAGACCATGGGCACCATGGACAGCCCCCTCCCTATTCTCCACCCAGCCCAGCTGCTGGACTACAGCACCCGGGGCCTGCAGCTCCCCGCTGAGTTGTTTCTCAAGGGCAGTGGTTGATCTATTCATGCCACTGCTGTGGTGGTTAAACCCTGGGCTGCTTCCACTAATCCAATGGTGGGGCCAGGTGCGGAGTAAGCTAACCAGAGAGGCCCCAGGATTTTAACAATCTCAAGAAAATCTACAATCTCAAGAAAATCTGAAGATCCTAGGAAATCCTCAATCCCAGGAGAAGCATGCTAAGCTTGCTTCAGCTTTGGACATTGCCATGTCTTGGGCTTGCCAGTCTCTCCTGTCAAAGCAAGTGTTGCACCTTGGGTCGGGCATCTTGAGTGCTGCTCTCTGGGGGACAGCTGTTGTAGTGGAGCCTGTTCAGGCCCACCATGGTATCACCATAGATGGAACTAGCTACTCTTGCGCCTTCCTTGGCCATCATCATTCTTACTGGTACGATAATACTTGTGATTTGCAAGGAGATCTAGGAACTAGGACAACCCTGCCGGCAGGTTTATTTAAGCATCTTCCTAATCTACGATATGTCTTTCTGAATCAAAACAATCTAACCAGCTTGCCATCAGGTCTATTCAGTGGTCTTCCCAACCTGGAAGAGATCAGACTACAATATAACAACCTGAGCACCGTGCCGCGAGATATATTCCAAGGATTTTCTAGCTTGAAAAATATCTATCTCTATGGCAATAATCTGACTAACTTGCCAGAAGATTTATTCAGTGAGCTTTCCACGTTAAGAGTAATCAGCTTGCATAACAACGACCTAACCACTATGCCAGCAGATTTATTTGGTGGTCTTCCTAATCTGATAGGCATTTTTGTGAGTAATAATAATCTATCTTGCCGACCTGCGCTTCCGTCAGGTAAGTCATTTTTTGATGAGTATGACAGGGCTGATACTCTGACCGCTAGTTTGCCAGTTTGCGAGGGAGAGATTCCTTTAGAATACATGCCTCCACAAAATTACAATAACATTGCAAGTCAGACCACTGTCAGCCTTGCTAATGAATATCAATTCTATGATAATGATTTCTCCCCATATCCATCTCCAGGAGGGAATCTAACCTATACAGTGAAAAATAGCAATGGAGATGTGGTGACAGCATCCATATCTAATGGTGTATTAACAATAACACCTGTTGGCTTGGGCTATTCTACAATCACAGTCAACCTTACTGGCACTGGACAGTGGACGGAAAAAGATCTGATGATCGGAAGCGATCCAATCGTTTACCGCAAATCCGTTGATCTCACTTTCAATGTCTCCCAAGATGGTGAACATAATGTCTCCCAAGATGATGAACAGCTCCAAGGAGAAGGTGAACAACCCCAAGGAGGTGAACATAATCTCCTCCCAGGAAACGAGCAA
>RKSC01000126.1 GCA_007571085.1 Synechococcus sp. PNGco_S_binSS4
AAATGAAGCATAAGGCGGATAGAAAAACAGCCAGACCACACAGTATTGTGGCAACAAGGTAGGGAATAAAATCCTGAAACATTGCCTTGAGTGATTTGCTCAAGCAGGTCATCAACTCTAGGTCTGTTGTAAAGACATGGTGGATATAGATGGGGGCTGACATTGTCACCAGGATACCTGGAATAACGCAGAACAGCAAGCCAATGACCTCGACTACAAAAAACAGCAAGCCAGCCATGAGGTAGCGCAATGGCTTACGGGTGATGATAAACAGAGTCTCACCAGGGCTAGGACAGTGATCCGTTGCGTAGTAGATTGCAGCAACAGCCGTCATTAGAGCAAGGACAAGGTTGACGAGTATGGTTGTTGGTAGGTAGCCACTAAGGATGATGGGGATGATGGTGAATTGGGGACCGAATTCCGATATTCGGTTGAACAAGAGAGTAGCAATTACATGCATGAGCAAAGCAATGAAAAGCAGTAAATGCACCGTGGCAAAGGTAGGAATATTGTCCTTAAACTGCTGCCAGACCTTATTAATAGATGGTGCTTCAGTAGCATGGGCAGGGATGCTTGGCATGGATCTAAGTCAGCGCCCTACTTTACCACAGCTCTGATCGGTCTTAAGAGTGGCCTTGCTTTCCCCAGTGGCTGCCCACCGGGGCTCCCCATAGGTCATCAGGTGGGGCCGGGGCTGCTCAGCCCCCTAATCTCGTTCCGCAAACCACAGTCCTGGTGCTGCCGCGTGCCTGTCCTGCCATGGGCAGCTGTGCTGATGGTTTGTAGGGGTGGCAACACACAGGGGGCCCCTTTGATCTGTGCGCCACTCTGGCATGGGTTTTAGGGGGTTGGGGAGCTGTTAGCCTGGCTTGCTGGCCCCTGTTGGCAGGGATGGGGAGGGATACTTACCTGAATAAAGGTTGCAAACGCTACCTTTGGGTAAGATAAGAAGGCATTGGGAAAACATTAGGGAAATGTGAACACATGTCTTAGATACTCCTGTGTTAACTTCAAAACTCAGTACTTCCCTTGGGAGGCATTCAAGTTCATGGGTATTCCCAAGGGCATAGGCACTGGCGCTGGTGGGCGATTTGATAACGGCTCCATTGGCTGGTACCTGAGGAACATTGGCAAAGAGCCTCTTCTGAAGCCCAGGGAGGAGATTGAGCTGTCCCATCAGGTGCAAGCCCTGAAGCTCCTAGTGGCCAACGTGCCTCCTGAGAAGCAAACACCTGAGCAGAGAAAGGTGATCCGGGCAGGTCAACGGGCCCGGGACCGCATGATTGCCGCCAATTTGCGGCTGGTGTTCAGTGTGGCCAAGAAGTATCAGTACCAGGGCCTTGAGCTGCTGGATCTGGTTCAGGAGGGCACCATCGGTTTGGAGCGGGCTGTGGATAAGTTCGACCCCACCATGGGCTACAAGTTTTCCACCTATGCCTATTGGTGGATTCGCCAAAGCATGGTGCGTGCCATTGACAACACCTCCCGCACCATTCGCCTGCCCATTCACATTGGTGAGAAACTCATCAAGCTGCGGCGCGTAACCAGGGAGCTCTCCTATTGCTTAGGACGCCAGCCCAACCGTCTGGAGCTCTCCCACCGCATGGAGATGAGCCTGGATGAGCTGGATGAGCTGTTGTCCCAAAGCTGCCCCTGTGCATCCCTTGATGCCCATGCCCGTGGGGAGGAGGACCGCAGCACCTTGGGTGAGCTGATTGCCCACTCCACAGGCCATGAACCCCTAGAGGAAATGGATCGTTGCCTGCAACAGGAACACTTGCTGAGTTGGATGGCCCAGCTGGATCAGCGGGAGCAAAGGGTTCTGCGGCAGCGCTATGGCCTTGAGGGCAACACCCCCCAGACCCTCTCCGCCATTGGCAACGATCTGCAGCTCTCCCGGGAGCGGGTGCGCCAGCTGCAGGAGCGGGCCATCAAGAAGCTGAGAGCCTCTGCCGAGCGGCAAAAAGCTGCCTAAGCCTGTTGGTTGCCTAAGTCTTTAATAGTTCTGTGGAGCCTGGTCAGATCTTTGGTGCCATTGTCATTGCCGCTTGGTTGACCTTGCTGGCTGCTGCTGCACTGCTGCTTTACCGGTGGCGACCTGATCAACCTGAGTGGAGCCGGAAACTAATGCATATGGGGGCAGGGCTGACTCTGCCCATGGCCTGGGCCACAGACCTTGATCGCCCCATTGTCTTGGCCACCGCTGTTCTGGCCACCATTCTCATTGCTGTAAATCAGGGCACCCAACTGCTGCCAGGCCTGGAGTCAGTGGACCGGCCCAGCTATGGCACCTTGGCCTATCCCTTGGCCATTCTCCTGCTGCTTTGGTGGGGTTGGCCTCAGGAAGCCGCCATTGTGGTGGCAGCTGTGTTAATCATGGCCTTTGGGGATGGGCTGGCAGGACTGTTGGGATCAGCTTTTGCCTCCCCCCACTGGTGGGTGTTTGGGCAGCGGAAGTCTCTTTTGGGCACCACCTGTGTGGCCTTGGTGGCCTTGGTTGTGGGCCTGATGCTCTTTGGTCACCAGCTGAGCCAGGGCCAACTGCTGTTGTTAGCCCTGGTGGCCTCTGGCCTGGAGCAGATCAGTGTGCTGGGGGTGGATAACCTGCTCTTGCCCTTGGGCACCGCTGCCCTGCTCAGCCGGTGGATCAGCACCTAGAGGCAGTACCCACCGGAAGGGCCATGGCCCCACTCACCGCATCTGCCAAACGATCCAGCAACTGGGCAGTTGTGTCCAGGTTGATGCAGGCATCAGTGATGCTCTGGCCGTAGGTGAGCTGGGAGAGATCCCTGGGAATTTTTTGATTCCCCTCCACCAGGTGACTCTCCAGCATCACCCCCAGGATGTGGGGTGAGCCTTCCCGTATCTGTTGAGCCACGGATTGGAGAACCTCCCCCTGACGGTGAAAATCTTTGCAAGAGTTGCCATGGCTGCAATCCACTATGAGGCGCTGGCGGCAACAGGCTTGCCCTAGGGCAGCCGCTGCTGTGGCAATGTCCTTTTTGCGATAGTTGGGACCTGCTGCACCACCCCGCAACACCAGATGACTGTCCGGGTTGCCAGTGGTGGAAATAATGGATGCCTGCCCTTGGCTGTTGATGCCTAGAAAATGATGGGGCCGCCCTGCGGAAACCATGGCATTGATGGCAGTGGTCACTGTTCCATCCGTCCCATTTTTGAAACCGATGGGCATGGAGAGACCTGAGGCCATTTCCCGGTGGGTCTGACTTTCCGTGGTGCGGGCACCAATGGCTGTCCAGCTAATGAGATCGGCGATGTATTGGGGCACCACTGGATCTAGCAGTTCCGTAGCAGCGGGAAGCCCCAGTTCAGCCAAGTGGAGCAGCAGGCCACGGGCCCGCCGCAGACCTGTATTGATGTCATAGCTATGATCCAGGTGGGGATCATTGATCAGTCCCTTCCAGCCAACGGTGGTGCGGGGCTTCTCAAAGTACACCCTCATAACCACCTCCAGGTGCTGGTGGTACCGCTCTTGGAAGGTCTTGAGCACAGCTGCCACCTCATGGGCTGCGGCCACATCATGAACAGAGCAGGGGCCCACGATGACCAGTAGGCGTGGATCCTCCCCCCGTATCAAGGCCTTAATGCGCTGCCGGGCTTGGATGACTGTCTGGGCAGCCTGGGGTGCTAGGGGGAGATCCCTCAAGAGGACAGCAGGAGCAACCAGTGGCCGTGTCTCGACCACATGGAGATTGGATGTACAAGCCATGGTGCCTAGATGCCGTGCTCAAATGTAGGCAAAGATAGTCCCTAGTGCCTCAAGGAACCTCCATGCTTGCTGCCTACCGCCAGGCTGCCACTCAACGGCACGCTCTCGGAATACCTGCCCATCCCCTTAATGCTGCCCAGACCAAGGCCCTAACTGAGCTTCTCCAGAATCCACCAGCAGGGGAAGAGGATGAACTGCTGAGGCTACTGGGGCAGCGGATTCCCCCTGGTGTAGATGAAGCTGCTTATGTAAAAGCCACATGGCTGAGTGCTGTGGCCACAGGTGCTGTCAGTAGCCCTCTGGTGTCTCCATTGGATGCAACCCAAATACTGGGCACCATGGTGGGGGGATACAACGTGGCCGCCCTGATGGAGCTCCTTGAGAATCCAGATGAGGCCATTGCCGCCTGTGCCGCCACTGGGCTGAGCTTCACCCTACTGGTGTATGATGCCTACAACGACCTGCTGGAGCGCTCAGCCACCAACCCTTTTGCACGTCGTGTGGTGGACTCTTGGGCAGCAGGGGAGTGGTTCAGCAGCAAGGCACCCCTGGCGGAGACAATCACCGTCACCGTGTTCAAGGTGGCTGGGGAAACCAACACGGATGACCTGTCTCCCGCCACCCACGCCACCACCAGACCGGATATTCCCCTCCATGCCCTGGCCATGTTGGAGCGACGGGATCCTGGGGCCATGGCCACCATTGCCCAGCTGAAGGACCATGGTCATCCTGTGGCCTATGTGGGGGATGTGGTGGGCACGGGCAGTTCCCGCAAGTCGGCCGTCAACTCCCTGCTGTGGCACATCGGTGAGGATATTCCCCATGTGCCCAACAAGCGGCGGGGTGGAGTGATTATTGGCGGCAAAATTGCCCCCATCTTTTTCAATACTGCTGAGGATTCCGGTGCACTTCCCCTGCAGTGTGATGTGACCCAACTCAACACCGGGGATGTGGTCACCATCCGTCCTTGGCAAGGGACTATCACCAACACTGCCACCGGCAAGGTGGTCAGTCGCTTTACCCTGGAGCCCAGCACCATGGCTGATGAGCGACGGGCTGGAGGACGTATCCCCCTGCTCATTGGCCGAGCCCTCACTGATAAGGTGCGCCAGCACCTGGGGCTGCCCCCATCGGAGTTGTTTATCCGCCCTGGCCAGGCTGCTGATGAGGGAACAGGCTTCACCCTGGCCCAAAAGGTCATTGGTCGGGCCTGTGGTCTGCCGGGGGTGCGGCCGGGCAGCAGCTGTGAACCCATGGTCACCACCGTGGGCAGTCAGGACACCACAGGTCCCATGACACGGGATGAAATGAAGGAACTGGCCTGCCTGGGATTTTCTGCGGATTTGGTGATGCAGAGCTTTTGCCACACCGCCGCCTATCCCAAGCCTGTGGATCTGCAAACTCAAAAGGAGTTGCCTGATTTCTTTGCCCAACGGGGTGGGGTGGCCCTGCGCCCGGGAGATGGGATTATCCACAGCTGGCTAAACCGAATGTTGCTGCCAGACACCGTGGGCACTGGCGGTGACAGCCACACCCGTTTCCCCCTGGGCATTTCCTTCCCCGGTGGTTCTGGCATCGTTGCCTTTGCCGCCGCCTTGGGGGTGATGCCCCTGGATGTGCCCCAATCGGTGCGGGTGCGCTTTTCTGGAGCCCTGCAACCTGGCATCACCCTACGGGATGTGGTCAATGCCATTCCCTATGTGGCCATCCAGAAAGGGTTACTCACCGTGGCCAAGACCAACAAGATCAATGTCTTCAATGGGCGGATCATGGAAATTGAAGGTCTACCTGATCTCAAGTTGGAACAGGCATTTGAGCTCACTGACGCCACTGCGGAGCGCTCCTGTGCCGGCTGCACCATTGATCTGTCCATGGCCACAGTGACGGAGTACCTGCGCAGCAATGTGGCCCTATTGAAAGACATGATTGCCCGGGGTTACGAGGATGCCCGCACCATCACACGACGCATAGCCGCCATGGAGGCCTGGCTCAAGGAGCCTCAATTACTGAGGGCCGATGGGGATGCTGTTTATGGGGAAACCATTGACATTGATCTCAACAGCATCACGGAACCCCTCTTGGCCTGCCCCAATGATCCGGACAACATCAAGCCCCTCTCAGCAGTGGCCGGTGATCCTGTGCAAGAGGTGTTTATTGGCTCCTGTATGACCAACATTGGCCATTACCGGGCAGCAGCCAAGGTGTTGGAGGGTTTAGGCACCATCCAGGCCCGCCTCTGGATTTGTCCCCCCACCCGCATGGATGAGCAGGTGCTCCAGGAGGAGGGCCACTACGCCACCTTTGCCGCCGCCGGTGCTCGCATGGAAATGCCAGGTTGCTCCCTCTGCATGGGCAATCAGGCCCGGGTTGAGGACAACACCACCGTGGTCTCCACCAGTACCCGGAATTTCAACAACCGTCTTGGCAACGGGGCCCAGGTCTACCTGGGCAGTGCCGAGTTGGCCGCTGCCTGCGCTAAGCTGGGTCGTATTCCCACCGTGGCGGAATACCATCAGATCGTCAGCACCAAGATTCAACCCCTAGCTGCAGAGCTTTACCGCTACCTGAACTTTGATCAAATCCCCGGCTTTGCCCATCCATCAAGTGGCACCAGTCACCAAGACAGTGCCTTGGAGGGGATTAAGGTCTAAATGGGGGTTAACAGCACCATGTTTGGTAGGCCCCTAAAGGTCTCTGCAGTTCGCAATCTGCTACGGCAGCGTTCTTTGGCTGTGGCAGCCACGGTTCTCCTCACAGGACTAGGGGCAGCCTGGACTGCGGTGTTGTTGAAAAACGGCTCCGCCACTGTGGTGAGCTGGCGCATAGAGCTGGTGGAGCGACTCCAACCCTTTCTGGGTCGTGCCACCCCATGGCTGGTATTGCCCGTTATTGCTGGTCTTGGTGGCCTAATTGCAGGTCTTCTGGTCAAACACCTTGCCCCTGCTGCCCACGGCTCAGGCATCACCCAGGTGATGAAATTCCTGAACGGCCAGCGGGTGCCCATGGACATCCGGGTGGCAGTGGTGAAGCTGTTGGGGGGCATTGTGTCCACTGGCAGTGGGTTCCCTTTGGGTCCGGAGGGCCCTGCAGTGCAGATGGGCGCCTCCGTGGCCTGCCAGATGGCCAACAACTTACAAGCACCCCGTTCTTTCTTGCGGCTGATTGTGGCAGCCGGTGGTGGGGCAGGCATTGCAGCAGTATTTAATGCCCCCTTGGGAGGCTTTATCTATGCCATCGAGGAGCTGCTCCACAATGCCCGCCCTGTGGTGCTCATGCTGGTGCTGTTCACCACCTTCATGGCGGACACATGGGGTGATGTGCTCAATTGGATTGGCTTTGGCAAGAATGAGGGCCTTACCCCTGCCCTGAGCCTGGAGGTCACCAAAACATTTGATCTGGTGGATTTTACCTTCCGGCCCATTGATGTGCTCTACCTGATCCTTTTGGGCCTGTTAATTGCCGGGCTGAGTGCCCTGTACAACAACTATGTCATTGCCATGCAGAGCATATGTGGTCGTCTCTTTGGGCCGCGGCCAGTGTTACGCATGGCCTTGTGTGGTTTGATCTTGGGTTTAATTTTTGCTCCCCTGCCTCCGGAATTTGCCGATGGGGCCGCATTAAAGAAGCTGGTGGCCTTAGACCTGCGGGACGGCACAATTAGCCTGGGCGCCAACATGGCCATTTTTGTGGCCATGTTTTTCACCACGGGCCTGGCTGCAGCTTCCGGTGCTCCGGGAGGGTTATTTGCCCCCATGTTGATCTTGGGAGGTGCTGTGGGTCTGGTGAGTTCTGAACTGCTGCAAACCATCACCGGCTATGCCCCCAGCAGCTTTGTCTTTGCAGGAATGGCCAGCTTTGTGGCCGGTGCATCCCAAGCGCCTATTTCTGCCACGTTCATCACCTTTGCTCTGACCAAACAGATTGTGCTGCTCAAGCCCATGTTGGTGGCCTCCCTCAGCTGCTATCTGCTGGCCCGGGTCATTAACCGCCAATCCATCTATGAACGTCAGATGGAATTAGAGAAGCGGCACTCTACTTGGGGACCACCTGTTATTGTCCCAGCCAGTTTACGCTAGCCTGCTTTTAGGCTATAAGCCCGTATTCCGGCCAGCAAAAACCAGCCCACAATGTTGATGCGGTCGTTATAGTAAGGTAGATCTGTGCCATGGATAGCGGCCAACAGCAGGAAGGCTGCCAACCAACTGCGATCTGCAAGGCCAGCTGTGGCCATGCCCCGGCCCAGGGCCACCACCGTTACCCAAACAGGCACTGCAAGCACCAATAGGGCAGCAGGCAACCCAAAGCTGAGAGCCAAGTCCATGGGCAAATTATGGGGATGGCCATGGAAAAAGCCACTCTGTGAAAAATAGAGTGTTCCAAAGGCGCTGGCTCCCCAACCCAACCAAGGCCGCTCCAGCACCAGCTGGCCGGCAACTAACCACTGGCTTAGGCGGGTGGTGCCAACAGGACGGTGGGGAAATGCCTGATCCGTAAGGCGCTGCCAGAGTGAATCGGGCACCACAGCCCGTGCCAATTCCTGTAAACCTTCAGGAATACCAGGGAGTATGGCAAATCCCACTGGCAGAAGGGCCAACAGCAGTAAGGGGAGGAGCCAGACCCATGCCCCCGGTCCCATCACCAGTGGCAAGGCCACCAGGGCTGTGGCCCAGGCATTGCGGGAGGCCGTGAGCCACAGGCAAAGACCTTGCAACACTGTCAACACCAGCACCAGGGTCCGCTTCCTCCACCCCAAAGGCTTCTGCAGCAAACAAGCCAGCAGCAAGGGCCATGTCAGGGCCAGCCAGGCGGCTGTGATATTGGCATAGTCAAAGAGCCCGGACAGACGACCAATGGGGTTACCCCCCTGGTCCATATGCCAAATGACCAGATCTGCTGCCATGGACCATGGTCCCTGCCAATTCCCCACCATTTGCCCCAAGCCCGTCACCAAAACTGGCACTGTTCCCGCCACCAACCAGCCAATGGAGCGCCGCCGCGCTTCCGGGGTCTCCAAATAGCCCTGCCACCCCCAGAAACACCAGAACAGTGGCAACCAGTTGAATAACCCCCACCAGGCCAGCTCACCGCTCACCGCCTGGGTGGAACTAGCCAGCAACAGTCCTGCCGCCACCAGCAGCAGGCGGTTCAGTCGGTCATGGCAATAGGCTGCCAAACCCTTGCGCCATGTGGCCAGCGCCAGGCTGACCAATAGCAGCATTCCCCCCAGCAAGGCACTGCTGGCCAGAAACAGCAGACCCAGTTGCATCGTAACCCAGCCCCAGGGGGAAGCACCAGCAGGGCAGTGGTCTTGCAGCCAAGACAGAAAACCTCTTGCCATAAACATTTAAGTGAGGAGCATTTAAGTGAGGAGAAAGATAACCAGCAACTCTGTCAAGCCCTGGTGGATGGGTTAATTGATTCCGTTGCTCCGGACCATGCCCCCCCACCGTAGGGGAAAAGCCTGCCCCATAACCAGTGCCCGTCCGGAATGACCCAGGTAACGACCCAGGTAAGTGTGAAAACCTGTCTCCCCCCACCTAATAGCGAGCCAAGCCCAGGCGGGCCGCTGGAGCTTGTCGGATGTGAGCCGTTGCTGAGCCAAGTTCCAGGCAGGTGGAGTGGGATGGAAATCTAACCGTGATGGATCTGCACACCACCGCCCCGGTGCGCAATTTAGCTGCCTGTAGCTGGTGAATGGGTTAATTGATTCCATGCCCCCC
>RKSC01000143.1 GCA_007571085.1 Synechococcus sp. PNGco_S_binSS4
GCAGCAGGGGTGGAAGGGGCAGTCTTGAGAGAATCGGCCAGTGTGACTTTGACACAGCTGGGGGCAAAGAGGAAAATGCTTTCCCCCAAACGCTCCTGGCTGCCGTCAATGGCAAAGTTGCCCCCTGAGACGAAGTCCACGGAACGCTGGGCCTCCTTGGGATCCATTTGGGTCAGGTTAAGGATGATGGTTCTTCGCTCACGTAAGGCTTGAATCGCCTCCGGCATCTCCTCAAAGCTGCGGGGCTGCATGAAGACCACTTCAGACACCGTACTGGCAATGCCTGGCATACCAATCACATTGTCCTGGGAGAAGGACTCCTTATCCAGACCATGGGGCATGTCTAAAGGTTCATGGACCTGCCGAGGAACTGCTTTTAGCTCCTCAGGGAAGGAATCCTCCATCAGCTCCTTGGATGGGTCATAATTGTAGATGTCTTCCTGGTGGGGGTCCCCGGTTTCCTGGGTACCTTCCTCAACCTCGCCATCATCACCGGAAACGATAGAGCGCATACGAGAGAGGAAGGACACTGGCAGGGGACCTCATTGATGGAGCAAGGCTATGCACCTACATCTACAGTATTCATTGTAAGATCACGGTTCATACTTTGCAAGGTAGGGAGGGGAACCCGCCTCAGCTCCACCTCAGCTCACCTGGGCTGGCTGACGAGGACCGAAAATGTAACTGCCGATGCGAACAATTGTACTCCCTGCAGCCACTGCTTGAGGCCAGTCCCTGCTCATGCCCATGGAGAGCTGGTTAAACACCATGGCCGCAGGTGATGGTAAGTGGGCTCTCAGCTGCTGGGCCAGTTGCTGGCAGTCAGAAAACAGACCGTAGAGTTCATCTGATTGCAGTCCCATGGGAGCCATGGTCATGAGTCCCCGCAACTGCAGGTGGGAAAGCCGGGCTAGGGCATCCAGATGGTCTGCTACCTGCTCAGGAGAAAAGCCCCCCTTGCTAGGATCTGGACGCAGCTTCACCTGGAGAAGCACTTGGGGATAGCACTGCTCTTCCCCTGCAATGCGATTCAGCCGCTGTGCTAGCTTGAGGCCATCCAAGGAGTGTATCCAAGAAAAATTCTTAACCACCCGACGAACCTTGTTGGCCTGCAGTGGGCCGATGAAGTGCCATTCCAAAGCAGGACAGCGCTGTCCTAGGGCCTTGATTTTGGTTTCAGCTTCCTGGAGACGGCTTTCAGCAAAGCAACGCTGTCCCGTGGCATAGGCCGCTTCAATGGCCTCTGGGGGGTGCCCCTTGCTCACGGCCAACAGCACCACCCCAGGGGTCAAGTTGCGGTCCATGGTCTCCAGTCGGCTGGCAATGGTCAAGCTGCTATCAATGTCAGATAAAGGTTTTTTCAAAAATGTCCTGCCAGGCCATGGCCCCATCAGGGTCTGTACGGCGGGAGCGGCTGAGATTTTGTTCAGCTAAAGACCGTGCATCCATCAGGGGGATGGTTTGGAAGAGAATTCTCTGATTCTGGGTGCTGACCAGAAAAAACATTCTCTGGGCATAAAGGCTGACATAGAGATCTCTGCTGTCACCTGTGGGACAAACCCAGTAGAGCAAACCAAAGGTTGGATGGTTGAGATAGCGCTCCGCAGCCATTGGTGCAGCGATTTCATACACTCATTATCTCCCATGGTAGGGGGGCAAGGGCCTAGAACCAGCCAGGCTGGTAGCGTAGGGCCACAAATACCAGGAGCAGCACCATGGCGCAGCCATTCAGTAGCCTTGCGGTGGCTCTGGTGGAGCGTAGTTCCAGGGGAGGCAGGAGCTGACCACCCCGGGCCATGAGTGCTTCTGCCCCCTGTTCAGAACGCAACAACAGGTTGGCCAGTAGACGCTCTCCCAGACCTAGGAGCAGGGCCACGCCCCCCTTAAAACCCAGCTGGCGCAGTCGAAAGGAACGGGTGGCCACGGCCCGCAGCAGATTCTGCAACTCCTCCTGCACCAGGGGCACAAAGCGCAGGGAGAGCAGGAGCATGAACCCCAGCTCAGTGGTGGGAATCCCCAAGCGGCGCAAGGGGTGTAGCCCCCAGGCAAAGGCCCAGGCCAGCTCTTCCGCTGGTGTGGAAATCAGCAGCAGGTTAGCACTATGAACCAGTGTGAACAGTAGGGTTCCACTGTGGAGAGCCAGTTCAAGGGATGCCTGATTGATGGCCAGGGGCCCCAGTTGCAAAGGTGGCTGGCCCACAGGACCCCATTCCCAGAGCTGCCAGGTCTCTCCTGCTGCTGCTGGTGGAGTATTCACTGGCAGCAGCCCCAGCTCCTCAGCAGGCCGCTGGGGGGCTTGGGACACGGTGATTTCAGTGGGGAGGATCAGGAAAATGGCTCCTACAAAAAAGGAACCCGCCAGCAGCAAAGGGATCATGGGCCGCCACAGTAGCCAGGGGAGGCCACAGAGTGATATGAGCAGCAGCAGGCCCACAAGCCCTAGGCGCCAGGTGACATTGGCCAGGATGGGTGTGATCAGAAAGGCCACGGTCCAGGCCAGCTTGAGCCGTACATCCAAGCGGCGGAGCCAGCCCTTCTCCCCATGGACATAGTGACCCATGGGCAGCTGTCGTAACCAATCCATGACAAGTAAGATGAAGCCAGCTTTGATCTAGTAGCCTGACATCCCACCTCAAACTGTAGTGATGGGCCATAAATTTGCCCATGACCCAGCCCTGCTGGCCCTCTTAAACAGCATCACCCACTGGCGGAACCAACGCTGTGACCTGTTGCTACAAGGTGGGCGCCTTGGGGATGCCCATGCCTTGGTGAAGGAGTTTATGGATTGGGAAAGTGACCTTGGTGAAGAAGTCCCTTCTTAAGTGATCTGGTCTTAAGTGATCTGGGTACCAACCCTTAGGCAACCCAGGTGTCATGGTTCATCATGGTCCTGGGATCGCTCCACTGTGGCGGCAAAGCTGCGCTGGGCTTGGCGCTGGCTTTTGCCACGCCAGAAGAGGCGCAGGGGAGATCCTTCAAAGCCCAAGCCCTCCCGAATCTGACGCTCCACATAACGGCGATAATTGTCACCAAATAGCTTGGGGTCGTTGACAAACAAACTAAAGCTCGGTGGACGGGTGGTCACCTGGGTGCCGTAGTAAAGGCGACCACAGCGGCCGCTGCGGTTTGTAGGGGGGCTACGCCAGGCCATGGCCTCTTGGAGCAGTTCATTGACCACACTGGTGCTGACCCGGCGCCGATGCTGTTCCACCGCAGCCTGGGCCAGGGTAAAAATCCGCTCCAGTCGCTGACCAGTCTTTGCAGAGACAAAGAGCATGGGGGCCCAATCCAGAAAATAGAGCTTTCCGTACAGCTGCCTTTCCATGGCAGTCAAGGTGTGGCTTTCCTTGGCAACCGCATCCCACTTGTTCACCAAAATCACACAGGCACACCCTTCTGTTGCAATGCGCCCGGCAAGCCGCTGATCCTGCTCCGTCACCCCATCTAGGGCATCAATGACCAGGAGGCAAAGATCACTGCGGGCAATGGCCTTGAAGCTGCGGTTGATGCCAAAAAACTCGGGCCCATAGCCCACCCGGCCACGGCGACGAATTCCGGCAGTGTCCACAAGGCGCCAGGGTTGGTTGCCCCGTTGCACCACGGTGTCGATGGCATCCCGGGTGGTGCCGCTGAGGGGGCTGACAATGGAGCGGGATTCACCGCAAATTCCGTTCAGCAAACTGGACTTGCCCACATTGGGCCGGCCGATGATGGCCAGTTGAATTGCCTCAGGCTCTTGATCCTGCTGTTGCTGCTGGGGCAGCAGTTCAACTAGACGATCCAGAAGGTCTCCTGTGCCCACCCCATGGATGCTGGAAATGGCATAGGGCTCACTCAGGCCCAGACTCCAGAAGTCAGCTGCCATGGCAGCACCCATTTGGGGTGATTCACACTTATTGACTGCCACCAGCACCGGCATGGTGCGGTCCCGTAGCCAGGATGCAATGGTTTGATCCGCCGTGGTGATTCCAAGCTGACCATCCACCACCATCACCACAGCACAGGCTTCCGTGAGGGCTAGATGCACCTGCTCACGGATTTCTGGCAGGAAAGTTGTGTTATCATCAAACACCAACCCACCGGTGTCCACCACCTGAAACCGCCGGCCACCCCACTCCACCTCCTGGTAGGTGCGGTCACGGGTGATGCCAGGTTCATCCGCTACGATGGCCTGGCGAGATCCGGCAAGACGGTTCACTAGGGTGGACTTGCCCACGTTGGGGCGCCCAATCACAGCAACAACAGGAAGGGGCATACCTGGCTATTTAAGGAAAAAAGAAAGGAGTAGGAACATTTTGGGCCATATTTAGGGCCATATTCACTTGAGGAGCCGCTCCAAGACGGTGGCCACGCTGCGAACCGCACCAATGGTTGTTTCATAGGCCATGCGCATGGGCCCCAACACGGCCACCCAGCCCTGGGTTTCCTGCAGGCCGTAGGGCACTTTCACCAGTCCACAGGTTGCAAGGGCAGGCGCCTTATGCTCCCGACCAATGCTCACGTGTTGAAGCCGTGGTGCCCCCAGGATTGTGGAGCAGAGCTGTGGTTTTTCCTGGAACAGGTCCCCTGGTTGCTCTTCCACCAACTGGAGCAGGGCACGGAGATTGTGACGACCTTGGTGAAACTCTGGCTGGGCCATGAGACCCCCTAGGCCCACTGCCACCATGCCATCCACCCCAAAGGGGGATTGTCGAAGGTGGTTTTCAAAAGCCAGTTGCACTGGGCGTCCTAGGGGCTGGTGCTGGAGTGGCAGGGTGGTCCAGTCAATCTGTTGACGTTCCTGGAGCTGGTGGTCCAGCCAGCGCTCCAGCCTGAGCACATCCTGGGGAAGTGCAGGGGGATGGCGCATGTTGAGCGTCGAGACATTGCCCCAGCAGTCCACCAGCATCAGGGCCAGGCGCTCACCACTGGAGACCAAACGCAAGGCCCGCAGCTCCATGGTTTTGGGTATGGGACGGGTAATGAAGGCCAGCAAACCGGTCAGGCCAGCCAGCCGCCCTGCTAAGAAGCGCAGCAGATCGTTAAGGTCAGTCCATTGAAACTGCAACCTGAGGCCATCCAGCTCCCGCTGCAGCAACTGAACCTGGGGTCCCCCATGGGACAGGAGGGCATCCACGTAGTGGCGGTATCCCTGTTGGCTGGGAATTCGTCCAGCAGAAGTGTGTGGCTGGCGCAGCAGACCGTTGCGCTCTAGCCAGACCATGGTGTTGCGGACAGTGGCTGGGCTGGCATTCAAGTTGAAACGTTGTACTAGGATGCTGCTGCTGACTGGCTCAGCCGTGTCAATGTGGTGGCGCACCGTAGCCTTCAGAACCTGTTGTTGCCGTGAACTGAGTAACGGCAAGGGAAGTCAGACGCTGGCTTCAGCTTAGCCCCGTGCAGTCCCCGTGGCACCCGCAAGGTGGGGGCCCCATGGCCCACAATGTGCTTCTGTTTTCTTCTGTGGTGCTGTGGAGTTTCGGCCTGGTCTTGAAGATGTTCCCGTTGTCCAGTCCGCCATTTCCCAGATCGATGGCCAGGCTGGCTTGCTCCTATATCGGGGTTACACCATTGATGATCTTGTCCACTACAGCACCTTTCTGGAGACGGTCTATCTGCTCATCTGGGGAGAGCTGCCCCAGTCCCAAAACCTGAAGGAGTTTGAGCATGATGTCTATACCCATCGGCGCATCAAGTTCCGCATTCGGGACGTGATGAAGTGCTTCCCCGAAAGTGGCCACCCCATGGACGCTCTCCAGGCCAGTGCTGCTGCCTTGGGGCTCTTCTACTCCCGCAGGGTCCTGGATAATCCCCTCTACATCCGCCAAGCCGTGGTACGCCTGGTGGCCAAGATTCCCACCATGGTGGCCGCCTTTCAGTTGATCCGCAAGGGATTGGATCCCATACGCCCCCGGGACGATCTCTCCTATGCCGCCAACTTCCTTTACATGCTCAGCGAGAAGGAGCCAGAACCACTGGCGGCACGCATCTTAGATGCCTGCCTCATTCTCCATGCTGAGCATAGTCTCAATGCCAGCACCTTCAGTGCCCGGGTGACAGCCAGCACACTCACCGATCCCTATGCGGTGGTGGCCTCAGCAGTGGGCACCTTGGCAGGCCCGCTCCACGGTGGTGCCAATGAGGATGTGTTGGACATGTTGGATGAGATTGGCAGTCCAGATCGTGTTGAGGCTTTTCTGGAGAAACAGCTGGCCCAGAAAAAGCGCATTGCCGGGTTTGGACATCGGGTGTATCGGGTAAAGGACCCTCGTGCCAAGATCCTTCAGGAGTTGGCAGAAAAGCTTTTCGCCTGTTACGGGGGCGACAGAACCTACGATGTGGCCCGCCGGCTGGAGGAGAAGGTGGAGGAGCACCTTGCTGGCAAGGGGGTTTACGCCAACGTGGATTTTTATTCAGGGCTTGTCTACCGCAAGCTGGGCATCCCCACAGACTTGTTCACACCCATATTTGCCATTGCCCGGGTGGCTGGCTGGCTGGCCCATTGGAAGGAGCAGCTGAGCGCCAACCGCATTTTCCGCCCATCCCAGATCTATACAGGGGTTGCTCCCCGCCCCTGGAGACCCCGCCAAGAACGGGAGATGGGGTCTGAGTAGATTACTGAGCGCTACAGCGGCCATGTTCATGACTCCACTGGCAACAATACAGCTGCCTTTGGCCACCGTCTCTGGTGGCAATCTCGACCTGGCAAGGGGATTCCAGATGGCTCTTCAGTCATGGGGGGTGAGCCCTGGCCTGGCCCATGCCCTTTGGCTGCCCCTGCCCATGGTGCTGGTTCTGACGGCAGCCGTTGTTGGTGTCCTGGCCAGTGTCTGGCTAGAGCGCAAGGTTTCGGCAGCTGTGCAGCAGCGCATTGGCCCTGAATATGCTGGTCCTTTGGGCATTCTCCAACCTGTGGCCGATGGGCTCAAGCTGTTGGTGAAGGAGGATGTGATTCCCGACCGGGCCGATGGGCTCCTCTTCACCTTGGGTCCAGTGCTGGTTCTAGTGCCGGTGATCCTCTCCTGGCTGATTGTTCCCTTTGGGCAGAACCTCTTGATCAGCAATGTGGGGGTGGGCATTTTTCTCTGGATTGCCCTGAGCAGTATCCAGCCCATCGGTCTCCTCATGGCCGGTTACTCCAGCAACAACAAATATGCTCTTCTGGGGGGGCTGCGGGCCGCTGCCCAGTCCATCAGCTACGAAGTACCCCTGGCCCTGGCGGTACTGGCTGTGGTCATGTTGAGCAACTCCCTAAGCACGGTGGAAATTGTTCAGCAGCAGAACAGCGCCGGTTTACTCAGCTGGAACGTCTGGCGGCAACCAGTGGGGTTTCTCATCTTCTGGATCTGTGTCATTGCCGAATGTGAACGGGCCCCCTTTGATTTACCGGAGGCGGAAGAGGAGTTGGTGGCAGGCTATCAAACGGAATATGCCGGCATGAAGTTTGCCCTCTTTTATCTGGGCAGCTACATCAATCTGGTGCTCTCGGGTCTTTTGGTTGCGGTGCTCTATTTGGGGGGCTGGGGTTTTCCCTTGCCGGTGGAATGGTTAGCTGGGCTGCTGCACCAGCCCCTGGAGTCCCCACTGGTGCAGGTGGTCATGGCCTCAGTGGGCATTGTCACCACGGTGCTCAAGGGATTTTTGTTGATCTTTTTTGCCATCCTGCTCCGTTGGACCACACCCCGGGTGCGCATTGACCAGCTGCTGGACTTTGGTTGGAAGTTTCTCCTTCCCATTGCCCTGGTTAATCTCCTGGTCACCGCGGCCTTAAAGCTTGTTTTTCCCGCCTTCTTTGGCGGCTGAAGCACGGTGAACCACATGCTGCGCCAGGATGGCCCCTGTGTGGCCTTGTTGTCCCATTCTCCTTGTTCGCCATGTTCGGATTTCTCAAGCAGGTGGGTGACTACAGCCGGGAGGCTGTTGACGCCGCTTACGGCATCACCCAGGGTTTGGCCGTCACCTTTGACCACATGCGCCGCCGGCCGATCACGGTTCAGTATCCCTATGAGAAGCTGATCCCCTCAGAGCGCTACCGGGGGCGCATCCACTTTGAATTTGATAAGTGCATTGCCTGTGAGGTGTGCGTCAGGGTTTGCCCCATCAACCTGCCAGTGGTGGACTGGGTGATGAACAAGGAGACTAAGAAAAAGCAGCTGAACAACTACTCCATTGATTTTGGAGTCTGCATTTTCTGTGGCAACTGTGTGGAGTACTGTCCCACCAACTGCCTCTCCATGACTGAGGAGTATGAGCTGGCCGCCTTTGACCGCCACAGCCTCAACTTCGACAACGTGGCCCTGGGCCGCTTACCCACCAGTGTAACCATGGATCCTTCAGTCCAGCCCCTGCGGGAGCTGGCTTATTTGCCCAAGGGGGCCATGGACCCCCACGTTGTGCCCCACACAGATGGCCGGGCTGGCCAGCTGCCCCAGGAGATTGCAGCTGCAGCGCCGGAATCTACTTCCCACTCCAAGGAGGATTCTTCCATATGAGTCTTGCCCTCTCCACCCAATGGATCTGCTTCCTGGTGCTTTCCACCACGTTGCTACTGGGAGCCCTTGGGGTCGTGCTGTTGCCCAATGTGGTCTATGCCGCTTTTCTCCTCGGTGGTGTACTCCTCTCCATGGCCGGGCTCTACTTGCTGCTCAATGCCAGCTTTGTTGCTGCAGCCCAGGTGTTGGTCTATGTGGGTGCTGTGAATGTGCTGATTTTGTTTGCCATCATGCTGGTGAACAAGCGAGAGCCCATGGTCCAGGCCCGGGGTCTGTTATTGCGCCGGTTGCTCTCAGCAGGTGTTTGCCTGGCCCTGTTCACCCTCCTACTGCAAGTGATCCTAGGCACCCCTTGGGCCCTTCCCGGCCCACCATCCATTGGGGAGACGGCCCTCACCCGCATTGGCGAACACTTCTTTACGGATTACCTGTTGCCTTTTGAGGTGGCTTCTGTGCTGCTGCTGATGGCCATGATTGGAGCCATCGTCTTGGCTCGCCGTGATGTGTTGGCCAGTGATGTGATCACCGGTGAACCTGCTGATCAAGCCCTGTTGGAAAAACAACGCACCCCCCTACTGGCCAGCAAAGATGCACCCTCTTCTTGAAAGCCCCATGACCATGACTGACATTCCCATGCAGGCCTATCTGGTGGTGGCAGCGGTGCTCTTTTGCACTGGTGTCTGGGGCCTGGTTAACAGCCGCAATGCGGTGCGGGTGCTCATGAGCATTGAGTTGATGCTCAATGGTGTAAACCTGAACCTGATGGCCTTCTCCAGCTACCTGGATGGGAGCCAAGTCCGTGGCCAGGTGTTTGCCGTCTTTGTGATTACGGTGGCTGCAGCAGAGGCCGCCGTTGGTCTGGCCATACTCCTCTCTCTCTACCGCAACCGGGACACCGTTGATATGGAACAGTTCAACCTGCTGCGCTGGTGAACCATGTCAGCTTTGCTGAGCTACGGTGGGCCTATTCCATGA
>RKSC01000047.1 GCA_007571085.1 Synechococcus sp. PNGco_S_binSS4
AGCTTCCACATCCTGGATGATGGAATGCAAGTCCCCAGGTGGTGGCCCCTGATGCAACAGGGCTTGGCGACGTTGCTGAATACGCTGCTGGTCCTCGGCATGAACGGCGATTAGCTTGCGCCCCTGGGCAAAGACCGCTTCCATTGCCCTATGGTGCACCAGGCAAACAATCAGCTCTGGGCAAGCCAGTGGCTTGTACCGGCTTGGCAACACAAGGGCGGTGGAATTGGTGCTCCATACTCAGCAGATGCACACCTTTTTGCAGGGTGGCCTTGGGGGAGCAAGGTTAGCCAGCGGTTAGCACTACCGGCTTGGCAGCACAAGAGTGATGGAACTGATGCTGGCTGCTCAGCAGATGCATCACCCCATACATTGGCCAAGAGGTGGCCAACAGGTGTTTGGGGAGAATGGCCTATGGCTCTTGGGTAAGTACTGAGCTTGACCATGGTGCCCTTGCCCCTCGCAAGTGGGCCAGGGCAGTGGCCACATCAGGCTGAGCCATTAAGGCTTCCCCCACCAGCACAGCCCGGGCTCCGGCGGCGGCCACCTGTTTTAGGTCCTTATGGTCCCTCAGGCCAGATTCACTTACCAGGGTGGTTTTCTGCTGGACTAGGGTCTGACGGTAGGTGGTGGCTAGACGGTGGGTTACCATTAAATTGGTGGTGAAAGTGGTTAAATCTCGATTATTGATGCCGATTAGATTTATACCAAGGGCCAGGGCACGTTCCATCTCCACACCGTCATGCACTTCCACCAGACAGTCCAGCCCCAGCTGGCTGGCTACTTTGTGTAGGTAGCGGATGTCTTGGTCAGATAGGATAGCGGCAATGAGAAGGACCGCATCAGCACCGGCAGCACGCGCCTGGAATAACTGGTAGGGGGAAATAATAAAGTCCTTGCACAGCAGGGGGAGGTGTACTGCGTCTCGCACTGCACGGAGAATGGCAAAACTCCCTTGAAAAAAAGGCTGATCCGTGAGCACGGAGAGGCAACTTGCACCACCAGCTCCATAGGCTTGGGCCAGGGCTACGGGATCAAAATCTTCCCGGATCACCCCTTGGCTGGGGCTAGCTTTTTTGAGTTCTGCAATCACCGCAGGGGTCTCTGGCGCCTTTTGCAGTGCCTGACAAAACCCACGGGTGGGGGGTAGGTGGGCCACCTGCTGCTGGAGCTCTTCCAGGGGCACCCGCTGGCGAGCTTTCTCCAGCTCTTCCCCCTTAGACCAGACAATTTTTTCCAAAATATGCCGTGGTTCGCTCTCCGGATGAGGGGTGCTGTAGGTGAGATGGGCCACCCTGACAAGAGGGTTGGGGGGACGGCGGCGAATCTGCATGGGTGGTTCCGTGGATGGTTTTCAGGAGGAGAGGGAGGCAGCGGCTTGCTTGTAAGCCACTTCCACCACTTCGCTGAGGGTGGGATGGGTGTGCACTGCATGGCTGAGTGCCTGGACTGGCTGGCCAGCAGACATGGCATTGGCCACTTCCTGAATCAAGTCCGCTGCGTGGAGGCCATAGATCTGGGCACCCAGCACCTGCCCATTGTCTCGACGAAACAGCAGTTTCATCAGACCATCCCCTTGGGCTTCTGCCAAGGCCTTGGCATTGGCGCGGAAGTAGCTGCGCACACAACCCAGTGGAAAACCATGGGCTGTGGCCTCCTGCTGGGCTTGCTCCTGGGTGAGCCCTACGGAGCTGATCTCCGGATGGGTGAAGGTGGCAGCCGGAATGCTGCGGTAGTCCATGGTGCGCCCATGGCCTAGGATATTCTCCACTGCCACAATGCCCTGGGCGGCAGCGGCATGGGCCAGCATCAGCTTTCCCGTCACGTCCCCCACGGCCCACAGCCCTTCCACTGGCTGACCAGCCCCCAAGACCCGCAGCCGATCATCTACGGGAATGAAGCCCCGCTCTGTGGTTACCCCCACACTGGCCAGGTTCAGATCACAGCTGACCGGGGCACGACCGGTGGCCACCAGCACCCCATCCACCTCCAGGGTGTCCACCAGTTCTTTGCTGCTGGCATGGCGAAGCTCCACCTTCACTGGAGTTCCCGGTGTCACCTTACTGGCCAGCACCCCTGTATAGGTCTCAATGTCACGGGCCTCAATGAGATGACGGGTGGCCAGCTTACGAATGTCCGCATCAAAGCTGGGCATCAGCTGATCCAGGGCCTCAATCAGGGTGACTTCACAGCCCAAGGCCGTGTAGATGTCTGCAAATTCCAGGCCAATGTAGCCACTGCCAATGATGGCGATCCAAGGGGGTAGCCAGGAGAGTTGTAAGGCCTCATCGCTGGTGAACACCGTGTGACCGTCCTGCTCAATGCCATGGGGCACAAAAGGTTCAGAGCCGGTGGCCAGGATCACGTGGGTGGCCGTGATGGTGCGCTCAATGCCCTTGCTGGAGCGCACAACCACTTCATGGGCCCCATTCAGCCAACCACGCCCCTGTAACACCTGCACACCCAGGCGCTTAAGGGTTTTACCTATGGAGGTGCGCATGGTGTCCACCAGCTGTTGGGCGTGGCCAGCCATGGCCTGGCGCTCCACCTGCACCCCCCCACTGTGAATACCAAGACGGGCCAGGTGCTGTTGATCCTTCAGCTCCCGCACCCGGCCACTGGCTGCCAGCAGAGCCTTGGAGGGTACACATCCCCGATTGACACAGGTTCCACCCAGCTCCCGGGCTTCCACAATTGCTGTGCGCAGGCCATGGTCAGCCGCATGTTTGGCAGCATCAAAGCCCCCATAGCCGGCGCCCACCACCAGCACATCAACATCAAATTCCTGAGTCAAGGTTTCATGGCAAGTGGCTGACATTCTGAAACGCCGCCAGCACATCCCACCCCCGGCAACGCAGAGCTTGGCTTAGGCTTCAAGGGACTCAAGCCTGACGCAGCCGCTCAAATAGCAGCAAACCTCCAGCCACCGCCACATTGAGGGAGTTGACAATTGTGTTGTGGGGTATGGAGAGGGAAATCTGGCAGCGGCGCACCACTTCAGCTGGTAGGCCGGAGCCCTCATTGCCCAAAATCAATAGGCTGGGCATGGACCAATCCACCTGGTCATAGGCCGTTCCCCCTTCAACACAGGTGGCCATGGTGCGCAGACCACAGCCATGGGCCTCCATGACAACCTGGTCAAGGCTAGCCTCCTGGCGGATGGGCAAGGCAAAGCTGGCCCCAGCTGCTGCCCGCAACACTTTGGGCTGCCATGGGTCAGCAGATTGCACCAAAATCACGGCGGGA
>RKSC01000069.1 GCA_007571085.1 Synechococcus sp. PNGco_S_binSS4
TTCGCCAGCGCACCAGTGCTGAGTTCCATCTATGGTGACAGAATGGTGAGCTTGAGCAGGTTCTAGTAGGGCCAGAGCAGAGCTCAAGAGCACTGCTGTGAGGCAGCTCCTAGCCATAGGTAGGGGTGGTATTGTCCTGACTTGGATGAGAGGCATGGGATGATGCCAGCAATTCCGTAAACCCTAACCCCAAATAAATTATACCTAAACCCTAAACCGAATTTTCTTCCAGATAATTTAACAACTCTTGTCGGGGTGACTTGTCTCTCTAATTTAGCCCAATGGACCGCCCAATGGACCGGTACTGGTGGCCACAGCGCAGGCACATGCTCCAATACTGCTGGTGCTCCACCGGTATTGACAGTTTGCCCCAGCAGAAGCCCTTGGCATGGAAAGCTCCACACTAGGTGCCCATGGTGAAGGTCACAACCCCCCTGGCAGGGCTGGCAGTAGGGAAAGGTCAGGGGTTTGTGGCGGGATAAATTGGGCAGGCTGGTCAGGAAATCCCATTGCAATGGGGTTCCACCAGGATCTTTTTCACAGGGTCTTTTTGGATCTTTTTCAACTATGGCAAAAGGCATAGCACACCAGGGTTAGACTGCATGGGCACCACCCCCAGGCTGTTGACAGCACCACAGCAGCGAAAGTCGGCATCATGGTTACTGAGGCGTTGTAGACGCTGACCATGGGTGGAGAGGCGCAGGCAGGTTTCCGGATTGTCTTTCCAGACTTGCCAGAGTGCGGCGGCGGCGGCCATCTCATCATTACCGCAGTGGCTCTGGGGCTCCTGACCCAGCCCAGCAGCCATGGTGTGGAGCAGGCCCCCTGCAGCTAGGCTGTCCTCAAGGGAATAGCTTCCTTCCCAACCACTACCCACAATCCATACCTGGTCCCCCTGTAACTGCGCCAGCTTTTGGGCAACGGCCTTGAGGTTATTGAGGGAGCATGTGGCCACCCATGGTATGGCCTGCACCTTCTCTACGGCACGGGTGCCGTTGGTGGTGCTGAGGAAAATCTCCTTCCCTTTCACCAGAGCAGGTGCCATGGCAACGGGAGAATTGCCCATGTCAAAGCCTTCCAGCTGCTGTCCACCCCGCTCCCCCGCCATGAGGCGCTGGTGCTGGGGCAGCTTGGCGGCAGCCTGCTGGAGGGCCTCCAGATTAGAAAACACCCGAATGGCTGTGGCCCCATTGTGCAGTGCCCAGCCAATGGTGGTGGTGGCCCGTAGCACATCAATAACCACCGCAGCATCGGGTTGGTCTTGGCTGGGGACCGATTCTGGCGTGGACCAATACTGAACCTGCATCACACCACAGCATCTGCAACCTGCCACAGTAGCTGGGTGGTTGGCTGTTTCCATGACCCAAGATCTCCGCCAATTTTTGGCACATCTGGAGGAGCGAGGCCAGCTGCGGCGCATCACAGCCCCGGTGGATCCCGATGTGGAATTGGCCGCCATTGCTGATCGGGTCCTCACCATGGGTGGTCCTGGCTTGGTGTTTGAGAACGTGTTGGGTAGCCCATGGCCGGTGGCCATCAATCTTCTGGGCACGGTGGAGCGGGTGGTGTGGGCCATGGGCATGGAGCAGCCGGAGGAGCTGGAGCACCTGGGCCAGCGCCTGGCAACCCTGCAGCAGCCCCAGCCCCCCAAGCGCCCTAAGGAGTTGGTGGCCATGGGTGCTCTCCTATGGGATGTGCTGCGGGCCCGCCCTGCCCGGGATCTTCTGCCCCCCTGTCAGCAGGTGGTGTTGAAGGGAGAGGCGGTGAATCTGAATGCCTTGCCCCTGCTGCGCCCATGGCCGGGGGATGGGGGAAGCATTGTCAATTTGGGCCTGGTCATCACCAAGGATCCAGAAACGGGGGTACCCAACGTGGGGGTCTATCGGCTGCAGCGCCAGTCCCAAAACACCATGACGGTCCACTGGCTCTCGGTTCGAGGTGGGGCACGGCACCTGCGGAAGGCGGAGGCCATGGGGAAACCTTTGGAGGTGGCCATTGCCATCGGTGTCCATCCCCTGCTGATCTTGGCTGCTGCCACCCCCATTCCCGTCAACCTCTCGGAATGGTTCTTTGCTGGGCTCTATGGCGGCCATGGTGTGCATCTGGCCCCCTGCCGTACCGTGGATCTCCAGGTTCCAGCCCAGAGTGAAATGGTTTTTGAGGGGCGGATCAATCCGGGTGAGCGCCATGGGGATGGACCGTTCGGGGATCACATGGGCTTTTATGGGGGCATTGAGGATTCCCCCCTAATTCGCCTGGAGGCCATTACCCATCGCCGTAAACCCATCTTTTTGGCCACCTTCAGCGGACGACCACCTAAGGAAGAGGCCATGCTGGCCATCGCCTTGAACCGGATCTACACCCCCATCCTGAGGAAACAGATTCCGGATATCAAAGACTTCTTCCTCCCCATGGATGCCCTCAGCTACAAGCTGGCGGTCATTGCCATTGATAAGGCCTATGCGGGTCAAGCGCGGCGGGCCGCCATGGCCTTCTGGGGTGTGTTGCCCCAGTTCACCTACACCAAGTTTGTGGTGGTGGTGGATGCAACCATCAATGTGCGTGACCCCCGCCAGGTGCTCTGGGCCATCAGTGCCCAGGTGGATCCCCAGCGAGATCTGCTGGTCATTCCAGATAGCCCCTTCGACAGCCTGGATTTTGCCAGTGAGCGCATTGGCCTTGGTGGCCGCATGGCCATTGATGCCACCACCAAGCTGGGCCCGGAGCGGCGCCACAGCTGGGGTAATGTGCTGGAGAGGGATGCAGCCACTGAGGCGCGCATCACGGAACGGTGGTCAGAACTGGGGCTGGCGGATTTGGGGCAGACCCCCGCAGATCCCCAGCTGTTTGGCTATGTGATGGAAAACGTGCTGGCCCGCCTGGAACGCCCTTAAGACCATTGCTTCCCCCCTCTCCCCTGTGCTGCAACGTCGCACCCTCTACGCCTTAAAAGCCCTGCTGGAGTTGACCCAGGCGCCGGAAGCACTGTGCTCCGCATCCCAAATTGCCCAGGGGCAGAAGATCCCTGCTGCCATGCTGGAGCAGATTCTTTTGCAATTGCGCCGCTCTGGGTTGGTGGTGGCCCAGCGGGGTCGCACCGGTGGCTATGGACTGGCCCAGCCAGCGGGCACCATTTGCCTGGAGATGGTAGCCCATGCCGTGGGAGAACCCTTGCAACAACCTGAACCCCCTCCAGATCCTGAAGGTGGGGCCAGCGACCAGGTGTTGGGGGTACTGCAGCGGCGTCTACGGTGTTCCCTAACCACGGCATTGCGGGAGACCACCTTGGAGGAGCTGTTCCTTGACCTGCGCTCATGGCAAGCCATCCTGGAGGATGAAAATGCCTTGATGCTTTAAGTTTCCCTATCCTTGCCTTCTATGGTGTGGGCTGACACGATTACATCCACCTAACCCCGTTGGAGCGTTTGTGTCTCGATCAGCCATTGCCGGCAACTCCTTGCTGATGGAGGGGGGCAGCATCACCATTGAGCCGGGCTGTAGCTTGCGGGGGGAGGTGATGGTGCCTGGGGATAAGTCCATTTCCCACCGGGCCTTGCTCTTTGGTGCCATTGCAGAAGGTACCACCACAATTCATGGGCTGCTGACGGCGGCAGACCCCTGTAGTACGGCGGATTGTCTGAGGGCCATGGGGGTGAACATTAGCCCCTTGGGAACCAAGGACCAGCCTGTGGTGGTGGAGGGGGTGGGGTTGGATGGTCTGCAGGAGCCTGAAGATGTGCTGAATTGTGGCAACTCCGGCACCACCATGCGGTTATTGATGGGTCTGTTGGCTGGTTGTCGAGGGCGTCATTTTTTCCTCACCGGTGATGCCTCCCTGCGGCAGCGGCCCATGGCACGGGTCAGTCGTCCCCTCTGCCGGTCCATGGGTGCCAATATTTCTGGGCGGGACAACGGCAACCTGGCTCCCCTGGCTGTGAACGGTTGCCAGCTACGAGGGGGAACCATTGGCACCTCCGTGGCCTCGGCTCAAGTGAAATCTGCCCTGTTGCTGGCAGGTCTGATGGCCAATGGCAGTGTATCGGTCATCGAACCCATCCGCTCCCGGGACCACAGCGAACGCATGTTGAAGGCTTTTGGAGCGGATTTACAGGTCACCGGCGACCATGGCCGCCATGTGCGTCTCAACCCCGGCCAGCCCTTACAGGGCCAGGAGATTGTTGTTCCTGGAGACATCAGCTCCGCTGCGTTTTGGTTGGTGGGGGCTGCCATCACCCCAGGCTCCCGTCTGCGGCTCCTTCAAGTTGGCTTAAATCCAACCCGCACAGGGGTGCTGGAGGTGCTCCAGACCATGGGTGCCCAGGTGCAGGTGGAGAGGCAAAGGCAGATTGTTGGTGAACCTGTGGGGGACCTTCTGGTCCGTCATGGTCCCCTGGGGCCTTTTTCCATTGGCCCTGAACTGGTCCCCCGCCTGGTGGATGAGATTCCCATTCTCGCGGTGGCAGCCCTCTTTGCCCAGGGCACCAGTCAGATTTCTGGTGCTGGAGAGCTGCGGGTTAAGGAAACGGATCGCTTGGCTGTGATGACCCGCCAGTTGAAGGCCATGGGCGCTGTTGTGGAGGAAACCGCCGATGGACTGGTGATTCAAGGTCCCCAGAAACTGCAGGGTGCCCAGCTGGACAGTGAAGCAGATCACCGGGTGGCCATGAGCCTAGCCTTGGCTGCCCTCAACGCCCATGGCCCCAGCCCCATTGATGGTGCTGATGCTGCTGGTGTGTCCTACCCTGGCTTTTGGCAACAGCTGCAGCAGCTGGGGAGCAATTAAGAATCTGAACAAGAATCTGAAGAGGCAGCCCTAGATTAGCTATAGGCTGGAGCTCCTCAAGCTTGCGGGAAAATCTACTTGTGGGAAAATCTAGTTTAACAGTACAGTTCTGAAAGCTGGAAGGGTTTTGATCATTTGCACTGGTGAGACTTGTCAAACAGCCGGAAAACATCCCGGCAGAAGTTCTGGAGTGCTTGGCTCACTTCCTCTGCAGGGGTGTCCTTCCCTTCCGGTTGCCATGGGCCCATGGTTGCAAGGCACCATTGCTCTCCCCGAAAGCTGATGCCCCGTAGCACCAAGCCCAATAACCGGCCCCGCTGGCCGGGTGGTGTTTGGAACTGCAGCTGCACCAAAACACTGCGACAGGCCAAGCGTGGGCTCCAGCCGGGAAAGTGAAATCCCAGATCAATGGAGTTGGGTTGTTCCCAATGGCGGGTGCGCCAGTCATCGCGCCAAGGGCAGAGGTCAGCCCGTCCATCAGGAAAGCGTTGTCGAAAGGCAGTGGCCACACTGGCGATGGTCTGGGCAAGTTCTGGACTGGTGACCTGATATGAAGCGTTCATGGCAACAGCAGTCCAAAATACAAAGATGCTTCTAAGGATAAGGACTACTCCCCAAGTTGGTGTATCCCTTCTGCATATTTCCAACCACTTCAATGATAGTCAATCATAGGAAAAGCCTAAACTGTCGCAACAGATACTTTAGCCCTGCCAGTGGGCCAGTAGGCTGGCACAGATGATCCAGGTGAACTGGTCCTTAAGCACCTAAAGCAGTTGTTACCATGGCACCTTCAGACCAACACATCATGCCTGGGCACATCATGCCTGGGCACGGTTCCATCTTCCCCGTGGAACAGGTAGATGATTGACACAGAAGCTGCCCCATGGTGAACCTTAGGAACCGCCAACGCTTCCGTGAGCTGTTGCGCAAAATTGGTAGTGGTGAGCACACCAGCAGTGGTCTTTCCCGCAAAGAGGCGGCAGAGGCCATGGGTTTGATGCTCAGCGGTGATGCCACCCCTGCCCAGGTGGGGGCCTTTCTCATCGCCCACCGCATCCGCCGTCCGGAACCCCAAGAGTTGGCGGGGATGCTGGACCACTACAACGCCTGTGGCCCATCGGTTCAGATTCAAGACCCCCACCTGCTACCCGTTTGTTTTGGAATGCCCTACGACGGTCGCACCAGGACCGCACCGGTTTTTCCCCTCACAGCTTTGGTCTTGGCTGCGGCAGGCCACCCGGTCATTCTCCATGGGGGGCGGCGCATGCCCATCAAATACGGCATCACCCCCATGGAGCTGTTTAAGCAGGTGGGCATTGATTTTTCTGGGCTCACCGTTGCCGCTGCCCAGCACTGCCTTCAGCAGGAACAATTAACCTTAATCCATCAGCCGCTCCACTTTCCCGCTGCAGAAGCCCTTGTGGACATTAGGGATGAGCTGGGGAAACGGCCACCGGTGGCCAGCCTAGAGCTGCTCTGGTCACCCCATAAGGGTAAGCACATGTTGGTGTCTGGATTTGTTCATCCCCCCACAGAGAGTCGGGCTTGGGCCGCATTGGCTGAGCATGGGGAGACCAACATTGTCACAGTCAAGGGTCTGGAGGGGAGCACTGACATTCCCACCAGCCGCGCTGGTATCCTTGCCCATGTTCGGGATGGTCAAGCAGAGCGGCAGATCTTTCATCCCCGTGACCATGGTTGTTTTGGTGCAGACCTGGTGTGGGGTGGGGAGAAGGAGTGGTCCCAGATGGCCCAAGCTGCCTTAGACAACCATGGCCCCCTCCGCCGTGCTGTGATTTGGAACAGCGGGTCTTACCTATGGCTCCTCCACCGTGAACGCTCCTTACCTGATTGCCTAGGGGAGGCAGCAGCATTGCTCTCCAGTGGCCAGGTGCGGCAGAAGCATGATCAGCTCTGCCATGTGCTCCAAAACATGGAGCCTCAACGTCAACATGTGCCCTGCCCGTGAGTGAGGTAAAACAGAGCGAAGCAAGCCGTTGCTTTGACTTCGAAGCAGACTTCACAGGCAGCTGGCGCTGTATCCCCCTCTGCGTGCGCCGCAAGTTAGACCTGGCGGGCATCAAGCTTAAGCTTGGCCACTGGCTGGCTTTTACCCAAGTGGAGCGTCAACAGCTGGTGGAGTGGCCCGATGGTCCCCAGGAGCTCCATGGTTTTGCCATCCATCTCAAGCAGCAAACCGCTGCCATGGCCTGTGGCACCGTTGGGGAGCTGCCCATCCCGAAGGAGCCCCCATGGCACCAGGAACAGCCCCCTTCCCATGTAGCCCATGGCCTCACCAAGCTGGGGCAGACCATGGACCACCATCGGTGGCAGCAGCTGAGTGAGCTGGAACGTTTTGCCCTCTGCAAGCTTGCAAGACCTGGCCATGATCACCACAACCTGGTCCATGCCTTGAAAGAGTTCCAGTTGATATAAGAAATATGCTTAATCCCCCTTGAGTGACTTAAACATCACATGGGCATCCACAAAGCCCAAGCGCTGATGATGAAAGGCACCCGGTAGGGTTCCAATGATGGCCATGCCATTCCGTTGCCAGGCCTGCACCGCAGCAGTGTTGGTGGCAACAACCAAATTAAACTGCAT
Source organism: Synechococcus sp. PNGco_S_binSS4 (assembly GCA_007571085.1). Classification (GTDB taxonomy): domain Bacteria; phylum Cyanobacteriota; class Cyanobacteriia; order PCC-6307; family Cyanobiaceae; genus Synechococcus_B. The sequence goes on from RKSC01000069.1 coordinate 7,388, forward strand.
GGCCTGGAACCCCAATGCCACTGCCTGCTCCTGGGAGTGGGAGAACATCAAACTGCCAATGCCTTGCCGCCGGGCCGTGGGGGCCACCACATAGCCACAGTTGCACACATGGGCAGCCAGGGTTGGTCCATTGGGTTTGATATGGTAGGTGCCCAACACCTGGCCATCCCCTGTCACCACCACAAATGCCTTCTGGGCAGCTTCTACCCAGATGGCATAACCTGCCCCAGCATCCATGGCTGGATTAAAGGGAAGGGTCTCGCCAGCCCGCACCACCGGCTCCATGATCTGCCATGTGGCCGGCCAATCTTTTGGCAGAAGGGGACGGATCTGGACCATGGCAGTGGTGGCAATGGTGGGCATGGGTTCCCTATCTTGGCTATACTTATTTCCACTAACTATTTTCCATTAACTGGTGCTATTGGTTGCTTCTGTGGGAACAAACTTAAGGGCCACACCATTGTTGCAATAGCGCTTCCCGGTTGGCTTAGGACCATCATTGAACACATGACCCTGGTGACCACCACAGCGGCGGCAGTGGTATTCCGTGCGGGGAAGCAACAGCTTGAAGTCCAGCTTGGTGCCAATGCTGTCAGGGAGTGGCTCCCAAAAACTGGGCCAGCCTGTGCCGCTTTCATACTTGGTGGCAGAGGAAAACAAGGGCAGGCCACAGCCCTTGCACACAAAGGTGCCCTCCCGCTTCTCCTCCAGCAGGTGGCTGGTGAATGGCCGCTCCGTCCCTTCTCGCCGTAACACATTAAACGCTTCGGGAGAAAGCAGTTGGCGCCATTGGGATTCAGTCAAATCCCAGGCAGATTCCCCTGCTGGAGATGGGGCATTGGCCATTGATGGCTTCAAAACAATCACCATAGAGGTAGCAAGACCCAGCAGTAGGTTGCGGCGTGTTACAGAGCTGTGCAATGAAGCCATCCTTAGAACCCGGATCAAGAACCAATTTTAGGTGATTCCATATGTGCCTAGCCAGCCTGCTCCAGCCACCCCCATGCCCCCCTTGACCCCATATCCCTTCAGTGTGGCACCAATGCTGGACTGCACTGATCGGCATTTCCGGGTGCTGATGCGTCAAATCAGCCGTGAGGCCCTGCTCTACACAGAGATGGTGGTGGCCCAGGCACTCCACTACGGCCACAAGGGACACCTGCTGGACTACGATCCCGTGGAACGCCCCTTGGCCCTTCAGGTGGGGGGTGATGATCCCCTGCTGTTGGCGGAGGCGGCCCGCCTAGCAGAAGCCTGGGGTTATGACGAGCTGAATCTGAACCTGGGCTGTCCCAGTGAGCGGGTGCAGGCGGGGCGTTTTGGGGCGTGCCTGATGGCAGAACCTGACCACGTGGCCCGCTGTATTGAGGCCATGACCACCGCCAGTAGCCTGCCCATCACCGTGAAGCATCGCCTAGGCATTGACCATCAGGAGGGCTACCACCATCTCCTCCCATTTGTGGACACACTGGCCCAGGCCGGTGCCCGGCGTTTCATTGTCCATGCCCGCAAGGCCTGGCTAAAAGGCCTTAACCCCAAGCAAAACCGCACCATCCCTCCCCTGCGCCATGACCTGGTGATGGGCCTCAAGCAGGAGCGTCCTGATTTATCCATCGAGCTCAATGGGGGCCTCACCACCATGGTGGATTGCCAGAAAGCCCTGGCAATGTGTGATGGGGCCATGGTGGGCCGGGCTGTTTATGACCATCCCCTCCGCTGGTCTGATGTGGATGCAGTGTTCTATGGCCAATCCCCCTGCACCCCCCCACTCCCCTCCGCCATTGTGGAGGCCATGATTCCCTATGCCGAAGCACACCTTCTCCGTGGAGGACGCCTCTGGGATGTGGCCCGCCATCTCCTACAACTGGTGCAAGGGGTTCCTGGGGCCCGGGCTTGGCGGCGATACCTCAGCTGTGGTGCCATGGACCGTGGTGCGACAGCTGGGGTGCTTCACCAGGCTGCTGA
>RKSC01000005.1 GCA_007571085.1 Synechococcus sp. PNGco_S_binSS4
TCTTGATCTGGGGCAAACCCCCTAGGGACTTTTGCAATTGATCCTGAGCCTTCTTCTGTCGTTCTAGCTCTTGAATCTGCTGCCGGAGCTGCTTGCGATTCTTGCGCCACTGTAATTGACTCATTTGAGATTCCAAACATACCTCCCGTTCTCTTAGACGATTGTGCTGCTGCTGGTATTCAGTTTTGGTTTGCTGGGCACTATCCAGTTGTTGTGTAAATTCCTTATCTTTCTCCTGCAGGTGCCGGTGCTTCACCTGCTGCTCCTGCTCTTTACGGGTAAGTTCCCTGAGGCTGCGCTGATCTTGACCAAGCCGCTTCACCGTGTCACCACAGGTTTTAAGTTCTTTCCTTTGTGGAGTGTAACGATTTTGTAGCAACTGCAGGTGGGGCAGCTGCTCTTTGAGGTTACTTAACTGGCCATTGATATTGGCTAACTTATCATAGACTTGACTCAGCTCATCGCTGACGTTTTTGTCTTCCTCCACCAGTTGTTTTGCCTGCTCCAGTGCATCCTCGGCTGCTGCTTCCTTCTCCTCAGCCTCCCCAAGGGATGAGTGTTTTTTGGATTTACCAGTCTTGGTGAAGGTGTTTTTGAGCAATTCATCAATGTCATCAGCCACCTGCTGATCCAACGGGGATTGCAGTGCTGCCCCACCCCGTTTCTCCAACTGCTGGATCAGTTGCTCCAGGGGATAGAATTGACGACCATCTTGATCTTGAAGGGGGTTGGCCCCAGCCCGCCCCTGCTCAACCCACAGGTGGGCCCAGCGCAGCTTGAGGGAGGAACCAGCTGTGCGACCATCCAATGGTCCATCCTCCTCCAGCAGCTTTGCCAGCTCTGCTTCTGCTTCTGGTCCCCGGAGCACAGGACCATCACCACCAGGGGCCTGCTGCAATTGCACCTGCCCACGTGAACCACCGCTGAACTCCTTATGGAGTTGCCACCCTCTTCCCCTGGCCTCAAATTCCAGGTCCACTGTGGGAATCCCCTTGTGTGTGCGAGAGCCCAACTCCTCCACCATGGAGCCCCTGGCGGTGGCCTTAAGAAACAGGGTCCGATGGAGGGCTTGAAGCAGGGTGCTCTTGCCTGTTTCATTGGCACCACCAACCATGGTGAGCCCCGGTGCAAAATCCAAGCTCAGCTCCCCATGGATGCGTACATTGCGAAGCCGGCAGCGCACAAGTCTCATTGGCAAGGAGCCTAGGTTGATCTTTTTTGAACCATGTGGAACAACACTTCAAGTGCTTTGGAGGCAATCTCAGGTTTAGGACCTTCAAGTTTTTGCTGCAACTGGCTGGCCACGGAGCGGATGAGAGGAGCATTAGCTCCCTTCAGCAGACTGTCCAGGCCTTCACCTCTGGGTACAGCTGTGCAGGACCCTTTACTATGAACAACCAACAGCTGCTGAGCCAGAGTCTCTTGCCATTGTACATAGCTGGCATGGCTGGCAAGATCCAAGCTGCTGTGGCCAATGTCCAGGCTGAGCAGATCACGGCGCACCCTATTGCCAATGCGCTGGTCCACAGATTGCTGGAGGCGGTGTAAATCCTCTGCACTGGAGAGCTCAGCCCTCAGGTGGTGCCAGCGGAGACCACCAGTGGGGCGGGGTTTCACATGGGGTTCTTGGTTCCGCTCTGCTTCAACCAGCAAAACTTGGCCCCGTCGGGCACTGCTCTCATCATTAGGATCAAACTCGTCCGGCTCCGGTGTGCCGCAATACCAGGCCTTGGGACCCACCTGCTTGAGCCCGTGCCAATCGCCAAGGGCAATGTAGTCCACGGCCATGGTGGGCAGCCGCTTCAAATCAATGATGTTATGGTGGAGCCGTTGGCCGAAATCCTTCACGCTCCCATGGGCCAGCACAAGCCGGGGCTGATCTGGTGGCAGGGAGTCCCAATTGAATGACCCCAGCCAATCTGTGGGATCCATGGCGCTGTGGCGCCGCAGCAATGGGCAGGCCATCACCACCGTGTCAGCCAGCTTATGGGGCCCTGGCTGGGTGAGTAGCTGCAGGTTGGGGGCATAGCGCTTCTGGGCCCCCTGAACCTCTTGCCTCTGCCAAATGCCATCAGGCCCGCCATGGTCGTGGTTTCCAGGAATCACCACAACGGGTCGCCCCACCCTGCCGATGGCAGCAAAAGCCTCATTCACAATCTCCATGGGCAGTGTGGGAGCATCCCAAAGATCCCCAGCAACCACCACGTAGGCCGCCTCAAACTCTTGGGCCACTGCAGCAATGCGGTCAATGGCACCAATGCGCTCCTGTCTGAGGCCCATGGCAGCCTCATCAGCAAAGCTTCCGTAGCCCTTGCCAATCTGCCAATCTGCTGTGTGGATGAACCGGACCATGGACTCACGCCTCTCCTTAATAATACATTGACGTAGCAGGTTTAGGTTTCCCCAGCTAGCACCTGATGCAGGACACTGACTCCTTTCCCCAGGCCCGTGCTGAAGTCAGTGCAGCCCTCCGCAAGTACATGAAGGAGCGGAATCTCTCCAGGGGGCAATTGTCTTCCCAGATCGGTGTCAGCCCTGCCATTTTGAATGCCCTGGAAAGGGGGCGGGCTGAACGGTTGCCCCAGGATAGCCAGCTGGACTCCGCACTCAGGCGCCTGTCAGAGACCTTAGGTCTGCCCCTGCCCATCTTGAAGGGGGCAGCTGGGCGCCCGGCCACTGCCCGTGGCCGGGAGAGTGCTTTCTGGTCTACTCTCTCTGCTTCCCAAATTCGGATCAACCTTGAGAGTGGCCAGGGGCTTTTGATCTATGGATTTTTGCTGTTGGCCTTGCTCTATGGGTTAAATCTGCAGCAGCGTCGTCTTGCCGCCGCCAACCTGTTGAGCCTAGAGCCCATCTCACCCTTGCCCCTTTCCATTCAGCTCAGCGACATACCAGTGCGCCTGGAGGACCAGGGGGAGGTGGCCAACCCGGCTATGGAGTTTCAACCCCTGGCCCGCCTAGAGGATCCAGTCATTCGCCGCCAGCTGTTGCGGGAGGCCTTACAACCTTTGAGGGAACCTGACCATGGCATCTTGGAGGTGTCCCTTGCCGCACCTGCCCAAGTCACCATCACTCGACAAGGGACGGTTTATGCCCAGCTCACAGCAGATGCTGGTCTGCTGCGCTGGCGGTTGCAACCGCCATTTCAAGTGGTGATGCTTCCTGGGGGGAATGGTGTGGTCCGCTGGGATGATGAA
>RKSC01000105.1 GCA_007571085.1 Synechococcus sp. PNGco_S_binSS4
ACCTTTTATGCCCTCTCCATGTTCCCTTATCCCTCTGGGAGCTTGCACATGGGCCATGTGCGCAACTACGTCATTACGGATGTGGTGGCCCGGGTGCAACGGATGAAGGGGAAAGCAGTGCTCCATCCCATGGGCTGGGATGCCTTTGGTTTGCCAGCGGAAAATGCTGCCATTGAGCGCTCTGTGGAGCCCAGCCAATGGACAGAGCAGAACATTGCCCAAATGCATACCCAGCTGGATGCCCTGGGCCTATCCATTGACTGGAAGCGGGAAGTTAACACCTCTCAGCCGGACTACTACCGCTGGACCCAGTGGATTTTCCTGGAGCTCTTTGCAGCAGGGCTGGCCTATCAGAAGGAAGCTGCCGTCAACTGGGACCCGGTGGATCAGACGGTGTTAGCCAATGAGCAGGTGGATAGTGAAGGGCGCTCTTGGCGTTCCGGTGCCCTGGTGGAGCGGCGCCTCCTGCGCCAGTGGTTTCTTGGCATCACCCACTACGCCAAGGACCTATTGGCAGATCTGGACTTGCTGGAGGGCTGGCCGGAGCGGGTGCGCACCATGCAGGCCAACTGGATTGGCTGTTCCACTGGAGCGCAGGTGTTGTTTCCCCTTGCAGACCCCACCAATGGCCAAGACCCTGTTGCGGTGGAGGTGTTCACCACCCGCCCAGACACCTTGTTTGGCGTCACCTATATGGTGCTGGCGCCGGAGCATCCTCTAGTGGACAGCTTGACCCACGGGGAGCACCAGGAGGCCGTGTCCGCCTTCCGGGCTGAGATGGCCCGCACCAGCACCATGGAGCGCACGGCGGAAGACCAACCCAAACGGGGTGTTCCCCTGGGTGCCCATGTGCAGCATCCCCTCACCGGTGAACCCATACCCGTGTGGATTGCGGACTACGTGCTACTTGACTATGGCTCTGGTGCCGTGATGGGGGTCCCGGCCCATGACAGTAGGGACTTTGACTTTGCCCACCACCACCACCTGCCCATCAAGGTGGTGATCACACCCGACGGCCACCATGCTGATGGGCTGGAGGAAGCCTTCTGTGACCCCGGCATCCTGGTGAACTCCGGAGCCTTCAGTGGTTTGCCCAGCCAGGAGGCCAAGGCCCAGATCACTGCTGCCTTGGCCAAGGGGCAGCTGGGCCAGGAGAAAACCACCTACCGCCTTCGGGATTGGTTGGTATCCCGTCAACGCTACTGGGGATGTCCCATTCCCATCATCCACTGCCCTGACTGTGGGGCTGTGCCTGTTCCCCAAGACCAGCTGCCTGTGCAGTTGCCCCGGGATCTGCAATTGGCCGGTAAGGGGGGGAGTCCCTTAGCCAAAGCCAAGGATTGGCTCCATGTGGCTTGCCCCTCCTGCGGCAAGCCAGCCCAGCGGGAAACCGACACCATGGACACCTTCATGTGCTCCAGCTGGTACTTCCTGCGCTATGCCGATGCAAACAACCCCCAGGAGGCCTTCCGCCGGGAGCGGGTGGACCAATGGTTGCCCGTTGATCAATACGTAGGGGGTGTGGAACATGCCATCTTGCATTTGCTCTACTCCCGTTTCTTCACCAAAGCCTTAGCGGATCGGGGCTTCTTGGGCTTTCGTGAGCCCTTTCAACGGTTGCTCACCCAGGGCATGGTGCAGGCCATCACCTACCGCAACCCACGCACAGGAAAGTATGTGGCCCCAGCTCAGGTGCAAAACCCTGACCAGCCCTTGGACCCTGATGACGGCCATCCCCTAGAGGTGTTCTTTGAAAAAATGTCCAAGTCCAAGCTCAACGGCGTGGATCCCACCTTGGTGATTGGCAAATATGGGGCGGATACGGCACGGATGTTCATTCTTTTCAAGGCACCACCGGAGAAGGATTTGGAGTGGAGCGATGCAGATGTGGAGGGGCAGTTCCGTTTCCTACAGCGGCTCTGGCGTCTAGGGGCAGCCTTCCAGCAACGGGGTGGGCGACTCAATGGCATGGAAGCCAGCACCACCAGCGAGACCAACCCCATGGACCATCAGGTTCGCCGTTGCGTCCACACTGCCATCCAGGCCATTGGCGAAGACCTGGATGGGGCCTATCGGTTTAACACCGCTGTATCTGAGCTAATGAAGCTGGCCAATGGACTCAGCCACCTGCATAAGGCATCAGCAGCTGTGCAAGTGGAGGCCATGGACACCATGCTGCGGTTGCTGGCTCCCTTTGCTCCCCACGTGGCTGAAGAGCTCTGGCGGCAACTGGGTGGCCAAGGCAGTGTGCACAGCCAAAACTGGCCACAGCTGGATCTGGAGGCCCTCAAACAGGAGCTGATGGATGTGGTCATCCAGATCCAGGGCAAAACCCGGGGGAGTATGAAGGTGCCCAGCACCGCCTCCCGAGAGGAATTGGAGCACCTGGTCTGTAGCAGTGAGATTGCCCAACGCTGGCTCAAGGGAGCAATGCCGCGTCGGGTCATTGTGGTGCCAGGTCGCTTGGTGAATCTGGTTTCCTAATAGCCTGAAGATAACCATGTCCAAGACTTAGACAACGGTCACCCTCCCTGCTGCCATAACCATGGAACGTCACCCCCCTTGGCTTCTATTAATCGGTGTTCTGGCTGCACTGATCCTGCTGCCGGGCCCAACCCTGCGGTTGATCTTTGGCCTGGCTCAGGGGTTGACCATACTTCTCCTATTGCTTCCTGCGGTGGTGGGGGTGATTGGCTGGCTGTGGTGGCGCCGTCTGCAAGCGCAGATCAAGCAGTGTCCCAACTGTGGTGCTCCTACCATGAATCCCACCACCTGCCCAGCCTGTGGGTATAGCTTTGTGGGGGCTGCACCGGGCAGTGGGGGTGTGGATAAGACCATTGATGTGCAGGCGGAAACCCTGGATGACTAGAGGATGCAGAATGGCCCGCAATAGGGATTGGCGTGAGTTCATACCTGATGAGCATCAGGTCCCCCATGGCCGGCAGCAGGACACTGGCAAACCACCACCAGCCCAGCAGCAGGTGCGAGTGCAGCGCAGTAGTCGGGGGCGGGGCGGCAAGACTGTGACCATCATCACAGGGCTGGAACTACCCATAGGGCAGCTGAATGGCCTGGCTAAAGCGCTTAAGGCGGCCACAGGTACAGGGGGCACCGTGCAGGAGAACACCATTGTTCTGCAAGGTGATCAGACGATGGCAGTGCTGGAGCAGCTCACCCGGCGCGGTTACCGACCCAAACGCTCCGGTGGCTGAGCCACTCCCCCCGCCAAGACCATGGTGAGATGCTGTAGACATATGGAAGGCCGGCTGGCGTTTTGATCTGTGACCACATCCACACCCACTGCCAAGAACCTTGTCTGGCACCAGGCCACAGTGTGCCGCCAGGATCGGGAAGCCCTCCGGGGTCATGGCAGTGCCATCCTTTGGTTTACAGGTCTCTCCGGTTCTGGCAAGAGCACCCTGGCCAATGGTGTGAACGGTGAGCTCCATCGCCGGGGGGTGGCGGGTTATGTGTTGGATGGAGACAATGTGCGCCACGGCCTCTGCCAGGATCTGGGCTTTACCGACGCTGATCGGGTGGAGAACATCCGCCGCATTGGTGAGGTGGCCAAGTTATTTCTGGATGCCGGGGTGATCACCTTGACGGCTTTTGTCTCTCCCTTTCAAGGGGATCGAGATCGGGCCCGAGCTCTGGTGGCACCTGGTGATTTTGTGGAGATTTACTGCGCCGCCGACCTGGCCACCTGTGAGCAGCGGGATCCCAAGGGTCTTTATGCCAAAGCGCGCTCAGGTCAGATCAAGCACTTCACGGGGCTGGATTCTCCCTATGAGCCCCCCCAGAACCCTGAGCTGGTGGTGCAGACCGGCACCGGCACCTTGGAGGAAGCCGTTGCCCATGTGCTGACTGCCCTGGAACAGCGTCAGCTGATTCCTTCTGGCCCAGCTTGACCAGCCCAATGTCCATAAAGGGCCCCCAGAGCACACCGGTTCCGTGAGTAACCATGCTCCCCTTGCTGTGGCCCTCCTCTCCGGTGGCCTGGACTCTGCCACCGCAACGGCCATGGCCATGGCAGCTGGCTATCAGGTCATTGGCCTGTCCCTAGACTATGGGCAGCGCCACCGCCGGGAGCTGCAAGCTGCAGCGGCCCTGGCCAGGGCCATGGGCCTAGCAGAACACCAGCAGCTGGTGGTCAACCTGGGGGCTTGGGGCGGCTCAGCCCTCACGGACCTGCAACAACCCCTACCCCAGGATGGGGTCAATCCCCACATCATCCCCACCACCTACGTGCCAGGGCGCAACACGGTCTTTATTGCCCTGGGCCTGAGCCTGGCAGAGGCCAGGGGAGCCCAGCGGTTGGTGCTGGGGGTCAATGCGGTGGACTATTCCGGCTATCCAGACTGTCGCGGTGACTACCTGGCCCAGTACCAGATACTGGCGGACTTGGCCACCAAGGCCGGCCGCATGGGGCAAGGTCCCCAACTCTGGGCCCCCCTGCTCCAGCTCAAGAAGCAGGAGATTGTTGAGCAAGCCCTTGCCCTGAAGGTTCCCATTGCCACCACCTGGAGCTGCTACAGCCATGGGGAGGAGCCCTGTGGCCGCTGCGACAGCTGTCAAATCCGCGACCAAGCCCTCCATGGGGCGGGAGTCCCTCACCTGGCTAGCCCCTGGTCGCGCGCGCGCCAAAGGGTTATCTAATGGCCGCTTGGCTTAGGGCAACCAGGGCTGATCTTGGTAATGGGGTGACCGCTTTTCAAGAAAAGCATTGCGGCCTTCTAGGGCTTCGGTGGTGCGATAGAAGAGGCTGGTGGCCTGGCCAGCTAATTCCTGCAGCCCGGCCATGCCATCGGTTTCTGCGTTGAAGCCTGCCTTCAGGCAGCGGATGGCGGTGGGACTCATGGTCATTATGCGTCGCGCCCAGTTGACCCCCTCCTGCTCCAGTGCTTCAAGGGGAACCACCCGGTTCACCAGTCCCATGGCCAAGGCGGCAGGGGCGTCGTAGCGCTGGCAGAGGAACCAGATTTCTCTAGCTTTGCGCTGCCCCACCAACCGGGCCAGATGGGCCGCACCAAAGCCGGCATCAAAGCTGCCCACTTGGGGTCCGGTTTGGCCAAAGATGGCATTCTCAGCAGCCAGGCTGAGATCACACAGCACATGGAGCACCTGGCCACCACCAATGGCATAGCCAGCCACCAGGGCGATGACCACCTTGGGCAGCCTACGGATCAACTGTTGCAGATCCAGCACATTCAGCCGGGGTAGCCCGGTCTCATCCACATATCCCCCATCACCTCGCACGGACTGATCCCCCCCCGCGCAGAAGGCAAAGCCTCCGTCCGGGGCAGGTCCCACACCCGTAAACAGCACAACCCCAAGCTGGGGATTGTCCCGCACCCGGGAGAAGGCATCAAATAGCTCCACCACCGTGCGCGGCCTAAAGGCATTGCGCTTGCCAGGGCGGTTGATGGCAATGCGGGCAAATCCCTCGCTGCACAGGTCAAAGCGGATGTCTTCATAGGTGTGCCCCACCTGCCAGAGCACATCACTGGTGCCTGGCAAGACGGGCTCAGGTTGGGGATGAGAGGGGGGTTGGTGGGAATCCATCACCGTGGCAAAGGGGATTCTCAGTCTCCAATGGTGCCCCACCATGGGCCAGCCAAGCAGCCCGTAGCTGCTGACGACGCTGGTGATCTTCCTGGGCATTGGTGACACAGTGGATCAAGGCCATGCCATGGCAGCGGGCTTGCTGGCTTCCCTGCTCCAGAACTGATGTCAGCTCATGGGTTTGGTTCAGGGTTTGGCTGGGCACACCATGGGCAGCCGCCAAAGCCCTGTGGTCCACCATCTGGGGCATGGTGAAAAGCTCCTCCATGGGCAAACCCCTGTGACGGATGGGCAGCTGCTCAAAGATGCCCCCACCCCCATTCTGAATGAGGATCACCAATAGACTCCTGCCCCGTCTCTGGAGCTGGTGGCGCCAGAGCCAACCATTGCTGTCGTGGAGCAGGGCCAAATCACCACTCACCAGCAGGGTGACCTGGGATGCACCGGCAGCCATGGCCAACCCTGCGGCCATGGATAGGGTGCCATCAATCCCGGAAACCCCACGAAAGCAGGTGATCTGATGGGGAGTGCGGGGATGGGCAAAGCTTTCCCAGTCCCGAATGGGGGAGCTGTTGGCCAGCAGCACCGTGGTTGTGGCTTGGGAATCCAGCCAGCGGCCAAGGGCCCATGCCAACCATGGTTCACTTATGGGCAATGGGTCCAGGTGTTGGTCCAGCCAATGGTGCAGGTGCTGCTGCTGCTGCTGCCACTTTTCCCCCAGGTCCATAGCAGCTGTTGAAGGTTGGCCGGGGCTCAACTGGTTGACCAACTGAGCCAACCCAGCCCCTGAGCGCCAGCGTATTCGTCCCAGAGGGTCCCACAGTCGCTGATCCTGCTCACAGACCTGCACCTGGAGTGCTGTTGAGTGGTTGAGCCAATCCAACAATGGACGGCTGGGGCTACAGGGTCCCAGGCGCAGGATTTGGCTGGGGCTGCTGAGGTGCTGGGGAGTCCTCAAAAGCAGGTCATAGCCGCTCACCACCGGCAGATGGGGGAGACCACGCAGGCCACTGCACGGATCAGCCAGCACGGGCCAACAGGTGCGCCTAACCAGCTGGGTTATGTGCTGCCGGTAAAGGGCCAGGGCTGAACCCCGATAGGGACCAGCCACGATGAGCCCAGGCTGATCCCAGTCTAGGGGTGGCTGGCAAGGGTTAGCCACTGGCTGAAGGGGTGTGGTAATTGCTGTGGGCTTCCATGGTGTGCCCCCACCCTCCACAGCCTCCAGCTGGGCCCTACTCCCATGGAGTGGTTCCTCAAAGGGTTGGTTGATGTGAATGGGCCCTGGTGCTGGAACACCACCGTGGTGCCGGGGACCACGGGCAGCGGCCATGGCTTCCTGGACCACCTGCACGGGTAAGGTTCCGGTCCCCGGCAGAGGCAGCTGCACCATGCGCCGGGCACTGGCCAGCAAAAATTCCTCCTGAGGGGCAGTCTGGTTGGCCCCACATTGCTTAAGATGGGGTGGGCGATCAGCGGTGAGCAGGATTAGGGGCAAGGCACCCATGTCTGCTTCACTGCAGGCAGGCAGCAGGTTGGCCACGGCGGAGCCAGAGGTGGTGAGCACCACCACAGGTGTTCCCGTTCCCCGAATCAAGCCCAGGGCAAAGAAGGCGGCGGAGCGCTCATCAATGGTGGTGTGGCGCAGCAGGCCGGGGATGAGTGTTGTGGCAACGGCTAGGGGACCTGAGCGACTGCCCGGACAGATGACCCCATGGGTTACCCCTGCCCCACGTAAGGTCCACCACAGCTGCAGGGACCAGTCAAGGTTGATGGCAGCCTGATCCATACCGTAATTCTCCTGGGTATTTTGCCTGTCCCTCAACCTGATCCAGACCACCTGCCCACTGAAGGGATCTTGGGCCATGGGTGGCGAACCCTGTGGAGCGTGGCCCTGGTGCTAGTGCTCACCCTAGCCCTGCGCCACTGGGTGATGGAACCCCGTTGGATCCCCTCTGGTTCCATGGTGCCCACATTGCAGGTGCGAGATTACCTGCTGGTGGACAAACTGAGTGCTCACCTGGGCTGTGGGCCCCAGCGGGGTGATGTGGTGGTGTTCCAGCCACCGGATATGTTGGTGGCCAAGGGCTACAGCCCATCCCAAGTGCTGATTAAGCGAGTTGTGGCCCTAGCCGGTGATCGAGTTGCTGTCCATGGGGGACAACTGGAGCTGAATGGCCAAGCCTTGAGTGAACCCTGGACCGCTGAACCCATGGCCTATGAACAATCAGAGGTGCAGGTCCCCCCCCATCAGCTCTGGGTGCTGGGTGACAACCGCAACAACAGCTTGGATTCCCATGTTTGGGGGCCATTGCCCCAGAACCACGTGGTGGGTCGTGCGCTCATTCGCTACTGGCCACCCCAGCGCTGGGGTCAGTTGGCAGAGGTTCCCCCCATTGGGTGCGGAGATCACCACTCCTGAGCCACCTCACCAGCCAATGGTGCGGTGGCTGGAGGTGGGTTAATGTGGGAAGCAGCCATGCTCCGTGTCTTGATGTTTAACGTGGAATTTTTGACAAGTGACACCGAGGCTATCCATGGTAATCCACTGATTCAGTACTTGCAGGAGCAAAACCCAGAGGTGCTACAGCGGGTTGCCTACTCCGCCAGTGGGGACATCCAGGACATTATTCGTCACAATGTACAGGGTTTGCTGGGCATGATTCCCGCCGAACAGTTTGACGTAAAGATCACCACCAACCGGGACAACCTGGCAGGTCTATTGGCTTCTGCCATGATGACCGGCTATTTCCTGCGCCAGATGGAGCAACGTATGGAGCTGGACAAGACAATGTTTACGGGTCTTGCAGAGGAGGATAGCCTGCTCCCCTAAAGGCCCCCTACAGGGGCAGGACCATGAGCCCAGAGCTGGCGGGTTGGTGGGAGCCTAGCATGGTGGCTGTTTGCCTTTGACACAAGCAAGCCCATGGCCAATCTTGACCGGGCACCAAGCCGCACCATGCCCAACCTTTTGCATGTTCTACCGGCTTTTGTTGATGAAGAAGAGTTGCGCCTCAATGTGATCATTGAGCTGAACGCCGCCACCGTGAACAAGTACGAGCTCATCACGGAAACGGGGCACTTGAAGTTGGATCGGGTTGGTTTCTCATCACTGGCTTACCCCTTTGCCTATGGCTGTATTCCCTGCACCTGGGATGAAGACGGGGACCCCTTGGATGTGGAAATTGTTGGGGTGAGTGAGCCCTTAATTCCTGGTTCGGTCTGCGAAGCCCGCATCATCGGCATCATGAAATTTGACGATGGGGGCGAGGTGGATGACAAGGTCATTGCCGTGCTGGCTGACGACAAGCGCATGGATCACATCCACAGCTATGAACAGCTGGGGGACCACTGGCTCAAGGAAACCTCCTACTATTGGGAGCACTACAAAGACCTGAAAAAACCCGGCACCTGCTCAGTGAACGGGTTCTTTGATAGGGCAGAGGCCATCAAGGTCATCAAGTCCTGTGAGGAGCGCTACCAAGAGACCATTGCTCCACAGCTGGTGGACTAGGGACCTTAAGGCTTCATTCAGGGTCAGGAGGCCCCATGGCTCCAGTGTTAAGCCTGTACACAGAAATGCCCCCTGACCTTATGGAAGGGAGGGGGCCTTGTTTTTGG
>RKSC01000066.1 GCA_007571085.1 Synechococcus sp. PNGco_S_binSS4
CTGCTGCATGGAAATATACCGCTTCATTAAGATCAAAATAAAGTATATGGGAGCAATCGTTGTTATCTATATTATACCAACCCGTAGCAGTCCAAGCATCATTTACGCTCTTATGATACATGGTAGCTACGGATAGATCTTCGCCACTCTGATTGCAAATTACCAGATCTGCAAGCCCAGGCCTGGGGCTAATTAACCATGAACCCAAAAGCCCAGCCGTCAAGTACAAGACTGGCCGAATAGGGAAGGGCATGGGCGGAGCAGAAGAGAGGCTACATGGCTACATAAAGGTAGTATTTAGGGAGGCTGCAAAACCCGGAAGCTAGCACCTCCCATCGGTTTTAATATCTCTTCACAATTCATGCATGGTTGCCCTGGGGCAATTATTCATCATGGCTTTGGCCTGCCAGGCTCACCTGGAGGGCAACGGTGCTGGCCGTAAATCATTATGGGGGGTGAACAGATAGGCTTGGGTTGGCACAGTCCCTGACACGGCGGCAGCTGATCATCGCAATTGGGGCGGGTGTAGGTGCTGCAACGGCCCTAAGACTCTGGCGGTCAGGGATATTTGACCGGCAGAAGGGGCAGCGGCTGCTCCATGTGCAAGGTCAAGCCCCCCGGGCTTGGCTTAAACAGCTGCCCCAAGGCTGGAGGTCCCAGGGGCAGCCCACCATGGAACAGCTGGTGGCCCGCCTACAAACCGAAGCCGTGGATTTGGCCATGGTGGGGGAGGCATGGCTGCCCCAGCTGCGCTCCCACCTAAAACCCTTTGGGCACCCAAGTCTTTTCAAACCCCTGCTGGGGGCAGGGCGAGATCCTTCAGTGTTGGGGGGTACCATGGAGTCTCCCATGGCATTTCCCTGGGCCTTTGGCAGCTGGGTGATGGTTTTTCGGAGCCGTCAGGCATGGGCAGAACGGGCTCGCTCCCAGGGTTGGTCCTTGCTGGCTGATCAAGAGTTGAAGAATGCCTGGATCCTGCCGGCCAGCCCCCGGGTGGTGATGGCCCTGGCGTTGCAGAGCCTGGGAGAATCCCCCAACACCAGGGACCTCTCCCGTGTGGATGGTTTGGCAGGCCGCTTGGCTACGGTGGTGGGCCAGGCCCGGGCCTTTGATAGCCGGGATGCTCTTACCCGCCTGGTGAATGGCCATGGGGAGGCTGCAGTGATGCCCTCCTGGACCGTGATTCCCCAGTTGCTACCTGATCAGCGGCTTGTGGCGGTGCGGCCCACCAATGTGCCCCCTCTCCTCAGCTGGCAGGTGCTGGTGCGCCCCCGCCAGGCTGGACCTGTTCCCCTTCCATGGCTGCATGGTGTCACCACAGGGAAGCCCCTCAACGCCCTTCTTCAGGCTGGTTTCTGCCCACCCCTGCCTGTGAATGCCCTACAGCCCCAGCTGGCCCACCAGCCTGCTGCTGCCCTGCTCCATCCAGGTGACACCCTGGTGAATCGGGGGGAAACCCTGGAGTCCTTGGGTCCAGAGCAGCAAAAGCAGTACCAGGAATTCTGGGACCAGGCCATGGAAAGACGCCTCCAAGATGGGAGCACAGGTGTGGATGGTTAACCCCAGAGCCGCCGCCTTGGACGGCCTTGCAGCAGCCCGTGGGTGTGCTGGAGCAGAGTGGGAATCTCCAGGTTTTGAGGGCAGCGGGGCAAACAGTCACCACAGCTGGTGCAGGCATCCCCACGAACCATGGGAAACCAATGGCCAGCCTCGCCAATGAGGCCATAGCGCTCCTCACAAAAGGCCACC
The DNA here is from genome assembly GCA_007571085.1 of Synechococcus sp. PNGco_S_binSS4. Lineage (GTDB taxonomy): Bacteria > Cyanobacteriota > Cyanobacteriia > PCC-6307 > Cyanobiaceae > Synechococcus_B. The sequence continues at coordinate 1,750 of RKSC01000066.1, forward strand.
ATCCCGTGACCCAGCCGCAGATTACGGAGGCGCAACAGGGCCGGGATATCAATGGCCTCCGGGCAGGGAAGGCAGTGGCGGCACTGACCGCAGAAGGTGTCTCCCAGGGATTGCTGCTGAGCCTGGTACAGCCCTTCCACCACTGCCACCACATGGGGATTCATGCCCTCCCCTGTCTGGGAAAGTTCCTGGGCCCAGATCAATTCAGATGGTTGAGCTGCCCCTATGGTGAGGGTGCTGATGCCATGGCCTAGGAGCCAACGGTAGGCCAGCTCCAGGGGAGCAAAGGGGACACACTGCTGCTGTAGAAGTTCCGGTGGGTCAAACAGCTGACCCCCCTTATCCGCCGGTGAAATGGCCATCACCCCCATGCCAGCAGCCAGGGCCTGATGAGCCAGGGGCATCAGGGTGGGATTCAGCATATGGAGGTGCAGGCTGCAAAAGCCAAAGCGGCCACTACTGATGGCTTGGGCCACAAGCTCTGGGCTGCCGTGGCTGCTGAAGCCCACCTGACGCACCAGCCCCTCCCCTTCGCAGATTGCCAGCACTTCAGCACCGGGGCCGTGGAGTGCCCAGTGGAGATGCTCAGCCCTATTGATGCCATGGACAGCCAGATGATCCAGCTGGTGGAGGCCCAGGTGCTCCAGTGTGGTGCGCACCACCGCCAGTCCCTGGTCCACATCCACCCCTGGGAGCAGCTTGCTGGTAATCACATAGCGGTGGCGGGGCACAGCCAGGGCAGCCATGGCCTGGCCCAGATAGGCCTGGGAAGGGCCATAGGCGGGTGCTGTTTCAAAGTGGTTGATGCCCAATTCCAGGGCACGGGCAATCACCTGCTGCAGCTGCAGAGGGCTGGCCAGGGCCCGCATCAACCCCAATGTAAAAAGGCTCACCTCTGATCCGTGGCCAAAGGTGCGACGGGCCATGGGAACAACAGTGGTCAGAGCTGCCATCGGTGATGGGTTCCTGGACTAACTGGATTCGGATGACTCTTCAAGGTCGGGACCATCGGAACCATCAGTAGTCTGCTCTGGTGACTGGCCAGAGGATGGGGTGGGTGGGTCTAGGCGTACCCCAGAGCGGCGGATCAGCTCAGCGGGACTGATCTCCGCAATGGCTTTGCGGAAGGCGGCAATGTCCATTGCATCGGCTTCCGCATCCACAGGAATGGAGGCCTCACTGACCACTTCTTCCAGCATCCAGATGCTGGCACTGCTGCGCACAGCCAGAGCAATGGCATCACTGGGTCGGCAATCAAGGGTCACCAGGGTTTCATCCTGCCGTCGCAGGCGCAGCTCCGCATGAAAGGTGTTGTCTTGAATACTGCTGATAATGACCCGGTCAAAGTCCAACTCAGCAACCTGGATCAGGCTCAGCATCAGGTCATGGGTCATGGGACGGGAGGAACGAAGACCCTTCAACGCAGAAATGATGCTGTGGGCCTGCATGTTGTCCACCCAGATGGGCACCTGACGATGACCCTGCAGATCCCCTAGCAGCACGATGGGCTGCTGACTGGTTGCATCAATGGCAATGCCTGTAACCCCCATTTCCACCATCTCAGCATTAGGCTCCCCACGATCTACCTTTGATTATGGGGGTGGAATTGCCCTATTTCCTGTTAAACGGTCATGTTCACCGGACTTGTTCAGGCCATAGGCCAGGCCACCATTGCATTGGGAGAAATTAATGTGCAAAGCCCGGACTTCATAACAGCTGTGAAACCCAAGGAGGGGGATAGCATTGCAGTGGATGGTGTGTGCCTCACCGCCACCAGGGTGGAGCCCTGGGGTTTTCAAGCCGATGTGAGCCCGGAGACCAGGGCCCGCAGCACCATGGGCTACCCCACGGTTTCCAGGTCCAGGACCATGGTGAACCTAGAGCCGGCCCTAAGGCTCCAGGACAGGCTGGGGGGCCACCTGGTATCGGGTCATGTGGATGGCCTGGGGACAATTCTGGTCATTGAACGCCAACCCCGGGCCTGGACCGTGGAGATCCGTTGGCATGATGGGGATTTTGGCAGGTACATGGCTGACAAGGGAAGTGTGGCGGTGGATGGCATCAGCCTCACGGTGGCCCAGTGCAGCCCTGGGGGAACCAGCTTCTCCACAGCGGTGATTCCCGCCACATGGCATAGAACAACTCTGCAGTATGGGAAGGTGGGGGACTTGGTGAACCTGGAGGCAGATCTATTGGCCAAGTACAGTGAGCGGTTACTGGGCCTAGACCCACCGGGATCCACCACCACTCAGAAAAAGACCATCAGCCCACTATGGCTTCAGGAACAGGGGTGGATCTGATGGTTGGTCCAGTTCAAATCCGCAGATCTTGCCTATTGCAGGGCAGGAGAAAGATGGAGCCGGTGTCAGGTTCAATTTCAATGAAAAACTCCTGACCTGGCTCAATACCAGCCCGGTGGGTGTAGGTGTAGCCAATGATCAGGTTGCCATTGCCATGAACCCGGGTTGTGAAGTCCGCCTGACGGCCTAGTTTTTTGTTGCCTTCCTCCTGGGCTGGTAGGGCAAAGCCCTTGGCCACCACCAATGCCCGATAAAACTGTTGCTTGAGTAACCGGCCAGAAGGGCTAACGTAACCACAAAGCCTAGCGATCTGATCCAACGGACGATCTGAAAACGTTTTGACTTTCGCCAGTAGCTGTTCTCCTTCAAGCATTGTTTTAGGGCTGGACATTACCTTTGTAAGGGACAATCACAAAAGATAGAGCAAACCAAACAATACCACCCATATCCCATCAACAAAGTGCCAGTAGAGCTCCGCTGCAGCAAAACCAAAGTGATTCTTAGGCGTAAAATGCCCCTCTCGCCCAGCCTGCCACCACACAACCAAAATCATCATGGCTCCCAGGGTCACATGGAGTCCATGAAAACCGGTCAGGGCATAGAAGGTGCTGGCAAAAAGATTGTCCGTTAATCCGAAGGGGAGATGAAAGTATTCCCACATCTGACCAGCCATGAAGGTGATCCCCAGAGCAGCTGTGAGCAGCAGCCACCCACGGCAAGTGGCCATTTGATTGGCCATTAGAGACTTGTTGCCCTGGTGAAAGGTGATGCTACTGGCCAGCAGCAGCAGGGTATTGATGGTAGGCAGGAGCAATTCCAGCTCATATTCTGCCCCTAGAGGCAGGGGATTGACTGCCCGATAGGTGAGATAGGCGGCAAAGAAGCCAGCAAAGGTCATCCCATCCCCTACTAGGAACGTGGCCAATCCGAAGAGGCGCACATCGGGATGATGGGATTGGGCTAGAGCAGCAGCCTGCTGCTCATTTGGCAGGTGAGTGGTGGACTGTGGTGTGATGGTGGTCATGGGGCTGGAGGAAGAAGAACGCAGTGGGCAGAAGGGGTCAAAGACGCCTCAATCACCCGCCGACCAGAGGTCACGGCCCCCCATGGCCGTCACAGCCATGGTGCCCTCTGTGCTCCCGTAGTCATAGGGTTCTGTCACAAGGGGAGCCTCATGGAGCCAGTTTTCCACAGGGGGTGGTGAGCTGGTGAGCCACTCCCCGGTACAGGCTTTCCAGGGATTATCACCAGCTGGCTGCCCCTTCCACAAGCTCCAGAAGACATTAATCAAGAACGGCAGGGTGCTGATGGCCAAAACCAGGGCACCCACGGAAGAGATCTGATTGATGAGCTGGAACTGGGGGTCATATTCTGCCACCCGCCGTGGCATACCATTGAGCCCCAGCCAATGTTGTGGAAAAAAGCAGATGTTAAAGCCCAGGAATGAGAGAAGGCAATGAAGACGGCCCAGATGTTCATTGAGCAATCGACCACTCAGCTTGGGGAACCAATGGTAAATGGCTGCAAAAATAACAAAAACAGTTCCACCGAAAACAATGTAATGGAAATGGGCAACAACAAAATAGGTATCATGAACATGAACATCAAAGGGAACCTGGGCCAGGGCAACTCCTGTGATACCTCCAAAGACAAAATTAAAAATAAAGCCACAGCAGAATAACAATGCACTATTCAAAGCCAGCTTGCCCTGCCAGAGTGTGGCCAACCAATTAAAGAATTTAATTCCTGTGGGCACCGCAATAATGGCCGTAGCGATGGTGAAGAACAGGCGCATCCAAGGGGGTGTACCACTGGTGAACATGTGGTGGGCCCAGACGATGAGTCCTAAAAAGACGATCCCCAAGATGGAATAAATCATGGAGCGGTAGCCAAAAAGTGGTTTGCGGGCGTGGATGGGCAAGATTTCGCTCACCAAACCAAATGCGGGCAGCACCATAATGTAAACAGCGGGATGGGAATAAAACCAGAAAAGATGCTGGTAGACCACCGCATTCCCCCCCAAAGCTGGATTAAAGAAGCCAGTTCCAGCAACAATATCCATGCTCAACAGAATCAGGGCACCTGCAAGAACTGGCGTGGCCAGCACCACCAGAATGCTGGTGCCCAACAGAGCCCAGCAAAACATGGGAAGCTGGAACAAACCCAACCCAGGTTGCCGCAGCTTGAGGATTGTGGCAATGAAATTGACGGCACCAAAGATGGAGCTGCCCCCCAATAGCAACACACTAAGAATCCAAATGATCTGTCCCACAGCAGGTGTGGTAATGCTTAAGGGTGGATACGCTGTCCAACCAGACTGGGCAGCACCGCCAATGAAATAGCTGCTCACCAGAAGCAGCCCCGCTGGGGGAATCATCCAGAAGGCCACGGCATTGAGCCGTGGAAACGCCATATCCCGTGCCCCCACATAGAAGGGCACCAGATAGTTGCCAAAGGCCCCATTCACCACCGGCACAATCCAAAGGAAGATCATGATGGTGCCGTGCATGGTTAACACCTGATTGTAGGTATCCCGTGTCATGAAGTCTGACATGGGTGTAATTAGCTCCACTCGGATCATGCCCGCCAAAGCACCCCCAACCAGATAGAAGAAAAAGCCAGTAACCAAATACTGAATGCCAATCACTTTGTGGTCAAGGCTAAAACCAAAGTACTCTTGCCAAGGGGTATGGTGACGAACCTCCTGATGGTTCTCAGAAGTGGGAAGGACATGAACGGTCATGGGTTTCTGCCTGGGGAGAAATCAGTTGATCAACCAGCTTGAAAGGATCTGGGGGCTGTGGCAACGGTGGCGGGTGTGTGGCGCCTGAGCCACTCCTCAAAATTCTGAGGATCCTCCACCACCACCTTGGAGCGCATTGCCCCATGGTAAGGACCACAAAGTTCAGCACAGATAATGTCGTAGCTCCCTTGCCGGTTTGCGGTAAAACTCAGCAGGGTGGGTTGACCTGGAATCACATCTTGCTTAAGACGGAACTCAGGTACCCAAAAGGCATGAATCACATCATTGGATTTCAGCCGAAGTTCCACTGGTTGCCCCTCAGGCAGATGCAGCTCAGCGGTGGTGAAATTCTGTTGAGGATAATGAAAGATGAAGGCAAACTGCATTGCGGTTACCTCCACTGGGAAAGCCATACCCTTAGAATGATCAATTCCACCCCAGATGACTGTTTCTGGATCCGGTGGATTACCCAGGGAGATCTGTTCCACCTCTGATGGGGACATGGTTGTGTGGTGATTGAAGTCAGCCATGCCACCCATCCGTGCATATATATCATAGCTGTAGACACCAACAATCAAGATAACAATGGCAGGAACTGCTGTCCAGAAGATTTCTAAGGGAAGATTACCCTCCACGGCAGGGCCATCAAGATGATCCCCAGGACGGCGGCGGAAGTGGATCAAGGCCACAACAACCATGGCTGTCATGCCCAGAAGTAGGCCAACACCGATGGAGAAAAGAACCTTGAACAAGGCATCCACAGTGTTGGCATCATCTGCAGCAGCAACGGGCATGACGTTGATGGTTTGACCAACCCAGAGGCTGATCAGTGCCAGAAGGATGCCAGCAGCCAATGTGAGAATAGAGGCAGGAATCGGCACAACATGGGCTTTTACATGTACTCAGCCTATGGATTTCTGCCCATGAATTTCTAAATGGAATCTAAAAAAGAGAAGGATTGCCATGGGTGATTTGACTTACCTGGCTAGCTTGTGACCATTCCTAGCCTCCACTGTGTCAAGGTCTGCTGGCCTGGCGGCCCCATCACCCCATCTGTCACGGCTGCTGGCATTCACCACCCATCTGGTGGTGGCCCTGGTGGCCCTGGTAACCATTGGTGGCGCCACCCGTGTGATGGAAGCTGGCCTGGCCTGCCCGGACTGGCCTCTCTGCTACGGCACCGTTCTGCCCAGTCAACAGATGACCCTACGGGTGTTTCTGGAGTGGTTTCACCGCTTGGATGCTGCCCTGGTGAGCTTGGGTCTGCTGGTGGTGGCAGGTCTCAGTATGTGGCAACGGCAGCACCTGCCCCCATCGGTGCCCCCCCTGGCAACCACCAGCTTGTTCCTAGTAGTGGTGCAAGGGGCCCTGGGTGCCTTGACGGTGACCCAGCTGCTGCGCTTTGACATCGTCACAGCCCACCTGGCCACAGGGCTGCTGCTGGTGGCCCTGGTGAGCCTGCTGCGGCAACGCCTCCAGCTGGTGCAACAACCATGGCAAGGGGAGATGGTGCCCGCCTTGTCTGGGCTGTGGCGCTGGTGGCCCCCATCAGCTGCCCTGTTGGTCTATCTCCAATGTGTCCTGGGCGGCTTGCTGGCCAGCCAGTGGGCTACAGGACGCTGCCTGCAACTGCTGCAAGGCTGTCACTGGCTCATGGCCCATGGCCTGGCGGCTGTTGTGGCCCTGGTGGCCGTGGCGGTGTTGACCTGGAAGGCCCTTGCTAGCAGCTGGTGTGGTCCTCTGCGTCAGCTGGCCATGGCCGCTGGTCTGCTGGTATTGCTCCAGGCAAGTTTGGGCGTCCTAACTCTGCACCTGTCCTTGGCCCAGCCTCTGGTCACCATTGCCCACCAGCTAGTTGCCGCTCTGCTGGTGGGCCTACTGACCACCATGGCTGGCTTCATTCACCCTGCTTCCTCGTCTCTATGACCCAGGCCACCGTCACCCTCACCAGGCGTGATGCTGTTGTGCCCAGTCGCCAACATCTGCGCCTGCCCCCATGGCTGGAGGTTGCCAAGCCCCGGCTGATCCCCTTGCTCCTGGCCACCACCCTTGGGGGAATGGCCTTGTCTGAATCCTGGCCCCTGCCCATGCCCCAGTTGGCCTGCACCCTGGGGGGTGGTGCCCTGGCTGCTGCTGCTGCTGGGGTGCTCAACTGCCTCTGGGAGCAGGAGCTGGATGGGCGCATGGCGCGAACCGCAGGGCGGGCCTTGCCATCAGGGCGTCTCTCGGTTCCCACCGCCTTTTTTCTGGCAGTCAGTTTCACCATGGGAGCTGCCATGCTCCTTGTGGCAGGTGTCAATTGCCTCACAGCTGGACTCTCTCTGCTGGGTCTGTGCAGCTATGTACTGCTCTACACCGTTGTACTCAAGCCACGCACCAGCCAGAACATAGTCATTGGTGGTGTGGCAGGAGCCATTCCCCCACTGGTGGGTGCCGCTGCCGCTGCCGGTCATATTGGCCTTGGGGGCTGGTGGCTCTTTGGCCTGGTAATGGTCTGGACCCCGGCCCACTTCTGGGCCCTGGCACTACTGCTAAAGGATGACTACGCCGCGGTGGGTATTCCCATGCTGCCCGTGGTGAAAGGTGCCCTGGTCACCACCCGGGCCATTGGCCACTACGCCAGGCTCACCACCGTTCTCAGCCTGGTGGGCATGGCCCTGTTGCCCAGTGGGGGAGCATTTTATGGCTTGTTGGTGTTGCCCCTCAATGGCCGACTGCTCCAGCTGAGCACCGGTCTCCAGCACCAGCCGGAGGAACGGCAGCGGGCTGTTAACTTGTTTCGTTTTTCCATCCTCTATCTGTTTGGCATCTGTGGAGCCATCCTCTGGTCCAGGGGTGGGGCAGCCAGCCAATTTGGCCACCATGGACTGCACCTGCTACAGCATTGGGCTGCAGGGCCTCTCATTGGCCTATAACCCTTTCTAGACTCATGGGCAGTGAGCTTTTAGCAGGTCCGTGATCAGGCTGGAGGGAATACGCAAGTCCTATGGAGCCGTCCAAGCCCTGAAGGATCTTCACTTGGATGTTCCCTTGGGATCTGTTTATGGGTTACTGGGACCCAATGGAGCCGGCAAAACCACTGCCCTGGCCATCCTCTGCACCCTCATGGCCCCTGATGAGGGTGGGGTTTGGGTGGATGGGGTGGATGCCCTAGCCAATCCCCGCTTGGCCCGCTGTCGCCTGGGCTATGTGGCTCAGGAGGCTGCCCTTGACAAAATCCTCACCGGTCGCGAGATGCTGCACTTGCACGGTGCCCTCTATCACCTAAACAGGGCCACCACGGGGCGGCGGATTCAGGAGCTGGCCACCCAGCTGGACATGGAAGACTGGCTGGATCGCCGCTGTGGAACCTACTCCGGTGGGATGCGGCGCCGTCTGGATCTGGCCACCGGCTTACTCCATTGCCCCCCCATTTTGGTGTTGGATGAGCCCACAGCAGGATTGGATCTGGAAAGTCGCTACGCCCTGTGGGCTGTGCTGCGGCAGCTGAAGGCCCAGGGCACAACCATTCTCCTAAGCAGCCATGACCTGGAAGAGGTGGATGAGCTGGCTGATGAGCTGGCCATCCTGGATCGAGGCACCATGATTGCCGCAGGGTGCCCCCAGGGCCTCAAGGCTGCCTTGGGGGGTGAGCGTATCACCCTGCGGCTGCGGGAGTTCACAAGTGATGGGGAAGCCCAACAAGCCATAGAATTGCTGCTACAGCAAGCTGGGGTGAGCCAACCGGTGGTGAATCGCTCCCAGGGGAATGCCATCAGCTTTTTTGCCCGTGATGCCCGGTTGGTGGAGGTGCTGCGCCAACAACTGCAGGACCAGGGCTTGCCCATCTTCTGTCTGAGCCAAAGCCAGCCCAGCCTTGATGATGTCTACCTACAAGCCACGGGCCGCACCATGATGGATGCGGAACTGGCCATGGCCACCACCCGGAACATGAAGGCTGAGCAAAAAGCTGCCATGCGCTGACACCCCAACCAAACCATGACTGGATTCCCTGCTGTCTCAACATCTACCTCCACACCCCTAAGGGATTCCCCGGCCTGGGCGGATGTGCTACAGGAAACATTGGCCTTGAGCCGGCGCCTGTTTCTGCAACTGCAGCGGCGCCCCACCACCCTGGTGGCAGGTGTGCTACAGCCTCTGATTTGGCTGGTGCTTTTTGGTGCCCTCTTTCAACAGGCCCCGGAAGGGCTTCTGCCAGGTGGACTCACCTATGGCCACTTCCTAGGTGCTGGGATCATTGTGTTCACCGCCTTCAGTGGTGCCCTCAATGCCGCTCTGCCGGTGATGTTTGACCGGGAGTTTGGCTTCCTGAACCGCCTACTGGTGGCTCCCCTGCGATCCCGCTATTCCATTGTCCTAGCCTCCGTGCTCTATATCACCAGCTTGAGTGGGGTGCAAAGCCTGGCCATTATGGCCACTGCCGCCCTGCTGGGGGATGGTTGGCCCGGTGGAGCTGGCCTAGTTTTGGTGGCCATTACCCTGCTGCTTCTGGTGCTAGCTGTGACCGGCTTGAGCCTTGGTCTGGCCTTTGCCTTGCCAGGTCACATTGAGCTGCTGGCGGTGATCTTCATCACCAATCTACCCCTGCTCCTGGCCAGCACAGCCCTGGCTCCCCTCAGCTTTATGCCCCCATGGCTGAGATGGGTGGCAGCCCTCAATCCCCTCAGCTTTGCCATTGAACCCATCCGGGCTGCTTACAACGGCTCCCCCGTGTGGTCCACCGTGGTGTTGGATGCCCCCTATGGACCCGTAACCATGGGAACCTGTTTGCTGGTGCTGGCCGGTCTAGCCGCTGTGCTGTTCCTTGGCATTGGCCCCTTGCTGAGCCGCAAGCTGAGCTGAGCCGCAACCAAATGAAATCCCATGGCAATGGGAGAGTGACACTCTCAAGGCGTCATAGCTATGCTTGCCACCCTATTTACTTGCCTCCATCCTCGTTTAGCTTGGCGATAAACTATGACTGAGGAGCGGGTGATTGCACAGGTCAAACCGCACCTGAAGCACTGCCTGGAGCAGAGAAATCCTTCAAGCATCTGTGCTTTCACCACATGGCTGGTTCACCGCCATGGCTATGGCCTTTACCAGCATCTGCTCCGCCAGCCTGAGTGGTCAGGCCATCGCCTCTGGTGGGAAGCCCAGGTGAGAACCTGGCCCACCAGCTCCCAACCCCCAGACCCATCTCAGCCTCAGGTTAATAATCAGGTTGTAGCTCCAGCCGGCCGGCTGCAGACCAGGGCCCCGGAGAAAACTGCTGGTCCAGATAAAACCACTGATCAAGCTAAAATCACATCAGCCCATGACCACGGCCCGGCGGCCACACCAGCTCCTGAGCATAGTCCTGAGGACATCAAGACCACATGCCCACTAACACCAGCCCAGTTGGCGCAGCAGCGGCTGAAGGTGGGCAGGCCCAACCGGGTTCCCATTCAGCCTGGGGCTGCAGAAGAGGTGAGCCAAGGGGGCAGGGAGAGGCAGGGCCACAACCGGGCTCACCATCAAAAGCACCACTCCCTAAATCTGCGGGGTTGGCTGCCCCGCAGCCATCTCCCCCATCAGCATCCCCAGCAGGATGTGGCATGACCAGGGTCCATCACCTAGATGGTGGCCTGATTGTTTCTGTTCAGGCGCCCCAGGATTCCCCTTGCCATGGCACTGAAGTGATTACGGCCATGGCTGCAGCCAGCCTGGCCAATGGGGCCATAGGTGTACGGCTCAATTCCCCTGAGCATGTGGCATCTGTGCGGCGCCGCTGTCGAGAAGCTTTGATCATTGGTCTTTGGAAACGCTGCCATGCCAACAGCTCGGTGTATATCACTCCCCAATACAAAGATCTGGTGCACATTTGGTCTGCCGGAGCTGATGTGGTGGCCCTAGATGGTACGGACCGTCCCCGACCAGGGGGTGAAGACCTGGGTTCCATCATCACCCGCGCCAAAGCAGAGCTGGGGGCCATGGTCATGGCTGACATTGATACTCTCCCCAATGCTGAGCAAGCAGCGGCCCTGGGGTGTGACTGGATCGGAACCACCCTCTACGGCTACACACCAGCCACAAGCAACCGGCAACCCCCAGCCCTAGAGCTTCTCCAACCTCTCCGTCAGCGGCTGAGTGTACCTGTGCTTTGCGAAGGGGGCATTAGCTCTCCCCAACAGGCCCAGCAGGCCATGGCCCTAGGGGCCACAGCTGTGGTTGTGGGCACAGCTATCACAGGTATCGATCAACAAGTGAGCCGCTACAGCAAGGCCTTGGCCACCGCCAGCCACACTTTTATCCAATAGGTATCCAATAGGGCAATTGGCTAGACCTAGCACATCTGGCACTCAACCTGGGTAACGTTGGACTATGGAAAACTCTTACCCACTGCCTTTTACCATTCTGGTGGATGCCGTGGCTTTGATGGCACTGGTTTATGTGCCGACGCGCTTTTACCTATCCTTCACAGAAGTGGCCCGTAAACGCTACCACAGAAAACGAGTTCTGCAGAAAATCCGGCAGTTGAAGGCAGAATTGCGTGATCCCCTGGACTCTACCCTGCTCCGGGCAGATTGACCTGGATCCTCAACTTGCTCCCCTTAATTTGGAGTCACCCCCCTTAATCTGGAGCAGTTCTGAGCCGTAATACTCGTTGAAGTAAGCCTGTTGCTGCCAGACCTTCAGCAGTAACTTGGACAAACTACGCAGCTCCTCAATGTCCTGACAACGGTCAATGGCACGGGAGTACTGCTCCACGGTGAAGCCTCGACTCAAGGAGAGGGGAGTGTGTGGGCCCACGGGCTTTTGTTGCTGCTTTACGAATTTTAACGGATTGTTCTGCTTGCTGCCAGCTTCCCAAAAGAATTGAATCCCATCTCCCTCATGGCAACCCCAGCCACTTGTGGATTTGCAGACTGAGGCGCCATTGGGGGTGTTTCTGTATGTGGCGGATGGCCAGGTGGGTGCCGGTGGCACTTCCGGCGCCGGGTTGAAGGCAGAGCTGGGGAGCTTGACGGGAAGGGCCTCTGGCCTTACAAGCGGTGGCCATGGCCATGGCAAACTCCAGATCAGCTGGTTCATGGACAATCACCTTCAGCTCATCACAGCAGGCCAGTAGGTCCCCTTGGGGTGGTTGGTGGCGCTTGGGGGAGAGAGTGATCCATTCAAAAGACCCGCTGAGAGGAGCCACGCCGCTGGTTTCCAGGTGGCGGGGAATGGCCAATGGGGCTAGAGCTTGGCAGAGTGCTGTGAGGTCTTGCTGTAGGGGTTCGCCGCCAGTAATCACCACCAGGGCAGGGTGAGCCTGGCGCACGGTGTCCACCAGGTGCTCCACCAGCACCAAGGGATGGCTGTGGATAGGCCAGGATGCTTTGGTGTCACACCAGGGGCAACCCACGGTGCAGCCAGCTAGCCGCAGGAAGACAGCGCTGCGGCCTGTATGAACACCTTCCCCCTGGATGGAGTGAAACTGCTCCATCACCCGTAGCACATGGCCAGTGGTCACGGCACTGGCAGGGCCCCAGCGGTTGCCCCTTCATCCACAACGGCCAAACCTTGGGCAGAGCGGATCAGCCCTAGAAAAAGGGGATGGGCACGACCTGGGCGGGAGCGAAACTCTGGATGGTATTGACAAGCCAAAAAGAAGGGGTGATTCTTATATTCAATTAACTCCACCAGGCGCCCATCTGGAGAGCAGCCACCTACTTGATAACCACTCTCCAAAAAAAGATTCCGATAGGCATTATTAAATTCATAGCGGTGGCGGTGGCGCTCATAGACCACATCTTCTCCATACAATTTGCGCCCGATGGTGTTGGGCATGAGGCGGCAGGGATAGACTCCAAGCCTCATGGTGCCACCTAAATCCACCACATCCAGCTGCTCAGGCAGTAGGTGAATTACCGGATGGGTGGTGGCGGGTTCCAGCTCAGCACTGGTGGCACCCACCAGACCGGCAATATTGCGGGCCCACTCAATGACGGCGCACTGCATTCCCAGACACAGACCCAGGAAGGGGATACCCTCTTCTCGTGCCCAGCGGATGGCGGCCACTTTCCCTTCAATTCCCCGGTTGCCAAAGCCGCCAGGGGCCACAACAGCTGCCATACCTTCTAGATGGGCTGCTGGGCCATCCTGCTCAATTTGCTCAGCGCAGATAAAGTGTAAATCCAGCTTGCTGTCCTGACTTAGGCAGGCATGTTGTAATGCCTCCACAATGGAAAGATAGGCATCGTTGAGGGAGACATATTTCCCCACCAGTGCCACCCGCACCGGGTCACCGGGGTGGCGCAATTGATGGACCATGGTTTCCCAACTGGCCAAGTCGCTGGGGCGACCCTCTAGACGCAACACATCCATCACTTCCCGGGTGAGGCCCTCCTCCTCCAGGTTGAGGGGAACGGCATAAATGGTGTCAGCATCTTGGGCGCAGATCACTGCATCCACCGGCACGCCACACAATCCCGACAGCTTGGTTTTCAATGCGGTGGTGATGGGACGATCACAGCGGCAGACCAGCACATCCGGTTGGATGCCCATGGAGCGCAGCTCCTTGACAGAGTGCTGGGTGGGCTTGGTCTTAGTCTCCCCAGAGGCGGCCAGAAAGGGCACCAAGGTCACATGAACATAGGCAATGTCATGGCGCCCCTTATCCTTACGAAACTCACGGATGGCCTCCAGGAAGGGTAGGGATTCAATATCCCCTACGGTGCCACCAATCTCGGTGATGACCACATCCGCCTGGGTATGGGCAGCCACCCGGTTGATGCGGTTGCGGATTTCTGCGGTGATGTGGGGAATTACCTGCACGGTGGCACCGTTGTAGTCACCACGTCGCTCCCGGTTAATCACCGCTTGGTAAATGGACCCTGTGGTGACGCTGTTGAGCCGGGACATGGGGGTGTCCGTGAACCGTTCGTAGTGGCCCAGGTCCAAATCGGTCTCGGCTCCATCCTCCGTGACAAATACCTCTCCATGCTGGAACGGGCTCATGGTGCCTGGATCCACATTCAGGTAAGGATCTAGCTTGAGGATGGAGACGCTATAGCCCCGGGACTTGAGCAGCCGCCCCAAGCTGGCTGCCACAATCCCTTTGCCCAGGCTGGACACCACCCCCCCTGTCACAAAAACAAATTTGCTCATGGCCCACCGTGGGATACAGCAATGTAGATCCAAACATGGGCCATGGCTGGATCCAAGGTCCAATGGTCAGGTGGTTGCAGCACCATCATTAGGCTCTTCTTGGTTGGCCTGCACCCATGTGGAAGCTACATGAAGCTCCTTGAGCTGGCTAGGCTCCACCGGAGCTGGGGCAGCTGCTAGGGGACAGCGGGCTTGCTGGGTTTTGGGAAAGGCGATGGTGTCGCGAATGGAATCCTCTCCAGCCAGCAGCATCACCAGCCGATCTAAGCCATAGGCAATGCCCCCATGGGGCGGTGCTCCCATATCCAGGGCATCCATGAGAAAGCCAAATTGACGGCGGGCTTCTTGTGGGGAGAATCCCATCACCTCCAGCACCTGTTGCTGCAGGGCTGCGTTGTGAATGCGCAGGGAACCACCTGCCACCTCCAGGCCATTTAACACCAGGTCGTAGGCCTGGGCCCGGGCCTTGCCCAGGTCATGGATGTCGGCGGGGTGAGGGGCACAGAAGGGGTGATGCAGGGCCTCTAGGCGCTGCTCATCGCGATTCCAAGCCAGAAGGGGGAAATCCACCACCCAGAGAAAGTTCCAGGTGTTAGCAGGAATCAGCTGCAGCTCCCGGGCCAGAAATTGACGCACCCGATCCAGAGCTTTGTTCACCATGGCTCCATCACCTGCCCCAAACAACAGCAATGTGCCCGGCTGGGCACCACAGCGCTGTAGCAGGGCCTGGGCCCGCTCAGGGCTGAGGCTATCCTTGATGGCCCCGATGGTATCCAGCACACCACCATCCCGCACGCGGATATAGGCCAACCCACCAGCACCTGCTCCAGTGGCTTCAGCAAACACATCGCCACCAGGTTTAATGCGCACATTGCTCAGCTGTTCATTTCCCTGGGGCAGGGCCAGGCATTTCACCACACCACCACGGGCAACGGCCTGGCTGAACACCTTGAACTTCAAATCCGCCACCAGATCACTCACATCCGTCAGTTCCAGCCCATAGCGGGTGTCCGGACGGTCTGTGCCGTAGCGGTCCATGGCCTCTCTCCAGCTGAGGCGCGGGAAGGGTAGGGGCAGCTTTACCCCCAGCACGTTCTGCCAGATATGGGCCACCAGCAGCTCATTGATGGTGAGGATTTGCTCCTGGCTCAGGAAGCTCATCTCCAAATCCAGCTGGGTGAACTCCGGCTGACGATCTGCCCGTAGGTCCTCATCCCGAAAACAACGGGCCAGCTGGTAGTAACGCTCCAGGCCACCCACCATCAGCAGCTGCTTGAACAGCTGGGGGGACTGGGGCAGGGCAAACCATTCCCCACCGCACACCCGTGATGGCACCAAATAGTCCCGGGCACCTTCCGGGGTGGAGCGGGTCAGCATTGGGGTTTCCACTTCCAAAAATCCCTGGCCATCCAGGAAGCGGCGGGCAGTTTGCATGACCAGATGACGCAAGGCCACATTGCGCTGCATCCGCTGACGGCGCAGATCCAGATAGCGGTGGCGCAGCCGCAGTTCTTCCCGTACAGGCTCCTCGTCATGGACAGACACCCCAAAGGGCAAGGTGCCTTTGATGCTGTTGAGGACCGTCAGCCCAGTGGCCAAAACTTCCACCGCCCCGGTGGCCAGCTTGGGATTTATCGAATCTTCAGGCCGCAGTCGCAGATGGCCGTTGATGCGCAGCACTGTTTCATTGCGCAGCTGCTCAGCCTGTGCAAAGACTTGGGGGCTGCCTTCAGGATCAACGGTGACCTGTACGGTGCCCGTGCGGTCCCGCAGGTCGATGAAGATGACACCACCGTGATCACGGCAGCGGTCCACCCAGCCACAGAGGGTTACCTCTTGGTTTCCATGGGTTGGTCGCAGCTCGCCGCAGTAATGGGTGCGCATAGGGCCATGGAAGAGCGTTCAGGATCTTGCCACAGAGCCTGCAACCCCTTGTAAGGGCCCATGGGCTGGTTTCTATTTTCTCTGCATTTTTCTCTGCATTGTCCTTATGGTCCTTCTGCTGTGGCCCTTCCTTTTGCCATTCTTTTTCTGGTGGTGCTCCTGTTTCTGCCCATGGGAAATCCCTCTGGGGGTAGCACATAGGCAGGGTTAGGGGCTCAGCTCATAGTCCTTGAACAAACCCCTTGGCCCAGTTCAGGGTGTCTTGCACCTTCTCCAAGCTGGGGGCTTCGCAATAGAGGCGCAGCAATGGTTCTGTGCCAGAGAAACGCAGCATCAGCCAATGGCCCAAACCGTTCCCTAGACGCAGTTTGATGCCATCGCGACAGTTCACATCCACCACAGGTTGACCAGCAATGGTCTGGGGTGGCTCCTGGGCCAGGGCAGCCATGAGGCGGTTACGGGTGCTGGGATCCTTTAGGTGCAGATCCAGGCGGTCGTAGTGGAGTGCCAGGCCGGAGCGCTGCTGCAGGCTGGCCACCCGCTGGCCCAGGGGTTGCCCTGCATTCACCAGGGCTTCCAGCACCAGTAGGGCAGCAAAAAGACCATCCCGCTCAGGCATGTGGCAGCCAAAGCCCACTCCACCAGACTCTTCTCCCCCCAGTAGCACCGGCTTCTGGCCCATCAAGGCGGCAATGTGCTTAAAGCCCACAGCTGTCTCCACCACCTGGCGGTTGTGTTCTGCAGCCACAGCGCTCATCAGGTCTGAACCGCTGACGGTTTTTACCACCACACCAGGCTCAGTGGTGCTAGGGCTCAGGTGGTCAATGAGCAGGGGAATCAGCTGTTGTGTGCTACAAAATGCACCCGTTTCATCAACGGCAGCCAGGCGATCACCATCCCCGTCAAAGGCCAGTCCCACCACGGTCTGGCCAGCTGCTCTGGCCCCTTTCACCATGGAGATGAGTTCTGTCAAGTTGCAGGCAAGGGGCTCCGGTGCACCACCTCCAAACAATGGATCCCGCTGGCTACGGATCTCCACCACCTGGGGTCCCAGTAAGCGGGGCAGGCCACCAGCAGCTGCTCCATGCATGGGATCCACCAGCACTTTCCACCCCAAGCGCTGTAGGCCCTGCTTTAGACCTTGGTAATCCACCCGTTGGGAGAGTTTTTTTAGATAAGGGCCCCAGGCATCAAAGCGGCTGATGGGACCAGGGCCAGGGGGAATCACCGAACCACTGTCCAGGCGTCGCTCCACCCGGGCTGTGAACTGAGAGTCCACAGAACTACCCAAGGAGTCCTTGATTTTTAGGCCCAGCCATTCAGGGGGGTTATGACTTGCGGTGATGACCAATGCCCCCATGGCCTGTCGGTGCCGCACTGCCCAGCTCACCACAGGGGTGGGGGTGGGATCAGCTGTCAGTACCGGTACCAGGTGACAGCCCTGCACTGCAGCGGCAGCCACTTCACCCAGCTCCGGTGCTAAGAAGCGGCAATCAAAACCAATGACCACTTCCCGACTCTTCAGATCCCATGGGGCAGTGGCCGCCAGCTCCTGGGCAGCAGCACTGGCCACCTGCAGCACCGTTGTGGTTGTCACATCAAGGCCCAGCACACCACGCCAGCCGTCTGTGCCAAAACGAATGGTTCCACATGGGGGGATCAGGGGCAGAAGGGACATCACATGGCCTCAGCAGTAGGGGTAAGCCCATAGCATCGACCCGGCTCTGGATCTAGCAATTGGGTGCCTGGGGACTGGTTGTTCACCAGTTCTGTTGCTGTGGTGATGCTGCCCCGGGCCCAGAGCAGCTTGGGAAGTAGTCCGGAGTTTTGGATCTGGCCGCCAGCTGTGCTGGCCAGCACCCAGCGGGGTTTAAAGCGGTGGAGCACCTGGGGCAACCCGCTCTGACCCCGTACAAAAGCACCCACCAGGGGCAGGCCAAGATCCACCACGGGTGTGATTACAGCATCCATCTTTTGGGGTGGCAAGCTTGGGTCCAAAAAGCCATGGGGTTCCACATAAAGGCAGCCGTCAGGATGGTGAAGGAGGAATCCGTTCTCCTGCGCCGGCACCGACGCCCCTGCTGTGGCCGTAATGGTTAGGGGACTGCCGGAGCTGGTCAGGTGCTGGTGGCTTTGGCCAGGGGCTAGGGCCCTTACCTGGGTAAATCCCAAGGTGCGGGCCACCTGGGCAGCAGCAACAGATCCCACCACAGGGATGGACCGCTCCAGCTGTTTGAGGGTGGGAGGATGAGCATGGTCAGGGAGCCCCTGGGTGAGCAGCACCAGGTGGATGGATCTTGGAATGGGCCAGTCTTGGGAAAAGCGAGATTCAAAAAACCAGGGGCTGTTGCCAAAGCAGAGGGGACCCACCAACCAGGGATCCAGCAACACCTCCAAATCTGAGAACCCCAACTGCCAACCATTGGCTCCAAAGTATGTGGCCCGCACCTTACCCCCTTGCTCCTGGATGAATCCAGCCTAGGGGCTACAAGAAAACTGTGCTGCTGCAGGAAGGCTAAGGCTGAGGGGTGCATCTCCCAGCTTCAAGTTGGTGGCCTCCAACCAGGCCCGGCGTACCACCGCAAGACCCACGCTGCCCGTACCCAAAGCGGTACGAGATGTGACCACCCCAGCCCGGGTTCCATCCTCCCCTTGGATCACCTCACTTTTGGGACCATGGGGTAGGTTCTCAAGGGCAGTAGGACTTTGCCAGAACCGCAGCTGTTGCTTGACACCGTCATAGGTCATCAGCCTGGCCAACACCTCCTGCCCCAGGTAGCACCCCTTGTTGAGGGCAACAGCTGGGGCAAGACCCAGCTCAAAGGGATTAAATGCCCCATTCAGTTCACCCGGTGCCTTGGGTAAACCCTGTTGGAGACGGAGCAGCTCCCTCTGGGGGGCGCTCAATTGGGGACAGGTCTGCAGCCATGGGGGCAGGGGCAATTCATGGGGGACCAGCAGGCGCCACCCCGGCACCATGTCACCAAACTCTGTGCCCCGCAGCAACACAGCCTGGCCTTCACCCTCACCCCATTGGATTGGGCACCAGTCCACTCCAGAGGGCTGCACCATGATGCCTTGGGCGGCCAACAGAGCCGTGGCAGTCTTCCCCAGGAGGCTCACTTGCTGCATCTGAGCTAGGGGAAGCAGGGTGACCTGATCCGCAGGAAAGAGGTGGCGATCAAAGGACTGCTGCAGGGCCAGATCATCACCAGCCAAGACCACCACCTGGGCTCCATCCTTCTCCACTAGCACATCCAGGAGAGCCACCAGGCGACCTGTGGCGGTTACCGCACAGCTGCGCCGCAGCTGACCAGCTGGGGTGCTGGTGAAATGCTGGGTGGTTTGGCCATGGAGAAAGCGCCGGCTATCGCTGCCGGTGAGGCCTAGGAGGCCAACGGAAGAGACAGTCCGCACCAGCTGGCTATTCAGGTCTGGCAAAACATGGCTCAATAGGTGGGAGAGTGGCAGCCTAGTTCTCATAGCTGGTTCTCATACCTAGTTCTCATAGCTGGTGCTCCAAAGGGGTGCCTGGGCTGCTGATGTGCTTTAGCAGGAAAAGGGACTTCAAGCGGAGTCCTGCAGCGGCCAGGGTGCCTTGCCCCCCTTCCTGACGATCCACAATGGTGACCACCTCACCAACCCTATAGCCCGCCTCCCGTAACCGCTCCACCGCCTTGAGGCAGGAGCTGCCTGTGGTCACCACATCCTCCAGCACGGTGATGTGGGTGCCAGTGGTGGGCAGGGGCCCTTCAATCCAGGCACCAGTGCCATGGCCCTTGGCCTCCTTGCGCACAATGAGGCCATCCAGATGGCGACCTGTCAGGCTGGCTGCCATGGCCACGCAGCTCACCAGGGGGTCTGCACCAAGGGTGAGGCCAGCCACCGCTTGGGCTTGGGGATCCACCTGCTCTAGTAGTAATGGGGCCAACACCATGGCACCAGCACCACTAAGGCTAACTGGCTTGCAGTTTACATAGTGTTCACTACGTCGGCCACTGGCCAAGAGCACATTGCCACGCCGGTAGGCCCGGCGAGCCAGCATTTGCCGTAGGGCCTCACGGTCATTGGATGAGCATGTATCCAATAGGTGGTGAGGTAACTCTGAGTTCATGGTGCGGA
>RKSC01000162.1 GCA_007571085.1 Synechococcus sp. PNGco_S_binSS4
CTGAATGAAGGCATAAGGGCCTGGATGGCTAACGCAGATCAGCCTCACGAAAACTTCCTATTCCCTGAAGAGGTCCTCCCACGTGGTAACGCTCTCTAATCCTTCCCTTGGCGGCAGCCTAGACCAGGACTCCACCGGCTACGCCTGGTGGGCTGGCAATGCCCGCCTGATCAACCTCTCAGGTCGCCTACTGGGTGCCCATGTGGCCCATGCCGGCCTGATGGTCTTCTGGGCCGGAGCCATGATGCTCTTTGAGGTGAGTCACTATACCGCCGACAAGCCAATCTACGAGCAAGGTTTCCTCTGCTTTCCCCATGTGGCTCTCCTGGGCTATGGGGTGGGACCTGGTGGTGAAATCACTAGCCTCTATCCCTTCTTTGTGGTGGGGGTGCTGCATCTGGTCTCCTCAGCCGTTCTGGGCATTGGTGGCCTTTACCATGCCCTACGTGGTCCTGACATCCTGGAGAACTACTCCTCCTTCTTCGCCCAGGACTGGCGGGACAAGGACCAGATGACCAACATCATTGGCTATCACCTGATTCTTCTGGGTGTTGGCTGCCTACTGCTGGTCTTCAAGGCCATGTTCTTTGGGGGTGTTTATGACACCTGGGCTCCTGGTGGTGGCGGTGTGCGCTTAATCACCAATCCCACCCTCAACCCTGCTGTCATCTTTGGCTATTTGGTTCGATCTCCCTGGGGCGGTGAAGGTTGGATCATTGGTGTTGACAACATGGAAGACATCATTGGTGGCCACATCTGGCTGGGCATCACCTGCATCTTTGGTGGAATCTGGCATGTGCTCACCAAGCCCTTTGGTTGGGTGCGCCGGGCCTTTATCTGGAATGGCGAGGCCTACTTGAGCTACAGCCTGGGTGCTTTGAGCCTGATGAGCTTCATTGCATCCACCTTCATCTGGTTCAACAACACTGCCTATCCTTCAGAATTCTGGGGTCCCACCAATGCTGAAGCCTCCCAGGCTCAATCCTTCACCTTCCTGGTGCGGGACCAGCGCTTGGGTGCCAACATTGGCTCAGCCATGGGTCCCACTGGCCTGGGCAAGTATCTGATGCGCTCTCCCACAGGTGAGGTGATCTTTGGTGGTGAGACCATGCGCTTCTGGGACTTCCGTGGTCCTTGGCTGGAGCCCCTGCGTGGACCCAATGGTCTGAGCCTGGAAAAACTGCAGAACGACATCCAACCTTGGCAGGTGCGCCGTGCGGCGGAGTACATGACCCATGCCCCCAACGCCTCCATCAACTCCGTGGGTGGCATCATCACTGAACCCAACGCGGTCAACTATGTGAACCTGCGCCAGTGGCTTGGTGGGGCTCAGTTTGTTCTAGCCTTCTTCTTCCTGGTGGGTCACCTCTGGCATGCCGGTCGAGCCAGGGCGGCTGCAGCTGGTTTTGAGAAGGGCCTTGACCGGGAAGCTGAGCCGGTTCTGGCCATGCCTGATCTGGACTGACCTTGACCAGCCTACGGTCACCCCAGCAAAGCCCCCTGCAAGGGGGCTTTTTCATGGGCAATTTGCTGGAGACCAGAGGGCAGCCACATTGAAACCCCACCCTGCCAGGTGGCGGCGCAGCCAGGGCAGGCTCAAGCCCATCACATTGGAGGCACATCCCTCAATTGCCTCAATCAAGAGGCCACCACGGCCTTCTAGGGCAAAGGCGCCAGCACAGCCCAGAGGTTCTCCGGTGGCCACGTAGTGTTGAATGGTGTGCTTATCCACAGGAGCAAACTGCAGCTGGGTCACCACAGCTCCCCGGCAGGAGCGCTCCAGACCACTATCCAATAGGCAATGGCCTGTGTAGAGTTCACCACTGTGGCCTGCCAGGGCCTGCCAACGGTGAACAGCCTCTTCTGCAGAGGAGGGCTTGCCCTGAATGGTCCCTTGAAAGACCAAGACGGAGTCACATCCCAACACCAGGGGTCCTGGCTGCTCCAAGTGCTCTAAAACAGTTCTGGCTTTCCCCTGGGCCAGGGCAGTGACCAGCTGATCCGGCTCCATGGTCCTGGGCAGATGGTCTTCGGCAAAGCCACTGACTCGCACTTGAAAGGGAATATGGGCACGCTCCAGCAAAAGGCGGCGGGCAGGAGAAGCTGAGGCCAGAATCAGTGAAAACGGTTGTGGAGATGATGAAGCCATCACAGGGGAGCCGAAGCAGTTCTAAAATTGCTTGTTTCTGTTAACATGGATCTTGGATATTGAGGAGCAGGCCGTCCGACGGGCAGATCGGGCAGCCCGCTGTAGTCCACTGCACCGCCGCTGCTTTGATGCCTTAAACCATAGTGCTGTGAGCCTATCTGATCTCTGTTCTCCTGGTTCTCTCCTCACTGTCAAGCCCCTGGGTGAGCCACAAGCAGATAAACTGTTGCGCTGGCTGCTGCGGGTGGGTTTGCTGCGCCGGGAGGTGGATGGCCAGGGTTTAACAGATCGGGTACGGCTCACACCCCTGGGCCGTCGGATTGTGGCCTCTTGGCCAGAGGGCACATGTCCTCCAGCCTCCCTAGGTGAACATTGGGCCAATGGGTTACGGCGCTGGCTGAGCATTTGGCCGTGACAGCACCATCTCCAACCCCCATCATGGTGCTTGGCACCAGCAGTGGGGTGGGTAAGTCCTTGATCACTGCAGGGCTGTGTCGCCTCTTGCGCCGCCGGGGGGAGCGACCTGTGCCATTTAAGGGGCAGAACATGAGCCTCAATGCCTATGTGGATGAAGAGGGTGGTGAAATGGCCTATGCCCAGGCCCTACAGGCTTGGGCAGCAGGTCTCAAGCCCTGCTCAGCCATGAATCCAGTGTTGCTAAAACCCCAGGGCCAGAGCAGAAGCGAGGTGATCCATCTGGGCCAACCAGTGGGAGTCAGCCGGGCAGAGACCTATTACCAAAACTGGTTCCGGCCTGGCTGGTTGGCCATTCGCCAGGGCCTGGCCATTTGCCAGGAGCAGGAGGGACGCCTTGTAATAGAGGGGGCAGGTAGTCCTGTGGAGATGAACCTGCAGGCACGGGATCTGACCAATCTTCGCCTGGCTCAGTTTTTACGAGCCCGATGTGTCTTGGTGGCCGATATTGAGCGGGGTGGGGTCTTTGCTCAGATCATTGGCACCCTCCAATTGCTGCGGCCTGTAGAACGCCCCCTGATCGCTGGTCTGCTCATCAACCGCTTCCGTGGGCAGCGCAGCTTATTTGAGGGGGGACGCCTTTGGCTGGAACAGCAGACCGGTCTGCCTGTGTTGGGCGTCTTGAGCTGGTTGGGGGAGCGCTTTCCCCCGGAGGACTCTTTGGATTTGCTGGAGCGCCAGAACCGCAAGCCCAATGCTGATCTGCGCATCGCTGTTATACGACTACCATCCATCAGCAATTTTTCCGATTTTGATCCCCTTGTTGCAGAAACCACGGTGCAGGTGGACTGGCTACAGCCCACAACAACAGGTTCCCTAGACCACTACGACGCCGTGTTGCTGCCAGGCAGTAAGCAAACCGTGGCTGACCTGAAGGCCCTGCAGGCAGCCAACATGGATAAAGGGCTGCAGAATTATGTGGCCGCCGGTGGGGTTCTCTTAGCCATCTGTGGTGGTTTGCAGATGGCTGGCCAAGTGCTTCGTGATTTCCATGGACTGGAGGCGGAAACACCGGAGCAGGTGAAGGGTCTGGGGTTACTGCCCTTGTTGACCACCTTCGCACCCAACAAGGTGCGGCGCCAGTGGAGCACCACCACCACATGGCCAGAACCTGGGGAACCCTGCACGGGTTTTGAGCTACATCGTGGTCAAACCGTTGCCCTAGCTGATGATGTGCAACCCCTCTATGGTGAGCCTGGGTTGGGTTGGGTGAGTTCCTGTGGACGTGTGGCGGGCACCTATCTGCACGGTTGCTTTGAGGCTGGACCATGGCGTCGCCACTGGCTCAACTGGCTGCGACACCGCCGTGGTTTGCCGCCCCTGCCCACAACCATTGCCCATCACAGTGTGCAGCGGGATTGCCTACTGGATCGTCTTGCCGATGCCCTCGCAGAAGATGTCAATGTAGAGCCCTTGCTGGCTGATTGATGATGTCCATGTTCTCCTCTTCTAAGCAGGTTCAGATTTCCTGGGGGGGTGGGGAACCCGTATCAGTTGCGGTGGGAACCCCATGGCTTGCGGCCGCCCAAACCTTGGGGCACACCATCCCCACGGGTTGTCTCCACGGCAGCTGTGGTGCATGTGAGATTGAGGTGAATGGCCATGTGGTGAGGGCCTGCATTGAGGTGGTTACTGACCGTGATGCCATCCTGCAGGTGGACATGGCCAGTGATCCCTACTGGTAACCTTTGCCCTGGGCACCCCTTTTGTGCCAGGCCCCTGTCCAGTACCTTTAGGGAAGCTGAGGAGAGTCTGATGCAGCGTCGGGACCTTTTGGGTTTTGGCCTAGGTGCTGCGGCCTTCACCATGGCAGAGTCGGCCCTGAACCATGGCCAAGCCTTGGCGGAGGAGGGAAAAACCACCCCATACCCCCTCAAAGCCTGCCACCCTGCTGAACCACTCCAGGCCCTGATGGATGGCAATGCCCGGTTTGTCGCCTTTGAGAAACGCTATCGCCAAGCCGGCTCCCCTAGGGAACGGGAACGGCTAATGGGCCAATACTGGCAAGACAACTGCCATCTCCATGGGGATGTGTTGGCCAATGGTCAACAACCCTGGGCTGGTATCATCACTTGCGCTGATTCCCGATTACCAACCAGCTGGATCTTTGATGTGAACCCTGGCCAGCTGTTTGTTGTGCGCAGTGCTGGCAATACGGCCTTTGATGATGGGGTGGCTTCTATGGAATATGCGGTTGCTGTTCTGGGTGTGCCCCTCATCATGGTCTTGGGACACAGTAGCTGCGGTGCTGTGGCAGCGGCTCTCTCTGATGAGCCCCTCACCCCTCTCCTCAGCCAGCTTGTGGAACCAATTCGTACCGCCATGCCCACCGGTGGTGATGTGTTGGCTCTAGAGCAGGCCATCGAGAAGAATGTGCAGGCCAGTGTCACGGCACTCACAGAGAAGAGTGATGTGCTGGCCCAAGCCGTTGAGGCGAACAGCTTGAGGATAGTAGGAGGCGTCTATAACATCCGCACTGGTCGTGTGGAATTAGTATGAGCTCTCCAATAAACTAATAAGCTGATAGGTGTCTGGGGAAGCTGACGCCATATCAATCAATTTCAACGAGCCAGCTGCCCTGATAGAGGGGGAGTTGTATTTTGCTGGGAACTATGGCATAGCCATTGAACTGGTAGAAGCCAGCAGCAGCAGGGTTGCGCATCTTTAGTTCCACGACGATATCCTTAGATTCTGGGATGGGGGTATCAGGTGTAATTCTGATTTCTCCTGGTGTCACCTGGGTGACTTCTGCCAAAGTGAAGTAATCCTCACACTTTGTTCTAGTTCCTGCTAGAATTGATTTCTTTATACAATCATATCCAACTTTTACGCTATCAACATCAATCCTGCCACGCCATTTATTAAATGTCTCTGGGGCAACAACCCTCAGCTCTAACATTGCATAGTCCCTCACCTTGCCGGGAAGAATTAATTTTACCCTTGATCGGCGACGGGCTTCATTGTTGCTGATGCGGTAGTCAAGGCTAACGTAACCAGGATCCCGATCCCAGCGGAACTCCAGCAAACTGGTTTGTGCCAGTGAGGTGGCAGAAAAGGGGAGCAAAGCAAAACCAATGGCCAGGGGAAGAAAGCGGTTCATGGACAAAGCAGTAAGAGCCTGGTAGGGGCAATCTAGTAGAGAAGATTAAGCTTAGCATCTCCATGGCCCATGGTGTGAATGTGTCGATTCCTGAACTGTCATCTTGTGAACAAGGAAGAACAATAGCAGAATTCCTAGCCAGCCCCCATGAGACTGACAAGGCCATGAATGTTCATGACTCTATTCTTGAGCTGATCGGCAACACCCCCCTGGTGAGACTTCGCAGAATCCCTACTGAAGACTGCAAGGCGGAGATTCTCTGTAAGCTAGAATCCTTTAATCCAACAGCTTCTCTCAAAGATAGAATATCCATTTCAATGGTTAGCCAGGCTGAGAGAGATGGCCTGATTTCTCCAGCCACCACCACACTCATTGAGCCCACCAGTGGCAATACGGGCATTGCTTTGGCCATGGTGGCTGCGGCAAAGGGCTACTCCATTATCCTGGTCATGCCAGACTCCATGAGTGTTGAGCGCCGTGCCATGCTGCGGGCCTATGGGGCTCGTTTGGAGTTGACCCCCGGCAGGGAAGGCATGGCCGGAGCCGTGCAACGGTCCAATGAACTGCTGAAGGAAATTCCCAATGCCTTTCAGCTGCAGCAATTTAGTAACCCTGCTAATCCAAGGATTCATACCACCACCACCGCAGAGGAATTGTGGAAGGACACCGAGGGTCAGATTGATGTGCTGGTTGCCGGGGTGGGCACTGGCGGCACCATCACTGGTTGTGCCACCACCTTGAAGCAGCGCAAGCCGGAACTGATGGCTGTTGCTGTGGAACCTGAAGGGAGCCCGGTGCTCTCAGGAGGGAAGCCAGGTCCCCATGGCATTCAGGGCATTGGCGCTGGCTTTGTTCCCAGTATTCTTGACCAAAGCCTGATCGATGAGGTGATGACCATCAGTGACAAGGATGCCATGAACGTAGGTCGTCGCTTGGCGCGAGAAGAGGGCCTGCTGAGTGGTGTGAGCAGTGGGGCAACGGTGGCAGCTGCCTTGCGTTTGGCCTCTCGCCCCCAGCTTCAGGGTAAGCTCATTGTTGCCGTTCTGGCCAGCTTTGGTGAGCGCTACTTGAGTACAGCCATGTTTTCTGGAGAAGCCGTGTCCCTATCGGGAGCCCTACTCTGATGCCAACAGACTTCTACAAAGAGCTGGGGCTATCCCCGGCAGCAACAGCAGCAGAAATTAAAGCAGCTTATCGCCAATTGGTTAAGCATCACCACCCTGACATTGGTGGAGATACTCAACGCATTGTTGCCATTAATCTTGCCTATGGTGTGCTGAGCCAGGCGGAGACACGCCAGGCCTATGATGCCACTCATCAGGTCCAATACTCAACCCACCAGGCCAAGGCTCCAGGTTTTGGATCCCAGAGGAAATGGCCACGCACCCCATCTCCATGGCCCAAAACAGTTGTGGATGACCATCAATGGCTGCGGGTGGTGTTTGATCCTGTGAATCGTCACCTCTCTAGGGTCCTTTCTCCTTTCCCGGGCAAGTTGCGATCCCTTTCTGCAAATCCTTATGATGATCAGATCATGGCTATCTTTTGTAAGTATATATCAGAAAGTCAACGGAGAGCTGATCTTGTTGAAAGCATTTATCGAAGCTGCTGTGCTCCACCCAGCCTCACGAACTTTTCCACAGATCTCTATCGGTGTTTTCGCCATGTTCAAGATGGTTTATTCCAACTGAATCTCTATACTAGAGGCTATGTGGACGACCATCTACGGGATGGCCGTGAAGTGATGCGTTTGGCCCAGCAGCTGCGCCATAATCTGCAGCGACGGCGGCGGCAGCTTCGCTCCTAGCACGGGCAAAGGTGGATGGCACCCATCCCAGCCCTTGTCTGCCCAGCCAGTGTGTCCAGATCTAGGCTGGACGCAGCAAGGTGGTGGAGAGCCATAGGTCAGGCACCGGTGGTCGCCAGCGGATTAAAGCTGCCCCATCCTGCAATTGCAGCACTTCACCAGGACCATGGACCATGTAGGTGGGGGGACGCTGGTCACTGGAGGCTAGACTGGGATCTGCCAGATAGGCCTGAAGATCCACCTTCACCAGGCTTCCTTTTTTCAGTGGCAAAGGAGGCTTGTCTTTAGCCACAGGAGTTGGTGCAGGAGTTGGGGGTTCTGTCTGTGACATGGTGGTGGAGGAGCAATCAATTTTACATAGGCCCCACCACATAGGCCCCACCGGCCCACGGTAAAAATCAATTCCAGAACAGGGTCATGGGGTAGGAGAGCTTGCCTCTCCTAAGGTTCGGCAAACAAACCAGCACTCCCCCCTCCTGGTCATGCGACTTTTCACCACTGGCTGTACAGGGTTTATCGGCCATGAGCTGGTTCCGGCCCTGGAGGCTGCTGGCCATGAGCTCACCCTCATAACCAGGCATGCCCATCAGGCTCGCCGTCTCTCCTCCAAGGCCCAGGTGGTGGTTGCCGATACCAGCCAACCTGGTGCGTGGCAAGACCATGTGGCCACTGCTGAGGGAATCATTAATCTGGCCGGGGCGTCCATTGCCAATAAGCGTTGGACCAAAGAGCAAAAGACCCTGATCCGTGAAAGTCGCATCGCCACCACCCACCATCTGGTGCAGGCCATGGCCAGTGCCCCTCGTCCCCCCCAGGTGCTCATCAGCGGCAGTGCCGTGGGCTACTACGGCACCAGCGCAATGGCAGAGTTCTCAGAGTTCAGCTCCTGCGGCACTGACTTTCTGGCGCAGCTGTGCCGGGATTGGGAAGCAGCTAGCCAACCTGCTCAAGATTTTTGTCGTGTGGTAGTGCTGCGCATTGGCATTGTGTTGGGACCTGATGGGGGTGCCCTGGGCAAGATGCTTCCTGTGTTCCGCCTGGGCTTTGGTGGACCCATTGGCAGTGGCCGACAATGGATGAGCTGGATTCACCGCACAGACCTTTGTCGGCTGATTGTGGCCGCTCTGACAGAACCAGCTTTTTCTGGCACCTACAACGCTGTGGCCCCTAACCCTGTAACCATGGCGGAGATGGCCACTGCCCTGGGCAATGTCATGGAACGGCCCAGCCTGGTGCCCGTGCCTGCTCCCCTGCTCCAGGCCCTCCTAGGTGATGGGGCTAAAGTTGTTCTAGATGGCCAAAAAGTGCGCCCTGATCGCCTCAAGCAATGTGGTTTTAGCCTGGTCTATCCAACCTTGCCTAAGGCCCTGGAGGCTGTTATTTCTCCTTCTTCCTGAGGTTGAGGAGCCACTGCAGACCACTGT
Organism: Synechococcus sp. PNGco_S_binSS4; assembly: GCA_007571085.1. GTDB lineage: Bacteria > Cyanobacteriota > Cyanobacteriia > PCC-6307 > Cyanobiaceae > Synechococcus_B. The sequence continues at coordinate 8,955 of RKSC01000162.1, forward strand.
TGAAGAGTATGGCTGCCATCAGGAGGCCAAGAGCAGGCATAAACAGGGGTTCCCAGAGCTGGTGAAAGTGGTGTAGTGGTTGCTCCAAACCTTGGCTATGGAGCCCCACCGCAACGACAAACCAGAGGGCACTGGCCATGACCAAAAACACGTTGGCCATGAGAAGCCGATCCATCCAGACCTTGAGTGTTGGCCACAAACCCATGGGATGTTCCATCATTTCAGGTTCCTGAGAATGGCTTGAGCCATGGCTGTGCTACCGCCCCGGTGGCCGATCCTCTCATGGGCAGTCCGTAGACAGATGGTGGGCAAGTCACCATCCCGCAGCAGCAGTCGCACTAGGCGGGCAGTGTCCTGGGCGTTGGCGGCGGAGCCTGGTGAGCCCATGCCGCAAAACACAGCCGGCCCCAGCAGGCGCCTTTGGGCTTCTGCAAATCGGGGCGTAAACTGGGGTCCAGCACCGGGCATTTGCAAGACGGGCTTCCCCAAGCCCACAGCCTGCTCCGCAGCAGTTCCAGCCATGGCCACCAGCAACTGGCTGCCGTGGAGCACATCAGCAAAGCGACCCCAATAAAGCTCCACCCGTAGTGATCCATGAACCAACTGCAAAGCTGCAGCACCAGGGTGAGGGGGATCGTGCTCCACCAGGTGCCAGCCCTGCTGTAGGGCCACTGTTTGCAGGTGATCCACGGTGATGCCCTGGGCCATTGCTGCAGCCAGACCTAAGGGGCCCCCATCCCCATGGCAGGACAAGTGCAACACCATGGCCAGCATGAGCCCCAAGTTGTTTAATGCCTCCGGCAAGCGGCTGCCGGGCAAGAGACCCACCCGGGGGTGGGGGAGCCCTGGCAGGGGGTTGGTGCTTTCACCCACAGCATCCAGAAAAGGATTGCCAACAAAGTCCACTGTTCGCCCCAACTGGGTGCTCAAATCTGCCGCAGTGTGCTGGTCACGGCTGAACACACCTAAGCAGCGCTGACTCCTTAGGCTCTGACCACAGGGCCAGGGCAGCCTCAGTTTGCCTTCGTAATGGCTGGAGAAGGCCACCAGATAGCAGAAGGCAAGGCGGCGACTCAGACGGGCCACCAGCACGGGGACCACATCACCAACAGCCACAACGGCTTCATGGTGGCGGGCAGAGAGGGCAGCAGCCATGGCCTGCTTAAAGCCATATGTGGTCTGACCATTGCCCAGCTCCTGCAAACGGCCCCGAAGACTTTGGTAGCCCATGCCATGGGTGGGGAAGCTGCGGGTTGGCGTCATTACAGGGATGCCAAGATGCTTGTAGGCATCTCCGTGACCAACCAGGGGGAAAGCAGCAACAGGCGCCCCTAAGCGGTTCAGGGCTTGGCCCAACTGGGCAGCGCCCAGGTCTTCCCCGTGGCCATTGCTAACCAGCAGCAGCCTAGGAGGATTCATGGTAGGGAAAGCCAGTCCCTAACCTTGCGCAGGGCCTGCCAGTCCCCACGGCGCTCCAGTCCATCTGCCACAGACTGTTGCAGCTCTTCCCTCAGCTGGGGGGACATGGCCAGCACTTTCTGAATCTGGTGAATGTGCTGCCGCACCCCCTTGGTGTTGGTCTCCAGCATGGCCAGGGAAAGATTCAAATGGGCCTGGGGATCATGGGGGTTGACCCGCACCGCCATGCGTCCTGACCTGAGGGCAGCCAGAGGGCGGTTGGCCAGTAACTGGAGCCAGCATAAGCAGGTCCAGGCAGGTCCATGGTTGGGAGAGGCGCGGACAATGTTCACAAACACGGGAAGCAGGTCCTCCCCACTGGCCCCGTGACGGTAGGCCCTAAGGGCCTGCTCAAATGGACTTTCTTCCTCATTTCCCAGATCCTCCCTGTGGACCTTGTCATCGGCCATGGCTAATGGGGTGCAAGCCTGGATTCAGGATCTCATGGTGTGATGAGGTTTCCCATGTCCATGTCCATGCCTATCCGTGGCCACCAACATCTGTCTCCCCCATCACCTTTCCCCCTGGCCTGGCTCCTGATCGGCTTACTGGTTCCGGGAACAGCTCTGGGCCAGACTCCTTTACCCACCCAGAGCCTCCCCATCCGGGCCCAGGTGTGTGGTCCTGTGGAAGGAAAACAGGAGAACTCATCCCTTCCTGCAGAGGTGACCTGCGTGGCCCTGGAGGTGCCAGCCACACCAGGGGAATACGCCACAGGCTTGATGGGCCGCTCCCAACTACCACCAGAGCAGGGCATGTGGTTTCGGTTTGACCAGGACAATGCCAGCTTTTGGATGAAAAATACCCTGATTCCATTGGACCTGGTGTTTCTGGAACGGTACGACCCGGAAACTTCCCTCCATGAAGAGTCCCACCTGGCTCGCATTGTGACGGTGGCCCATGACGTCCAGCCCTGCAAAGCCACCCCATGCCCCACCTATAAAGCTGGGCAGCCCGTTGATCATGTGGTGGAGCTGGCCACCGGTGAAGCCCAGCGGCGCAACTGGGTAGAGGACACTGTGCTGGTCTTTAGCTGGTTGGCACCAGACCAGTTGGGGAGCGGCCACTCAGAATCAGAACTGGATTAAGGGGCTGGAGGCGGGTGTTGCTCCCCACCGAGCAGCCGCGACTGATCTGCACCTGCAGGCTATGGACCTCTAGGTTGGCTTGGCTGAGCTGATGGTGCAGGGGTGGGAAGCTCTCCAATGTGGCCAGGGGAAGAACGATCCGGCCACCGGGCTTGAGCCGGGAAATGGCCTGCTCCAACAAGGCCTGACGGTCTCCCCCACCGCCAATCAAGACCCGATCCGGATCAGGAAGCCTGGGGAGGACAGCCAAGGCAGAAGACCCATACACATGGAGCCTCCCCAGGTCACACCCCAAGGTCAAGGCATTGCGCTGGATCAGGGGAATGGCCCCCACTCGCCGCTCCACCGCATGGACCTGCAGCTGGGGTCGCAACCGTAGGGCCTCTAGGCCCACACTGCCCACACCAGCCCCCAGGTCCCACATCACCCCATGCTGGGGCAAGTCCAGCTCTGCCAGCAACAGCACCCGCACCTCCCGCTTGGTCATCAGACCTGGGTGGTCCTCGTATTGGTGCCACAGCCCATCATCTAGTCCAAACCAGGGCAGGGGAACAGGGTGGGGCTGAAGGCGGCGCAGCAACACCACCAGACTCAGGGGATCTAGATCTGTGGGGATCTCATCAAACTGGATTTGACGGAGGCGCTCCGTGGGATGTCCCAGACGTTCCCCCACCCAAATGTCGTAGCCACTGACCAGCTGGATGGAACGGAGAATGGCCACCACATGGGCTAGCCCACCCTGGTGTGGATCTGTCAGCACCACCAAAGCACTGGGACGACGGCGCAGCTTGGCCACCAGATCATCTGGGGCACGGCCATGGAGACTGGCCCAGGTCACATCTTGCCATGGGCGTTTGAGCCGTGCGAACAGCTGCTGCATGGAAGTGGCGGTCGGATAAAAGTGGAGGTCCTCTGGGGGAAACCGTTGCAACAGCACCCGCCCCAGACCAAACCAAAGGGGGTCTCCACTGGTGAGCACCACACAATGGTGGCCACACCGGTGCTGGTGGGTGAGCCACTCCAGGGCTGGACCCAATGGCTCCATGCCGTGCACTTTTGGGGGGCTGGAACAGGGTTTGAGCTGCTCCAGCAACCGCTGGGGAGCCAGCAGGCAGTCACAACCACTCAGAAGCTGGCGCTGGGGAGCTGCCATGGTTTGGGGTGCTCCCCCGTCGCAGCCAATGACATCAATCCTGGCCATGCCCCTAGAGTGCGGTGAAGTTATGGATGGGTTACGGAGGGTAAAGCATCACCAGGGAGTCCTTTGCTGAAACCCTGGCATCCTCAGACCTGGTAGCATGTTTTCCGGGTCGCCGTTGCGCTCTTTTGCCAGCAACGATCCAATCCAACAGAATGGACCAAGCCAGGAAGGAACCCATGCTGCACCGTCTTCTCCAGTCTCTGGACTCCATCGACCCATTTCCCCAGGCCCAGGCCCACTGCGACATTCCTTGCAAGATCTATGATCCTTCCACTGCTTTAATTGCAGCCCTATCGGTGGTGCGCCTCATGGACATCATGAAGGAGAAGTCCGCTGGTGGCGACATGACATCCCTGGCCACCCAAAACACCATGGTCCGCTGTGTTATGCGCAAGGAAGAGGAGGCGGAGAAGGTGAAACACGAGGTGCGCATCATCTGGGGGGACTATTTCAAGGCACCCCAGTTTGAGGCCTTCCCGACGGCTAGCGATGTGGTTCATAAAATCATGCTCCTAGGCAGTGCCTGCAAGCAGGGCACCAGCCGGGCCGATGGGGAAGCATTGGTGGAGGCGGTGAATAGCTTTGCTGAAATGTTCTGGGCCACCAAGGGTATTGAGACCACAAAGAAAACCTGCCCCTACCCACCCAGCCTTGAGGTGGTCTACCCAGTCCTCTGATCGCCCTGGCTGGATCCATTGGTGCATTCCTGGGCTTCGGCATCGTTCGAGTGTCGGGGCTCAGCATGCGTCCCCTGCTGGAGGAGGGGGATTTTATCCTGTTTCACCGGTTGGCAGCCACAAAGGTGCCCAAGCCTGGCGCCATTGTGATTGTTCACCACGAGCACCTGGGAACCATTGTGAAGCTACTGGGCGAAGAAACCCCTTCAGGCCGATTCAAGTTGGCAGGGCTTTCAGTGGTCTCCACCGAAGCTGCCCACCTGGGGCAGGTGAAACGGCAAGACATTGTGGGCCAAGCCATGGTGCGAATATCCCGCCACAGTGTTTTACCCCTGTGGGCAGGCTGATCCCTAACCTGTTTTGTTGAGAAGGCTGTTTTGTTGAGATCGACCTGGGGACCTCAGGTCTGGGGCTTGTTTGTTTGGATGTAAAGGATCACCAGAAAGAGGGCGGGCACCAGGACAAACAAGAGGCTGGTGATGAAACCCAGGGGGTTTGTTTCCATCCGGGAATGGTTAGCAAAGCAGCCTGAGGCTACCATTGCCAGCCCTGGAAGCCAGGGATTTTGCAGTTTGTCAAGTGCTCAATTTCTCCTCACCGGTGTCTCCACTGGCCAGGGCATCACCGTCAGCACCAGAACCATCCTCCTGGTTGGACTTATGGTTCCCATGGTTCTGATGGGGAGGAGCATTCCCTTGGGTAGGGCTCCCCATGGCTGTGGCAGCAGCAGCTAGAGCCTCATCACCTCCACTCCAGCCACTCTGAGGACGGGTCACCACCACCATGGAGTCCTGCACCACCGCTTGACAGGCGAGGCGCCAGTTTGAAGGTCGAGTTTTGAGGAAACGCTGCTCTGGCGCCGTGCGGGAGCTCAGGCAACTTGTCTCCTTAGGGCTGGCCACAGCCACAAAACAGGTGCTGCACTGACCGCAACCACCACAGTTGCCCAACCTGCCCTTGAAACCATAAAGCTGAACCCCGGTGTCCAAGGCCAGATCCCTCAAGATGACTCCTGCTTGACAGTCAATGTGCAGCTGTTCTCGCAGGAAGTGAATGGTGGGCATGGTTGCTCTTTATTGACCAGGAGAAATGATTCTGGACAACAACAGCTGGGCAGTGTGGTCTGGAATTGGGTCGAGGCGTGTTACGGGCCAGGTTGCAGTTCACCACCGGATAACCCATGGGCCACACTTCTGCCTTTAAATTGGTGCCCTGATCGGCCATCGGTCGCTCTCGAATTGAACCAGAAGCATCTGGTTCTTCACTTCTCGCAGATCACCCCTAGAACCACAATGGGATTGCCCTGGTATCGGGTGCATACGGTTGTTATTAACGACCCAGGTCGGCTTCTAGCCGTCCATATCATGCACACCGCTCTTGTCGCTGGCTGGGCGGGCTCGATGGCCCTGTATGAACTGGCCGTCTTTGATCCATCTGATCCAGTCCTGAACCCCATGTGGCGTCAGGGCATGTTTGTCTTGCCATTCATGTCCCGTCTTGGCGTGACGGGAAGTTGGAGTGGCTGGGATGTCACCGGCGCCGTGGGTGTGGACCCAGGATTTTGGAGTTTTGAGGGTGTGGCCACCGCCCATATTGTTTTCAGTGGCCTGATGTTCTTGGCTGCCATATGGCATTGGACCTTCTGGGACCTGGAGATTTGGTACGACCCCAGAACCGGTGAACCGGCCCTTGACCTGCCCAAGATTTTTGGCATTCACCTGCTGTTGGCTGGCCTGGGCTGCTTTGGTTTTGGTGCCTTCCACTTGACTGGTGTCTTTGGTCCAGGCATGTGGATCTCTGACCCTTACGGTCTCACTGGACATGTGGAGCCTGTGCAGCCGGATTGGGGTCCTGGTGGTTTTAACCCCTTCAACCCTGGAGGAATCGTTGCCCATCACATTGCTGCTGGCATTGTGGGAATCATCGCCGGTGTGTTCCACATCACCAGCCGCCCCCCACAGCGCCTTTACCGGGCCCTGCGCATGGGCAACATTGAGACAGTGCTCTCCAGTGCCATTGCTGCGGTGTTCTTCGCCGCCTTTGTGGTGGCTGGCACCATGTGGTATGGCAGTGCGGCCAATCCCATCGAGCTGTTCGGTCCCAGCCGCTACCAATGGGATCAAAACTACTTCCAGCAGGAGATCAACCGCCGGGTGGAGACAGCAACAGCCAATGGTGCAACGGCCGCAGAAGCCTGGTCCACCATTCCTGAAAAGCTGGCCTTCTACGACTATGTGGGCAACAGCCCTGCCAAGGGGGGCCTCTTCCGTGTGGGGCCCATGGTTAATGGGGATGGCTTGCCCACCAGTTGGTTGGGTCACCCGGTCTTTACGGATGGGGAAGGACGGGAGCTATCTGTGCGCCGCCTACCCAACTTTTTTGAGAACTTCCCAGTGGTCCTAGAAGATGGGGATGGGGTGGTACGGGCTGACATTCCCTTCCGCCGTGCTGAAGCCCGATATTCCTTTGAGCAGACGGGTGTGACAGCCACGGTCTACGGAGGTGAGCTGAATGGCCAGACCGTCACAGATCCTGCCCAGGTGAGGAAACTGGCCCGAGCAGCCCAATTGGGTGAACCATTTGATTTTGATCGGGAACGCTATCACTCCGATGGCACCTTCCACAGTTCCACCCGGGCCTGGTTCACCTTTGGCCATGCCTGCTTTGCCCTGCTCTTCTTCTTTGGCCACATCTGGCATGGGGCTCGCACCCTTTACAGGGATGTGTTTGCTGGCATTGATCCCGATCTGGGGGATCAGGTGGAATTTGGCCTGTTCAGAAAGCTTGGTGACGAATCCACACGGCGCCTTCCCACAGGAGTTGTCCAACCCCAAGCTGGATCATCCCTCTCTCTGAACTCTTAGGAGCACCCAACCATGGAATCTCTCTCCTACATCCTCATTCTCTTTTTGGCCCTCGCCACACTGTTTTTTGCCATTGTCTTCCGGGATCCTCCCAAAATCGGCAAATGAAATGACCGGCAAGCCAAAAGTTGGCTTCCCTTATTCAGGCCCCCAAGCTGGGGGCCTTTTTGTTGACCACACCTCCAATGTTAAGAAGTTACAATCTTTGGCAAGGGGCCCCTTGCCCATGGAGTCACCCTGGCCCAGCCAATGGCCACATCTTTGTTGACCCTTCCCCTTTGCACCTTTGTGGAGAGACTCTCAGCTCTACTTCCTAAGTCAACAGGATAAGGATTCAGTCGTGTCTATACTTTTATGGATGGCTTAAAGAGATCTGATGCAGTGTCCAGCCTGTCGGCATAAGGAAAGCCACGTGCTTGAGTCACGTTCTGCTGATCTTGGCCGCAGTGTACGTCGTCGTCGTGAATGTCTTCGCTGCCAGGAACGGTTTACCACCTATGAGCGGGTGGAAGTAATCCCATTGATGGTGCTCAAGCGCAATGGTGGACGTGAGTCGTTTAGCCGCAGTAAGATTCTTCATGGCCTGTCCAGAGCTTGCGAAAAAACAACGGTCACCCCAAAGCAGGTGAGGCTCATTGTGGATGACCTGGAAAGCTTCCTCCAACAGCGGAACTACCGGGAAATCACCAGCAAGGATTTGGGCGAATTGATACTGGACCGCCTGGCCCAGCTCAGTGAGGTGGCTTACATTCGTTTTGCCTCGGTCTATGGCCAATTCACCAGCACTGACGACTTTTTTGCCATCCTCCGTCTGCTGGAAAAGCGCAATGAGGAATCGTTGCAGTGGCACCAAAATCTCTCAACACCAGGATCTTGACCCGCTAAGGTGAGAATCCATGGCGATGCGGCAGTCACCATGGATCCTTAAACTTGTCGCCCTGCTTTTGGCAGGCTGCCGCCCAATCTATGCCCACCACAGTCACTGCTGATTTTGAGGACGCTACCCTACAGACCCCATCTTCTTCTGATGAATCCTCTGACCATGCCACCGATGAGACCTTAGCTCTTAGGGAGGAGGAGCCCCACACTGAAGCCATGGAGGTTGATCCCCTCCCAGGGGAAGAGCAAGAGGAGAGAAACATTCTTGCCGCTGAAGAGGGTCCACAGTCGAGAGGTGGAATTAGGGATCTAGATGATGTGGGCTTCACCATGGAGGAGTTCACAGCCCTGCTGAGTCAATACGACTACCACTTCAATCCTGGTGATGTGGTCAGTGGCACCGTCTTTAATCTGGAGCCCAAGGGGAGTCTGATTGATATTGGCGCCAAAACTGCCGCATTCATGCCCCTCCAGGAAGCCTCCATCAATCGGGTGGAAGACCTGGCGGATGTGCTCCAGCCCGGTGATGTACGGGAGTTCTTCATCCTCTCAGAGGAAAATGAAGATGGACAGCTGATGCTGTCTATTCGCCGGATTGAGTACCAGATGGCCTGGGAACGGGTCCGGCAGCTGCAAAAAGAAGATGCCACCATTTACAGCGATGTGTTTGCCACAAACCGTGGTGGAGCCCTGGTGCGGGTGGAGGGGCTGCGGGGCTTTATCCCTGGTAGCCACATCAGTACCCGCAAGCCCAAGGAAGAGCTTGTGGAGGAGGTGCTTCCCCTCAAGTTCCTTGAGGTGGACGAAGAACGTAACCGCCTGGTGCTGAGCCACCGCCGGGCCCTGGTGGAGCGCAAGATGAACCGCCTAGAAGTGGGCGAAGTGGTGGTGGGCAGTGTGCGTGGAATCAAGCCCTATGGTGCCTTTATTGATATTGGCGGTGTGAGCGGACTGCTACACATTTCTGAAATCAGCCATGAGCACATTGAGACCTCCAACGCTGTGCTCAATGTGGGCGATCAACTCAAGGTCATGATCATTGACCTGGATGCGGAACGGGGTCGCATTTCCCTCTCCACAAAAGCCCTGGAGCCAGAACCCGGGGATATGCTCACAGACCCCCAGAAGGTGTTTGACAGAGCTGAGGAGATGGCTGCTCTCTACAAACAGATGCTGGAAGAGCAGGTGGAAGGGGAGCCAGTCAACATGGGGGCTGAGATGGCCTACGAGGCCTGAGCAAGGAACCCCATGGCTTGGCTGCAGATTGGTTCCCAGCGGTTTGGGCCGCTGCGGGCCATTCTCTTTGACAAGGATGGCACCCTATCCAACAGCGAAGCCTTCCTCATGAACCTGGCCCAGAGCCGTCTTGCCATGGCTTTGGAACAGGTGGCTGTGTCCCTGCGTCCTCAACTTGAGGGGCTCCTACAACGTGCCTATGGACTGTCTGTAGAAGGGGAAAGACCAGCTGGCCTTGATCCTGGTGGGGCCACAGCCGTGGCCAGCGCTGGCCAGAACCTGATCACCACCGCCACCTGTCTAGCCCAGGTGGGCTTCAGTTGGAGTGAGGCTTTGAGCAAAGCTCAGATCATCCACAGCCAACCACTGGATCATCACCTGTTCCCCCGTGCCCAACTCACCCCACCCCTTCCCGGCGTGGTGCAACTGCTGCACCATGCCCAGGAGCTGGGCCTAGGCTGCGGTGTTATTAGTGGGGACTGCCGCCAGGGCATTGAGGACTTTTTGCGCCAGTGGGACTTGCTGGGTACTATTAGGGCGTTCCGTGGTGCGGACCAACTGCCGGCCAAACCAGCGGCTGAAGCCGCCCTTCAGCTTTGCCGTGATCTGGGTGTGGAACCCCACCATTGTCTTCTCTGCGGTGATTCGGGCCAAGATTTGGCCATGGCCCAAGGGGCCGGCATTGGCACAGTGGTGGGCTACACGGGTGGCTGGCAGAACCCACCCCAACTTGGTGGCTTTGATGCCTTGGTGGCTGACTGGGGGGCCGTGACCCTCATGGCTGACATCTAAAATCCCCTTTCCCCATCGCTTGCAACTTCTGCGATGGACATGCTCCCCCTAGCTCACAGTTCCCATGGCCCGCTATGTGTTCACCTCGGAATCTGTCACTGAGGGGCACCCAGACAAGATCTGTGACCAAGTGAGTGATGCGGTGCTTGATGCCTTGCTCTGTGCCGATCCCCAAAGTCGTGTGGCCTGTGAGACCGTTGTCAATACTGGTCTCTGCCTGGTGACCGGTGAGGTGAGCAGTAAGGCTCGCGTCGATATACCAACCATTGTGCGGCGTGTCATTGACGACATCGGCTACAGCGGTGCCCGCTCTGGTGGCTTTGATGCCCATAGCTGTGCAGTGCTGGTGGCCCTGGATCAGCAGTCGCCGGATATTGCCCAGGGTGTGGATGAAGCAGATGACCATCGGGGAGATCCCCTAGACAGGGTGGGGGCCGGGGACCAAGGCATCATGTTTGGCTACGCCTGCAACGAGACCCCGGAGCTAATGCCATTGCCCATCAGCCTGGCACACCGTCTAGCTCGACAGCTCTCCCATGTGCGTAAAAACGGCCCGTTGGACTATCTGCTACCCGACGGCAAAACCCAGGTGAGTGTGGCCTATGAAGGGGATCAACCGGTGGCCATCGACACCATTCTCATTTCCACCCAGCACACCCCTGAGGTGGCCGGCCTTTGCCAACCCGAAGCTGTCCGCAATCGCATTCGCAAGGATCTTTGGACCCACGTTGTTGGACCTGCCACCGCCGACCTGCCACTGAAGCCAGAAGAGAGCACCACCCAGTTCCTGGTCAATCCCACCGGTCAATTTGTAGTGGGTGGCCCCCAGGGAGATGCTGGTCTCACAGGGCGCAAAATCATTGTTGATACCTATGGAGGCTATGCCCGCCACGGTGGTGGTGCCTTCTCTGGCAAAGATCCCACCAAGGTGGATCGCTCAGCAGCCTATGCCGCTCGTTTTGTGGCCAAGTCCCTTGTGGCAGCCAATCTTGCCAGACGTGTTGAGGTGCAGCTCAGCTATGCCATTGGCCGGGCCCGACCCGTGTCCATCCTGGTGGAAACCTTTGGCACCAGTCAGCTGAGCAATGACCAGCTCATGGAGCTGATTCAGCAACATATTGATCTGCGACCAGCAGCCATCATCCAAAACTTTGGCCTCTGCACCATCTCTGCTGAACGTGGTGGGCGTTTTTACCAAGATACTGCCGCCTATGGCCACTTTGGTCGTGCAGACCTTCAGGCCCCTTGGGAAGATGTGACAGCCATGGCCGCAAGACTGAGCCAGGCCCCATCCACCTCTTAAAACCCAGCCATCTAGTAGGGGAGGAAGAGTTGTGTCAGTGATGGTGAACAACTCCACACCCTTGTTTCTGGGGGTGGATCTGGGGAGCAGTGGCCTGCGGGTGGCCATTATGGATTGCTCTGGAGATTGTTGCCACCAGGGCAGCTGTCCCTACCCCGGACCGTTTGTGCAGCCCCAAGCCTGGCAACATGGATTGACACAACTTTGCTGTGCCATACCGGAGGGACTGCGGTGTCAAGTTGCTGCCCTGGCGGTGGCCGGCACCTCTGGCACTTTGCTGGCAGTGCATTCCAGGGGGGTGCCCCTAGGAGATGCTCTGCCCTACAACGCACCCCAACCCCAATGGGCGAGCCAGTGTCAGCAGCTGGCAGAGCCAGGACACCCTGCTGCCTCAGCAAGTGGGGCCCTGGCTAGGGCCCTGGAATTAAAACATCTTTATCCCAATGCCCAAGGCTTCCGCCATCAGGGGGAATGGATAACAGGGTGGTTGCTGGGGCAGTGGCACTGGGGGGATGCACACAACAGCCTCAAGCTGGGTTGGGATCCGGTACGGGAGCATTGGAGTGGGACCATTGGCTGCCAACCATGGGCCGGGCTGCTGCCACAGGTGGCCTACCCCGCCACGATCCTGGGCTCTCTCCATCCACCGGTGGCAGACCATTTGGGCCTTCCTGCCACCGCCACTGTGGTGGCTGGCACCACTGATGGCAATGCTGCCGTACTGGCAGTGGATCCTCAGCCCGGTGACGGTGTGACCGTCTTAGGTACCACCATGACCTTGAAACAGCTGTGCCCTGAGCCGTTACAAGGCTCTGGAGTGTACAGCCACCCCATGGGCAGCCAGTGGCTGGTGGGTGGTGCCTCCAACAGCGGCGGTGGCGTCTTGCGCCAATTTTTTGATGATGGCACCATCGCTGCCTTGAGCCGCCAGATGGATCCTATGCATCCTAGTGGCCTCAGCTATGTGCCTTTGCCAAAACCCGGTGAGCGTTTCCCGGTGGATAATCCCCAACTGATGCCTTGCCTAGAGCCACGGCCAGTGAGTGATGCCCTATTTCTCCAGGGGCTGCTGGAGGGGATCACAGCCATTGAGTCCCGCGGTTGGACACGGTTGCGGTCCTTGGGTGCTCCCCCAGTGCAGCGGATCCTGACGGTGGGTGGAGGAGCCCAGAATGCCCCATGGCGGCAGTTGCGCCAACGGGTTTTGGGTTGCCCTGTGCTGAACCGTCCCCATGCATCTAGCGCCTGGGGTGCTGCCCGGCTAGCCCGCCGTGGACTTGGCCA
>RKSC01000039.1 GCA_007571085.1 Synechococcus sp. PNGco_S_binSS4
AGCAGGGCATAAAGACCCTTCACAACAAGACCAGACAGGAGAGATGGCTCCATTCCCAGCCAGCCACTCAGATCTAGGAACCAGTCCTGCTGCTGCAGCTCCTGCTCATAGGGCACAGGTCGGGGTAGCCCGGTGACATTTTTTACACCACGGGCCAGCCAGTCCTCATTGCGGAGTACGGCCACGAGGGCTGCAGAAATCCCCAGGGTGGCAATGGCTAGATAGTCTGATTGAAGCCCCAGGGTGATGCGGCCAATGGCCCAGGCCACAACAGCAGCCAGAGCACTGCCGGCCAACCAAGACAACAGAATTGGTAGGCCCAGACCTCCGAGAAAACCGGTTGTCAAGGGGTCCACAGCTTCGATGGCCCCCACGCTGGGGCTGTAGACCACCCGGGCTAGGATCATTCCCACCACCACCACCAGCACCATGGCTGCTCCCCGTAGAACCGGTGGTGCAAACCGGCGAATGGCCCAAATGGCCACCCCTGTGGCCACCACCATGAGACTGGCCAGGATAATGCCGGCGCCACCTGCTGCCCAGGCCTCAGGCACCGGTGGTACAGACACCAGCACTGCTGCCAAACCTCCCAGGGCGGCAAAGCCCATGTTGCCAAAATTGAAAAGACCGGCATATCCCCATTGGATGTTGGTCCCCAAGGACATGACAGCTGAAATCAGCTGGAGGTTCAAGATGGCCAAAGCCACGTTCCAGCTTTGCAAAACCCCCACCGCCACCAGGGCCATGGCCATGGCCAGAGAGAGCCAGAACCCCCGACTCATAGGATACGCCCTCGAAACAAGCCCCTTGGTCGCCAGAGCAACACCACCACTAAAATGATGAATGAAACGGCGAATTTGTAGTCTGTGGAGAGAAACTGCACCAGACCGTCCGTCTCAAAGCCCAAGTAGCGGAGAATTGTTTTGTAGGGGTAGGTGAGGGCTACTTCCGAGAAAGCCACCACAAAGCCCCCAGCAATGGCCCCGAGGGGTTGACCCACGCCCCCCACAATGGCACTGGCAAAGATGGGCAAAAGCAACTGAAAGTAGGTAAAGGGTTTGAAAGATTTGTCCAGCCCGTAGAGGGTGCCAGCAATGGTGGCCAGGATGGCAGCAATTACCCAGGTCCAGAGGGCCACCCGCTCTGGGTTAATGCCACTGAGCAGGGCCAAATCCTCATTGTCAGCATAGGCCCGCATGGCCTTGCCCATGGCTGTCCGATTCAGAATGTGAAACAGGATCAGCACCACCACCACGGCCACCACCAGGGTGATTACCTGGGTAGTTCTCAAGGTCAAACCTTCTGCTAGACCCGTCATCTCCCTGAAGTCCTGTGCCCGGATTATGAAGCGGGTCCCGTCGGCAAAGTGTTGATCACCCGGGCCAATGATTAGGCGCACCAATCCATTGGTGACAAACATCACCCCAATGGAGGCAATGACAAAAATCAACGGTGCCGCCCGCTGCTGTCGGTAAAACCGGTAGATGGAACGGTCAATGATTAGGGCCAACCCTATGGTTGCCAAAATCCCAAAGGGCAGGGCCAGCAATGCTGTGGGCAGGTGGCCAGCGGAAATACCCAGATGCTGTAACAACCGGGTGGTCAAGATCACCCCCATGGCCCCAAAAGCCATGGTGTCCCCATGGGCAAAATCAGCAAAGCGCATCACCCCATAGATCAAGGTGACGCCCAGGGCACCCAGGGCCAGCTGAGCCCCATAGGTGGCCCCAGGAATCACTACAAAATTGGCCAGGCGCACCAGGGCATTGAGGAGATTGGTGGCACCATCCTCTTGTCTAGCCAAGGAGACCACCATGATGAGCAACAAGGGCAACCCCACCAGGAGCACCACCCGCCACCCCTTAAACCGGGCTTGACCCAATGCTGGCTTGCCACCCTGGGACAACTGCCCATGCTTTGCTGTGCCCATGGTCAGCCTCCCAAAAAGCTCTGACGCACCTCAGGACTCCCCAGCAAATCCTCACCGGTGCCTGTAAAACGGTTTCTCCCCTGCACAAGCACAAAGCCCTTGTGAGCCAAGCTGAGGGCCTGACGGGCATTTTGCTCCACAATTAAAACAGCAATACCCGCCGCGGCAATATCCTGGATCTTGGCAAACAAATCCTGGACAAGGATAGGGCTCACACCTGCGGTGGGCTCATCCAGCAACAGCACCTGGGGCTTGGTCATAAGGGCACGAGCCAAGGCCACCTGTTGCCGTTGCCCGCCGGACAGCTCTCCAGCGGGTTGCTGGGCCCGCTCCTTGAGCAGTGGGAACAACTCCCCCAGCTGGTCCACCATCTGGTCTGCCTGTTGGGGGCACAAATAGGCACCCATTTCCAGATTCTCCCGAACGGTGAGGTTGGTAAACACATTGTTGGTCTGGGGCACAAACCCCATGCCCGCCTCGACCCGCTCCAGGGGTGTCAAGCTGGTGATGTCTTGCCCACCCAAGCAAACGGAACCACCTGCCAGGGGAAGGAGGCCAAAGATGGCCTTCATGGCCGTGGATTTGCCGGCCCCATTGGGACCAACCACCACGGCAATTTCCCCTTTCTCCGCTGTGATGGTGCAGTGGTGAAGGATGGTGGTATCCCCATAGCCGCAGGTCATTTCCCGGCCGATGAGGAACGGCTCAGACAGCTGGGACAGCTCAGACATTTTAGATAGTTCAGACAGTTCAGACAGTTCTACTATTTGATCCATGGGTTTAACCTCTGCCCAAATAAGCATCGATGACCCGCACATCGGCTTGCACCTCCCCTGCGCTTCCCTGGCAGAGCACCTTCCCTTCAGCCATGACAATCACCGAGTCACACAGCTGACTGATTAACTCCATATCGTGCTCAATCATGCAGAAGGTGTAGCCCTGTTCCTGATTCAGGCGCCGAATGGCTGTGGTAATGGTTTTGAGCAGTGTGCGGTTCACCCCAGCCCCCACTTCATCCAAAAATACAGCCTTGGGACGGACCATCATGGTGCGCCCCAGCTCCAGCAATTTCTTCTGTCCACCGCTCAAGTTGCCAGCCAATTCCTGGGCCACATGGTCCAGCTGCAGAAACTTCATCACCTGCTGGGCCCGCTCATACACCTGGGCTTCCCGCTGCCATACCCGTTGAGGCCGCAGCCAAACATCCCAGAGCTGTTCCCCCGGTTGCTCACCCGGCACCATCATCAGGTTCTCTTGCACCGTCAGGGTGGAGAACTCATGGGCAATTTGGAAGGTTCTCAGTAGACCCCGGGCAAAAAGCTCATGGGCTGGTAGGCCCGTCACATCCTCACCATCGAGATACACGGAGCCAGAGGTGGGCTTATGGTGCCCTGCGATCACATTGAAGAGGGTGGTTTTTCCCGCACCGTTGGGTCCGATCAAACCTGTGATCTTCCCCTTGGGAATTTCGCAGCTGACCCCATCCACAGCCCGAATCCCACCAAAGTGCATATGGAGGTGATGGATGCAAATCATGGGAGAGGTGTTTTGGTTCGCCGGGGTCTATCAGCCAGTAGCCATCAGCGGAATCCAATGGTTTTGAACTCACCGCCTTGGACTTCGTACTCCCGGTAGCTGCCAGCAGCTTCACCAGGACCTACCAACTCCAGGTTGGTGGCACCCACGTAGTCCACTTCACCACCTGCTGCAAGGATTTGGAGCCCTTTGGCCAGTTCACCAGGGAAGATCTTTTCCCCTGGGGCGTTGGCCACAGCAAGCATGTTCTCTACAACAGCCTCTGATGTGGGTGCACCACCTTTTTGCATGGCCAGGGCAATGAGAGCCGCTGCATCATAGCTTTCACCGGTGAAGGCGCCTTCACCATCAAGGCCAGCAGCTGTGGCAATGTCCACAAAGGCTGCTGCACCAGCACTATCACTACCAGGGACCGTTCCAAAGGAGCCGGTCAGATCATTACCGTCAGCCAGCACCTTATCAAGGAGTACCTGGTTATACATGGCATCAGGCAAGCCAAAAATCTCAAAAGCCCCTGTATCAAGGGCAGCACGAACGATGCCAATGCCCCCTTGATCAACGTAGCCAATAACCAATAGCAGCTCACCACCAGCTTCTGCCAGCTCAGCAACCTCTGCTGAATAGTCGCCTTTGCCATCCTCATGGGCGGTGTTGATGGCTACGGTGCCACCCAATTCAGTAAAAGCTGTAGCAAAGCTCTCGCTCAGGCCTTTGCCGTAGTCGTTGTTGGTGTAGGTGACAGCGACGGAATTATGACCCCGTTCCTTGACCACATCCGCCAACACTTTGCCCTGGCGCGCATCAGAAGGAGATGTGCGGAAGAAAAGACCATTGTCCTCAATGGTGGAGAGTGCCGGCGATGTGGCAGAGGGGGAAACCAGGGCAATGCCCTTGGGAATGGTCACATTGTTGGCAACAGCAATGGTCACACCGGAGCAATCGGCACCCAGGATCAAGGCCACCTTGTCGGCAGTGATTAGACGCTCTGCGGCTGCCGTGGCGGCACCAGTATCAGTGCAGGTGGAGTCAGCGCGCACGGTCTTAATTCTCTTCCCATCCAGGAGTTGGCCGCTGGCTGAGACCTCTGCAAAGGCAAGATCAGCGCTATCGGCCATGGGTGGAACAAGGGATTCCAAGGGACCGGTGAACCCAAGGAGCATGCCAACTTTGATGGAGTCGCTGGCCTCCTCACCCATCTGTCGCGGACGTAGCCATGAAAACACACCAATAGCCACTATGGCACCGAGGACAACAGCTGCTGCTGTCAAAAAGGGCTTTTTCATTGCTTGCCTAGGAGAGGTGGGTGAGTGAAGACAAGACCATCTTACCCAGCAGGAGTCTTCCCATAGGGAATTCAAGGAGCGGGCTTTAGGTGGACCTCCCAGCTTGGTCACCATGTTCCCAAGCCACCAACAAGCTACCAAAGTTGCCTCAGGTTGCTTTCAATGGGACCTCTGGTGGTGGGACCACAGGCAGGATCTGAAGCCAAGGGGAGCCAAGGACCTAAAATAGGGAGAAGCAGCTTCCCAAAAACCTGCCATTCCCCTTTGGTGTCGCCCGCATGTGGTCCCCATCACCACCTACTGGAGGGACGTGGAGCCTTTTCACAAGTTCACCAAGCACATCTTCTAGCCCAGGGCCTTGGCCACAGCAGGGACCATGGTCTCCGCAACGGTCCCTAATAATGTGGCTTCACCAGAATAATGTGGCTTCACCAGCCAATTTCCATGGCAAAAGCCCGGTAGCAGCTGCATAACAACCATTGCCAGTGAAGACAACACCGGTACCAGGGGCTGGGACCATCTCCACAAAGATAGTTGCACCATTACTATGGCCACTAGTATGGCTACCAAAGACTATTCTAAGGAATGGCAGTCAGCCATTACCATGAGCTGCAACTGAAATCAGCGGATTAACTATACAACATAATTATTATACAACATAATCATTGATTGCCATTATTGGCCATCTCCTGTGTGCAAACTTCCTATTGAGATTATGGGCTTATTTAACAACTGTCTAGCCCTGGTAGATGTGGATAATGGGGCAGTGACTTCATTCAAGTTGGCACTCAGCAAGTGTTCACTAGAACAGGGTGGATAGATAGCATGGAGGTAGATAGCATGACTTACTGGAGCAGGAGTCAAAGGTTGCTGAGGTGGATAATTGACAGTAACTTCTCCTATTACACCTTCACTGCAGGAATGAAAGCCCGGAGCTGAAAAGTATACCCTTAGTTTGGCAACGGCAGATCATTCTTAAGGGTAACACTGCCCCTGCCAGGGGGCATACCATGATCTAAGTTTAATACCTACCAATGCTTAAAGACCCCGTTGCTCCCCATATCTCCTTCTAGAATAGGGAGCTCATAAGCTGAGATGTGGCTGTTTGAGTCTACTAGTACCCACTCAAGCCATGGCACATAGTGATAATTATGCTGAGGAGGCTATGGAGACACTTCGAGATTTGTAGGAGCTGCTGGCTGGCTTGGGGTTATAATGCTAGCAAATGGGGAATCAGGGTAGTCTAAATGGAATAAGCCGTCCAGGGAAGCACGTACCTCAAAAGTATAAGCTGTTCCTGGTTCTAAATCTTCTACTATAGTACTATATGTTAGTACAGTGAGTGCATTACCATAAGAAGTAGTCCCATCAGGGAAACTGTTTTCAATCATTATCCATGGACCAAACCCTTCCTCTTGTCCCCCTTTTCTCATGCGGTACTCA
Organism: Synechococcus sp. PNGco_S_binSS4; assembly: GCA_007571085.1. Taxonomy (GTDB): domain Bacteria; phylum Cyanobacteriota; class Cyanobacteriia; order PCC-6307; family Cyanobiaceae; genus Synechococcus_B. The sequence continues at coordinate 6,193 of RKSC01000039.1, forward strand.
TAGTTATATTGAGCAACTCCATTAGTGTGATCTGTCCATGAAAGTTTCACTTCTCCGCTTACAATTTCAGCACTTACTGGAGCAGGAGCCAAAGGTTGTTGAGGTGGATAATTGACAGTAATTTCTGCTATTCTACCTTTCACTGCAGGAGTGAAAGCCCGGAGCTGGAAAGTATAGTCTTGGTTTGGCAGCAACAGATCATCCTTAACGATAACACTGCCCGTGCCAGTGGGCATAACATGATCTAAGTTTAATACCTGCCAATGCTTAAAGACCCTGTTGCTCCCCATATCTCCTTCTAGAATACGGAGCTCATAACCTGAGATGTGGCTGCTTGAGTCTACTAGTGTCCATATAAGCCATGGTACATAGTGATAATCACCTGAAACAAACTGTGGAGACACTTCGAAATTTGTAGGAGCTGCTGGTTGGCTTGGGATTGTAACACTAGCAGATGGGGACTGAGGATAGTCTAAATGGAATAAGCCGTCCAGGGAAGCACGCACCTCAAAAGTATAAATTGTTCCTGGCTCCAGACCATCTATTATAGCACTATGGGTTAGCCTAGTGACCTGAGGTGTAATAGTATAGATACCATCAGGGAAGCTGTTTTCAATCATTGTCCATGGACCAAAGCTTCCCCCTGCTTGCTTCATGCGATATTCATAATCATATGCAGCAACTCCATTTGTGTAATCTGACCATGAAAGTTTTATATCTCCGTTTACAATTTCAGCACTTACTGGCCCTGGGGGAAAAGGTTGTTGATATGGATCATTGACAGTAGTCTCTGATATTAGACCTTTAACTGTAGGAGTGAAAGCGCGAAGTTGGAAAGTATAATCTTGGTTTGGCAACAACAGATAATCTGTAAGCAAACCAGCATCCCCCTTGCCAGGCTCTGCATCAGCAAGTATGTTTAATACCTGCCAATCCTTAAAGACCTTGTTGCTCCTTATATCTCCTTCTAAAACTCGAAGCTCATATCCCGAGATGGGGCTGCTTGGTTCTCCTAGTGTCCAGCGAGGACGGGGCATGTAGTGATAGGCATCTCGAACGGGTTCTATTAAGACTAGAAAATCTGCAGGAGGTGCTGGTTGTTCCGGGGCTTCGGTTGTAACATCTGTCATTATTGATGGGATGCCCTTCACCTGATAACTGACGGCACGAACCTGAAAATCATAAGTTGTTGCATAATCCAGGTGCATAACCATATATCTAGTACTATTGCCATCACTACCATTTATAGGTTTCCACTCCCCATAGCTCTTGGAGGAGTCTACTTTCTGGCGGTACTCATAGCCGGTGATATCACTGTCCGTGGAAGCCTGGTCCCATTGCAGAAGCACCTGGTTACCACCACCTGAGGAGCCATTGAAACCTGCAGGAGCTGCTGGTCTCGGAGTTGTAACACTTACCCCTATTGATGGGCTGCTCTTCGCCTCGTAATTGACGGCACGGATCTGGAACTCATAAGTTGTTTCATAGCCCAGGTCCATCACCGTGTAGCTGGTGCTACTACCATCCCCACCGCCCATAGGTTTCCACTCCCCGTAGCTCTTGGAGAGCGCCTTCTGGCGGTACTCATACCCGGTGATATGACTGTTGCTGGAAGCCTTATTCCACGTAAGAAGCACCTGATTACCATTTGCTGTGGCAACAAGTCCCACGGGCTTGCCTGGAATCTTTGCCTCTGGGATTTCCTCTTGGGGAGTTGCCAGGTCCTCAGGTCCCCCTAAGAAGGAACCAGGCAACTTGGATGAAGTGTCAATAAGGGTTCCCCCACTATCTTGCTGGTTTCCCTGCTTCTCAAGGGCAAAGCTGGGGGAAATGGGAGTGGTGGTGGGGGTTGTCAGGGCCATGATGAGACCCAAAACGGTGCTGGAGAAGAGGGGCTTGGCCATAACAGTCAAACAATCTGGTTGGCTTGTGTGCCTGGATTTTACGCCATAGGCCCTTAAAGCGCAACCATGTCATTCTTCCCCATCCCTTGCAAGGGTAGGCAAGGCAACGGGTCCCCATGGTCTTGGGTCAGGGATCATGGCTGTGGTTCTTCCGGGGTTAACCTTTGCCCAGCTGGCTGGCCATGGGATGGGGATGGCTGAGCTGTCTATGGCAGCCATGGTCTATGGGCACAGGCCAACCCACCGCCTTTTGCTACGGTGCTTTCAAAACCATTGACTAGGCTAAGATCAATCAAGCCTCCCTTACAAAAAACTTCAAGATCTCTCTATTTGCCTGACAAATAGGCCCGCTGCGGCCACACTGAAACACTTTCGAGCAGTTCCTTATCCTACTATCTTGCTGAATTCTATGGCCTTCCTAAAGCCAGCTGTGTACACCTACCATGGCAGAACCCCTGGAAGTGCACTTGAAACAGGTGTCTCAAGCCCGTCGCATTCTGAGATGGGAGAGGATAGGTGGAAGGGCCCATGGGCTGGCAAAGGCTCTGGCCCTGTTGCATGTCCCAGCTCAGCAATACATATGCTCACTGCCCTGGCTCAAAACTTGACCTCCAGCTCACCATCTAGCTGGACACATTTAACAGCGCACCGTATCCGGAGTGTAGCTTGGGCATCATTGCTCA
>RKSC01000004.1 GCA_007571085.1 Synechococcus sp. PNGco_S_binSS4
CTCCAGTCCTGGATAGCTAGGGATCTGCTCCACCAGCTCAGCAACCTCTTCTCACCAGATTCTGAGCAGATTCCCCCAAGCACAGGGACCCACAGCGGCGGCGAGCAACTTCTAGGGGCAACAACGGAGCCACCTGCTTTTTGCCCCCTCTAACCCCCACCTGCTCACCTGGGGTTTAGGGCAAATCCAGGTCAAAGCCCCGATAGGTGGCAGCTTCTGCTAGGTGCTCAGCCTCCAGGTGTTCAGAGTCTGCCAGATCGGCAATGGTGCGGGCCACCCGCATCAGACGATCCAGACTGCGCATGGAAAGCCCCAGGCGGTCGGCGAGGCAATCCAGTAGATCCTGGGCAGCACTGGTAAGGGGACTGCAGAGTCGTAGTTGGCGACCCTCCAAAAGTCGGTTTTCAAATAGTTGGCGGCCAGAGCGTTGGCTGGTTTTTTCCCTGCTGATGGCTAGGCGCTTCCGCACCTGGTCAGTGGTTTCTGCAGCGGTGGGGCGGCTCACCTCCGTGGGGGAGAGACGTCGCACTGGAACGTGGAGATCAATGCGATCTAGCAAAGGGCCTGAGACTTGGCGCCAATAACGGCGCCGCACCGCATCACCACAGCTGCAGCTGTGAACTGGATCCCCCCACCAACCGCAGGGGCAGGGATTGGCAGCCGCCACCAATTGAAATTGGCAGGGGAAGCGCAACCGTTGCCCAGCACGGGCAATATCAATGGCGCCCTGCTCCAGTGGCTCCCTTAAGTGGTCTAAGCAATGGCGGCCAAATTCCGGCAGCTCATCTAGGAACAACACCCCATGGTGAGCCAGGCTCACTTCCCCGGGCAATGGTTGAGGTGATCCACCACCCACCAAGGCTGCCGGGGTGCAGCTGTGATGGGGTGCCCGAAATGGTCGCTGACTGCGTAGGCCCGCCTCCGGCTGGGCAAAAGCCACTGAGTGGACCCGCCGCACCGCCAGGGCCTGCTCCATGGAAAGGGGCGGCAACAGCCTAGGCAAGCAACGGGCCAGCACGCTTTTACCGCAGCCTGGTGGTCCCACCAACAGCATGTGGTGCCCACCGGCAGCAGCAATTTCCAAAGCGCGCCGCCCATGGCTTTGACCCTGCAAATCTCCCAGGTCAAACTTGAACTCCTCCTTGGCCACCCCTGCAAAACACCGCTGATCAGGGGTGGGGTGGGCCTGAGGGTTCTGCAGCTGCTCCTGGGCCTCATTCAGATCTGCTGCTGCCAGCACAGAGAGTCCATCCACCTGGGCAGCCTCATCTCCATTGTCCCTGGGCACCAGCAGATGGCGGGCTCCTCCGGCCTGGGCGGCCTCAGCCATGGCCAACACCCCCCGCACTGGCCGCAAGGTGCCATCTAGTCCCAGTTCCCCTGTTGCCCAAAGGCCCTCCAACCAGGTCAAGGGGATACGGCCAGCAGCAGCTTGCAGGGCTAAGGCCATGGGCAAATCAAAGCTTGGACCTTGCTTGCGCAGGGCCGCTGGGGCCAAATTGACCGTGAGGCGAGAGACCAATGGGCGCTGACCACTGTTGCGCAGGGCAGAGCGAATCCGCTCACGGGATTCCTGCACCGCCGCATCAGGTAAGCCCACAATTTGGAACGCCGGCAGACCGGGGCCCAAATCCGCTTCCACTACCACGGGGCAGGCCTCTACTCCAACAATGGCAGCACTGGTGCAGCGAGCAAGCATGGCCTTTCAAACCTAGGCATTGTCCCCAGTCTTCCCCCCTTACACTGCTGGCTATAATCCCTTTGAGGCCCTGAAGCCCTCCACCATGGTGCAACCCAATCCCTACGGTCAGTATTCATCTGCTCAGAAGGTGAGGGCTCTGGTTAAGGGCATCCAGGGGCATCAGCGTTGGAATGAAGCCCTTGCCAAAGCGCCGGATAAGGAAGCCATGTTGGACTTGCTTCAACAAGCATCAGACAAAATCGGCCTGGGACTCAGCCGCCAAGAGCTGGCGGAAACACCGCCATTGCGTGATTGGATCTGGTTTAAGAGCAATAGCCCCTTATTCACCATTGGCAGCAAGGATTTTGGTCCCTACTGAGCAATAATATCAAGGGATTTTCAATGTATAATTTTCAATAGGGTGCACCTGGCAAGCAGCCTGGACCCTGTGACAATCCATGAACTGGTCAAGGATGCAGGTTAGGTGTTAGATGCTCGTTGTGGAGGGAAAAGGAACGGGCTAGTGGGGTGTGGAGCTTCAGATGGCCTGAAGCCTCTTGGTGAGGACCCGCCAAGGCTGCCCCACTGCCTAGGGAGAGTGTTGGTGCATGGGCCAGTGCTGTGGCCATCGGGGCATTGGTGTAGAACAAAGGGGAAAGCCCGTGCAATAGGGCAAAAAGGTAACAGTTGACACAGAAAAGGCATCTATGTGAGCTTTTGCCCAGCAAAGAAGCCGCCAGAACCCACAGTGGACAAATGACGTGATAGAGAGTAGAAATTAAGCAAACCCAGTAACTCTCTATGGTTCTCAAGGCCCAGCATCTGGTTTGGTCTTCCCTAGCAGTCCTATTGAGCGCTCCTGTAGCCCTAGTGGAGCCTGCCCAGGCCCACCACTCTGTCACCATAGAGGGAACCCAACACTGGTGTGCTGGCTCAAGCCATGACTCTAGTAAAGATAATGAGTGCGATCTGAGTAGCAAGACACTAACCAGCGTGCCAGAAGATTTATTTAGCGGTCTTTCTAATCTACAAAGAATCGATCTGAGTAGCAACAGTTTGACTATTGTACCAGAAGATTTATTTAGCGGGCTTTCTAATCTGCAAAGAATCGATCTGAGTAGCAACAGTTTGACTATTGTATCGGAAGATTTATTTAGCGGGCGTTCTAATCTGCAATGGATTAGTCTGAGTAGTAACAGTTTGACTAGTGTGCCAGAAGATTTACTTAGCAACCTTACTAATCTGACACATTTCTACCTGGGTGCCAACATGTTGACCAGTGTGCCAGAAGGTTTATTTAGCGGGCG
>RKSC01000158.1 GCA_007571085.1 Synechococcus sp. PNGco_S_binSS4
CCTGGGAGCGGCTATGGGGAATGGCCACCAACCAGCCCTCTTCCGTGGCAGCCAGACCACAGCCCAGGGCCCGCAGACAGCCCTCAACCATGGCATCCTGTACAGCCATTCCATCGGCCATGGGTCCCAGCAGGCGGAGGATGGCCTGACGGCGGAGGGGTACTTGTCCCTCTGCTAGCACACCCGGATGACAGGCCACCTGCCGCTCAACGAATTCACCACCGCAGAGCTGCTCCAGTAAGGCCACAGCCCGGTCCGCTGCCGCCAAGGTTGCTTGAGGGGCAACACCCCGCTCAAAGCGGGAAGAGGCCTCGCTGCGCACACCGGCCAAACGGGCTGAGCGCCGCACAGCAGTGGGGTCAAACACCGCCACCTCAAGGATGACCTGACGGGTTTGGGGGGTGATCTGGGTGGGGGCACCCCCTATCACCCCTGCCAGAGCCACAGGCCCTGCACCATCAGCCACCACCAAGTGGTCCCCTGTCAGGGAACGGTGTTGATCGTCCAAGGTGTGCAGCTGCTCCCCCGGTTGGGCAAAGCGCACATGGATGGCAGAGGCCCCACCACACACCCGTTCCCCATCAAAGGCGTGCATGGGCTGACCAGTCTCCAGCATCACCAAGTTGGTGATGTCCACAGCAGTGTTGATGGTGCGCAGCCCGGCCCGCTCCAGCCGTCGCCGTAGCCAGGGGGGAGAAGGGCCAATGGTGACGTTCTGAACAGTGCTCAGGGAAAAGAGGCGACACCCCCGGGCAAAGCGGCCCAGGTCTGCTGCAGTGCCCAGCCGCTGGGGTGCTGTGGGGAAACCCACTGTTGCACCACAAAGGGCTGCCACTTCCCGTGCAATGCCCACCATGGACAGGCCATCGGGTCGATTGGCTGTGACCGCCACGTCCAAGATCACATCATCTAGCCCCAGAAGGGGTGCCACCGCCCCACCCGGTGTGGGTGGTGCCAGGAGGGGTTGATCCTCCAAGATGCAGATTCCGGCGCTGTTCTCCTCTTGCCCCAGCTCCGCAAGGGAGCAGATCATGCCCTCACTGTGAACCCCCCGCAGCTTGGCTCCCGTGATGGTCATGTCAATGGCGGACAGGTGGCAGCCAATAGGGGCAACCGGCACATGGATGTGGGCCCGCACATTGGGGGCACCGCAGACGATTTGCAGGGGTTGCCCATCGCCCACATCCACCCGGCAAAGCTTCAGTTTCTTGGCATTGGGGTGGTTTTGGCACTCCAGCACCTTGCCCACCACCACACCGGTCAGGGGTTGGGCCAGATCCAAGATGTGGTCCACCTCCAGCCCGGCAATGGTGAGGCGCTCAGCCAACAGGGCCACAGTCCAGGGACAGTAAACCAGCTCCTGAAGCCACTGCAGCGAAACTCGCATTCTTCAGAGCAGACCAGCAGCGGTTGATCTTAGGCACCGGCAACCCCATTCCCAGCACCTAGGGGTGACGGTGCTGGCCAAGACAAGGTAAGATCAGAGACTTTTGAGGCTGCTACTAAGCAGTAGAGCAACGTCCTGCCATGGCCAAAAATAAGGGCGTCCGGACCGTGATCACCCTGGAGTGCACGGAATGCCGGTCCAATCCTGTCAAACGCTCCAATGGTGTGTCCCGCTACACGTCCCAGAAGAACCGCCGCAACACTTCAGAGCGGCTTGAAGTGAAAAAGTTTTGTCCCCACTGCAACAAGCACACGGTTCATAGGGAAATCAAGTGAGGTTGCCCTAAGCACCTCCTGGCTCCCGACTTTCATTACAACTTCATCCCCTCTTGCCCACCCATGGCTTCCCCCTATCGCAAGCGTCTTTCCCCCATCAAACCTGGTGATCCCATCGACTACAAAGATGTGGATCTTCTCAAAAAATTTCTCACTGAACACGGCAAAATCTTGCCCCGGCGCATGACTGGCCTCACTGCTCGTCAGCAGCGGGACCTGACAACTGCTGTGAAGCGGGCCCGTATCATGGCCCTACTGCCCTTTATCAACGCAGACGGCTGAGGCAATCAATAGGGATATGAATCTGTGAGGCAACAACCGGCTAGGGGTTTTCCACCAGCTCTAAGGGGTCCCATGCAGCGTTTACGGGCACTGGCCAGCCAGCCATGCCCTGGTGACGAGCAGCGCCAAGACTTAACGGGTCTAGCCAGCATCAGCATTGACGATGCCGGCACCATGGAAGTGGACGATGCCCTGGCCCTGGAGGAGCGGCCTGGAGGAGTTTGGCGCCTGTGGATTCATGTGGCCGATCCCACGGCTTTGCTCCCCCTCACCAATCCCCTAACCATTGAGGGCTGCCGGCGGGGCTGCAGCACCTACCTGAGCCATGGGACCACACCCATGTTTCCTGAAGCCCTAGCCCGTGGAGTGTTTAGCCTCCAGCCGGGGCAACCATGTCGTGCCCTCAGCTTTTGGCTGGATCTGGATCAGGCAGGCCATGGCATGGCTGAAGGTTGGAGTCCCAGTTGGGTCCAACTGGCCACAGCAGCCACCTACGACGATGTGGATGACCTGCTGAACCTGGCACCACCAGAAGAAGAGAATCTTCTAGAACTGCACCGTCTCAGCCAGGCCCTGAACCAGCAACGGCGTGCTGCTGGTGCCTTGTGCCTGGAGCAACCAGAAGCCCGCTTCCGCCCCACAGCCAATGGGCACGTTGCCCTTGAGGTGCTGGAGCCCACGCCGGCCCGCCAGATGGTGGCGGAGTGCATGGTATTGGCTGGACAAATTGCTGGCCGCTACGGCCAACACCACAATCTGCCATTGCCATACCGGGGTCAGGTGGCCAGCACTTTGCCTTCTGCCCAGGAATTGAACGCCCTCCCCCCTGGTGCGGTGCGTAACGGGGCTCTGAAGCCTTGCCTACAGCGCAGCAGCACCGGCACCCGGCCCCAGGAACATTTTGCCTTGGCTGCCCCGGTCTATGTGCAGGTTACATCACCCATTCGGCGTTTTACAGACTTTTTGGCCCACCTGCAGCTGAGGGCCCACCACAGTGGAGCCCCCACCATGGGGGAACCAGACCTGCAGCACTGGCTGGATCGAGCCTTGGCAGGTATCCAAGAAGCAGGACAGCGGGCCAAGGAGGATCGCTTCTATTGGCTCCACAGTTGGCTTCAGCAGGAGCGTGGACCTTGGACAGGGTGTTTTGTCCGTTGGCTGCGGGAATCTGAAGGGCTGGGACTGGTGTGGTTTGAGGACATGGCCCTGGAATTGCTTTGCACCTGTCCACCCCAGAGCTGTCCTGGTCACCAGTTGACTGTCACTCTGGTGCAGGTGAATCCTGAGCGGGGCCTACTGCGTCTTAAGGCCCAATCTGCTTGAGCTGACCATCCCTTGGGATTTCTCTCAGCTGGCCAGCACCTTCTCCACACGGAACCATGGTCCACTGGGGTTGAGACAGCCCCACAAATCCACCTGTTGCCCATCAGACCACCGCTGGAACTGAACCTGAACATGGGGCTCCAGGGTAATTAGGGGCAGTGGGTTGCCAGCCCATGCTCCACACCAGCCAAGGCCACCCCATGTGACACGCCCCTGCCACCGTTGCCCATGCCTACTGAGGCAACCATTGGGGGTGGGTGGTGGCTCCACCATGGGGAGGTCATCGCCCCCATGTAGGGCCATGAGGCCCCGGCGTTGATGGTGTCGCCAGCGGGGATGATGGCAAGCCAGAAGAGGATTGGGGAGCAGGCCAGCCGGGGCCAGGGCATCCCCCAGGAGGGCCTGCTGCAAGGTGGCAATGGGCACACCATGGGGAGGGCAGTGGTGCTCCACGGCCAGGGCCGCAGCCAGTCCTACCACCTGGCCCAGGTTCATGACCATGGGCTGAAGACGGGTGGCACCATTGGCAATGTGGCTGGTACTGATGGCCTTATCCGCCGCCAGCAGATTGCTGCAGTGGGCTGAGATCAGCACTCCATAGGGCAGGGCAAAAGGGGTGCCGCTGTGGCGCCCTCCCCAAACCATCTGCTTGGAGGCCAAGGGCCATGGCGGGCCAGGGTAGTGATGGTCATTGGGGTAGTTGCCAATCACCACCGTTCCACAGCTTCCCTGGCCATGGCGGGGGATAGGTCCATAACCGGTGGTTTCCCCTGGCAGCAGATCCCTTTCCTGCACCACCGCCAGGCCCTTCAGCCGACGCCCTTCCCGCCAGTAGGGCATCAAGGCCACAGGACCCCCTGTGCCCTCAGCGGTGGGGAAGTGGGCAGCAGGGGTGAGCCCACCCCCTGTGGCTGCCTCCAGGGCCTGGAGGAAAGCCATGCTGTGGGCCTCCATGGCCAGGGATAGGGACCGCTGCTGTTCCCCATGGGCAAAAGCTCGCTCCAGGCCGTGGTGAAAATCATTGCCCTCCTGGGGCCAATTGACCATCACCAGCCCATCAGGTAGTTGGCCATAGCGCAGTAGGCGCTCCAAACCATGGCCGTCCGGGGCACCGGCAAAGGGTTGGCTCAGCAGCTGGTGCTGTGGTAGGTCGCCGTGGCCATTCAGCTGCCCCAAAACTACCCAGGTGGGGGATTGCACCGGCTGCTGACGGAAAAAGGGGTCCTCCTGCAGGCGAGAGGCGGTAGGGGCACTGGGTTCTTGCCAACACTCCTGGGCCTCCCAGCCCCAGAAAAAGGGAACCCCTGCCACGGGCAGCAGGTCCCCCAGATCAGAGCCGTCAACCACCACCTCAGCCTGGATCCGTAGGCCATGGCCCCCACGACTCACCTCCAGGGCCTGAATTCGATCACCAGCCCATTGCACTTCACCCAGCTGCAGACCACGTATCACCTGTAACCGTGCTGCTTCTGCTGCCAACCAGCCCTGGAGCAGGGCCTCAGCCCGATCAGGGCGCCAAGCAAAACAGCTCGCCCAGCCATGGTCCAGGCCACTGGGTTCCATGGTGGCCATCTGCCGCAAAAAAGCTCCCCAAAGGCCGGTTTGCCATGCACTGAGTTCATGGCCATCCCCAGCACTCACCCCGGCAGCACTCACCATGCCACCGCACCATGCACCGGGCAACAGGAGGATGGTTTGGGCACCGGATCGGGCGGCCTGTAAGGCAGCACAGGTGCCCCCCAGGCCACCACCCCAAATCACCACATCGCAGACCTTTTCCTCCATGGCATCATCGGGTCCTGTTGCAACCACCTGCACTCGTTAGGATTGTGGCTTGCATAGGCGCCTAGGAGGCTAGCCGGGTCGCGTGGTTAACCGTTTCACCCTTACAACGCCCCTTTATTACGTCAACGACAAGCCCCACATTGGCAGTGTCTACACAACTCTGGCGGCAGATGCCATTGCCCGTTGGCAACGGCTGCAGGGGGATCAGGTCTGCCTAATCACCGGCTGTGATGAGCATGGCCTGAAGATCCAGCGCAGTGCGGAGGCCGCCGGTGTGCAGCCGAAGGACTATGTGGATCGTATGGCAAGCCATTTTGCCCGGCTCTGGCAGAACATTGGCATCAGCCATGACCGCTTTGTGCGCACCAGCACCCCTCAGCACCACAAGTTGGTGCACGAATTTTATGGGCGAGTCCATGGCAATGGCCACATTCGCCTAGGGCAACAACGGGGTTGGTACTGTGTGGCCTGTGAAGAGTTCAAGGATGGGGTTGCTGAGGATGGTGAGCTTCGCTGTCCCATCCATGAGCGTCCCTTGGAATGGCGTGATGAGGAGAACCTATTTTTTTGCCTCTCCCATTTCCAGGAACCCATTGCCCAACTTGTCCAGCAGGAGTCCTTCATTGGTCCCGCCAGTCGCAGGCGGGAGGTGCAACGATTTGTGGAGGCGGGTCTGCGGGACTTCTCCATCTCCCGTGTGGGCTTGCCCTGGGGTATTCCCGTGCCCCAGCAGCCGGGGCACACCTTTTATGTATGGTTTGATGCCCTGCTGGGCTACGTTACTGCCCTGCCGGAACCCGATGGCCCCCATGACCTGGCCACAGCCCTAGCCGGCGGCTGGCCGGCCCAGTTACACCTTATCGGTAAAGATATTTTGAGGTTTCACGGGGTCTATTGGCCAGCCATGTTGATGGCAGCAGGTTTGCCCCTACCAAAACGGGTGTTTGGTCATGGCTTCCTCACCCGTGAAGGCCGCAAGATGGGCAAGACCCTGGGCAACACCCTGGACCCTGAAGCAGTTTTTGCCAAGGTGGGGGTGGAGCCTATGCGTTGGTATCTGCTGCGGGACATCCAATTTGGTGAGGATGGAGATATTCAGCAGCAGCGCTTTGTAGATCTGGTTAACAATGACTTGGCCAATACCATGGGCAATCTGGTGAACCGCACAGTCTCCATGGCTCGCCGCTGGTTTGCAAATGCCGTCCCACCCCAAGGGAAGGAGGAAGCTCCCCATCCCCTCATCCCTATGGCGAAGGAGACCACAAACCAGATCCGCCAGTGTTTTGCTCAACAAAACCTCCAGGGTGCCGCCACGGCAACCTTGGCATTTGCTGGGGCCATCAATGGCTATTTGAACGACCAGGCCCCTTGGAGCCTCATCAAGGATCCCGACCGCAAGGAAGAGGTGGCAGGTGTTCTCTATGGGGTTTTGGAAGCAACCCGCCTGGTGGGTGTCTATCTCCAGCCCCTGGTTCCGGAGTTTTCCAACCGTCTGCTGGCTCAACTGGGCTGTGCCACCTTGGATAGCCACCAAAGCTTGTCCCCAGGCACATGGCAGCAACTGACCACCTGGGGTAATCTCCCCCATGGCCAACCCCTCCCTGCAGCCTCACCCCTATTGGCCCGCCTGGAGTTGGATGGGGACCTCTGAGTAATTCCATGGTGTGGTGTTTCCCCATGGCTACCAGCAGGCTGTTGCCCCTGGTGCTGCTGCCCATCTTGAGCAGTTGTGCACCCCCTTGGGTTAGTTCTATACAAGAGCGTCCTCCCCAGCAGCTTGAGTCCATCCACCTGCAGCACCGGGATGAGAATGGCCAATTGAGCTGGTCCTTGAGGAGTCCTAAGGCTCACCATGATTGGGCCCGCAAGGCTTCTGTGGTGATGGCACCTGAGGGCTTGGTTTACCAAGATGGCTTGCCCATCTATAGATTCAGCGCCCAACGGGCCCTACTTTTAGGTAACAGTCGCCTGGTGCAGTTGGATGGGCTGGTGCAGCTGGAACATTTGCAGAAACCGGCCACTGTGATTACGGGTGAGCGGTTGCGCTGGCATACCCATGAAGGGCACCTGACCATGCCCACCAACCCTGTCCTCACCTACCAGGAGATGCGCATAACTGCGGGGTGGGCTGAGCTGGACTTTGCCAGCAACCATCTTTCCCTCCATGACCAGGTGGTTGCCATGGACCAGTCCCCCCAAGCTGGAGATCTGCACCTGGAAGCCACTGCCCTGCGCTGGAACATGGCCATGGGTGATTTTACAGCCCCTGGCCTGGTGAAGGGTCAGCAGAATGCCCCTGATGGTCAGTTACAGTCCGTGGAAGGTTACGACCTAACGGGCAACAGTCAGGAGGGCTGGCTGCAATTGCAGGCCCCTGTCCAGTTGCAAACCAAAGCAGCAGGCCAATGGCAGGCCCGTGGTCCTGTGCTCTGGTGGCCAGATCGGCAACAACTGGATAGTGCAGGTCCCCTCAATGGTCAAGTGGGAGCACTCCGGGTTTTTGGGGACTCCGCTGCCCTGGATCTCAACAAGGGCTGGCTCACCATTGCTAACAATTGCCACCTGCACCAGCCTGGTGAAACCCTCAAGGCGCAACAGTGCCGCTGGAACTTACACCAAGGAGCTGTTGTGGCACAGGGTGATGTGCAACTGAAGCGTGAGCAATACCAGCAATTCACGCGGGCAGATCAGTTAGAGGGCCAGCTGGGTGAATCCAATGTGCTGCGCTTCCTGGCACCATCAGATAGCCAAGTCAGCACTGAGTTGGAGTTGGAGACAATGATTATGGGCTCCCGTGAGTGATTTGATTCTAGTGCAATTCCATGACATATTATTATCTCTCCCTACGCTCTGGTGCTTTGTCCTCTCAACTTCTCTCGGCTGCCCTATTGCGGGCCATCTTGGCAGATCAGCTCAGTGATTGTTTTGTGAATGCACTGGTTTGGGAGCGGCTGGGCTATGGGCCAGGCCCAGATGGCTCCTGGCACGCTGGTGTGCATACCCCATTGACTTGGCAGCAGGTGTTCCCCATTGCACCAGATTTCATTGCCCAGCGACCAGCCAATGTGCGGCTCACCCGCTCCATTGCCAAACCCCACAAGCAATTGCTGAAACAACAGTTGGGCTTCACGGGCTACGTCATTGGTGAACTTTATCCACGCCGCACCCGCCGGGCCACAGTGGTAAACTGGCTCTTGGCCTGGCTAGCAGCTAAGGGTGAACCCTTACCCGAGACAGGTCCCTTGCCACCCCTACTGCCCCCACCCAAGGACCCGGCCCAGGGCCATCCTGGAGATCCCAGGGTATCTTAAACACAGCTGGCCCATTTCTCCAAAGCATATCCATATTGCAGTGCAATTCGTTTTTGACCCAAATTCCTTTAGGTTATTAAGCCAAACAGCATCTAACTGATTATTGGATGTTGAACTTTCCTGATGCTGCTGGTGAAAGTCCAGCCCTTTAAGGTAGAAGTGACTCCCGATCTGGCCACACAAAACCAGCTCGTCAACTGGGTGAGTGAAGCTGGCAACAGAACCCAACCAGAGCCAAATCAGATAGGGTTAACGGGGAGACAACACGGGTAAACATGACCTAGAAAAGCGTCTTACTTAAAAGCAGCAGTCTGGTTCTCTGCTGACTTCACTATCCTATTCCC
>RKSC01000021.1 GCA_007571085.1 Synechococcus sp. PNGco_S_binSS4
GGAGCTGGGATGGCTGGAGCTGGGATGGCTGGAGCTGGGATGGCTGGAGCTGGGATGGCTGGAGCTGGGATGGCTGGAGCTGGGATGGCTGGAGCTGGGGTGGCTGGAGCTGGGGTGGCTGGAGCTGGGGTGACCCCATTGCCATCATCTGAGCCGGTTGTGCCCTCTGCCTCGATCCCAGGGGGAAGACCCGGAGGTGAGATGATGGCCTGCTGGTTGGTGGGGCCAGGGAGTGGCTGGGGTTGGTCCCCATAGCGGCGCAGCAGGTTGTCCAGACTGGTGCCAGGTAGGGGTTCTTCCGCAAAAGGTGGAGAGAGGTTCAGAGGTTCCAGAGGTTCATAGATCTTGGTTTGCTCCCAAAGCCACAAGCCCGTATGGAATCCCAAGCTGAGGGCAAAACCAGCCACAGCAGGTCCTAGAGGTAGCCATGGGCTGGACCACCAGTGTTTGAGCCTATCCAGGTGGTGATGGGCTGGGGCACCCATGGCCTGATTAGGTGGTGTAGTGGGCATTGATGCGGATGTACTCTGCTGACAAATCACAGCCCCAGGCAGAACCTAAAGCGGGCCCTGGGCCCACCGATAAGCCAATCTCGACGCAGTCATCCTGCAAATAGGCCCCATCAGCCCGTTCCTGTAGATAGCGACTCACGGCGGCCCGGTCTATCCCCAATGGTTGGCCATCCTTCAGCATCTGATGGGGCCCGATCCACAGGTCAATGGCCTCAGGTTGCAAGGGCACCCCTGAGCGGCCGGCGGCTGCCACAATGCGGCCCCAGTTGGGATCACGACCATGGATGGCGGTCTTCACCAGGGAGGAGCCACAGATGGCTCTAGCCATGGTCCTGGCCTCTGCTGGGGTGGCTGTGCCCCTCACCTGAACTGACAGGAGACAGGTGGCCCCTTCCCCATCCCGGGCAACGGCCTTAGCCAAAGCACAACAGAGGCGCTCCACCCCATGGGCCAGCAGGGGCAAATGCTCTTCAGATATGGGTTGACCAGCGGCAAAGGCCAAGACAGTGTCATTGGTGCTCGTGTCTCCATCCACCGTAATGGCATGGAAAGAAGAGTCCATTGCCCCCTGGAGGGTCTGGTGCCACCACTGGGGATCCACCCCCACATCACAGGTGATGAAGGCCAGCATGGTGGGAGCAAGATCCAGCCACCGGGCCATGGCCTCAGTGATGCGCTCACTATCCACCCGGGCCAGACCACCGGTGCAGGCATTGGCCTGGCCAGCATTTATGATCACCGCCTGGGCCTGTCCACCGGTCTGTTGAAGGCGCTCAGCGCACAGGTCCACACAAGCAGCCCGCACCTGGTTACGGGTAAAAACTCCGGCGCAACTGGCCCCTGGCGGTGCCACCACCACTGCCAAATCCCGTTCTCCTGAGGGCTTCAGCCCGGCAGCCACACCACTGGCCTTAAACCCTGAGGGGGCCGTGACACCCCCTACAATGGGATGCCAAGGATCTTCCATGCTCTGGAAACAGCTGTGGGCCATCATGGGCCATCAGATGATCAAATCTTGCACAAGGGGGAGCCCATGGCTGGGGATCAACACAGGGAAGTGGTCTAATGGCACCAGAACCCGGTGCCGTGGGGCTGGGCCGGGGCAGAACCCAGCGACGTATTGGGCTCACTGGAGGTATTGCCACCGGCAAGAGCACAGTGGCTGCCATCCTCTCCGGCACCTATGGCCTGCCAATTTTGGATGCGGATGTATATGCCCACCAGCTGCTGGCACCTGGCACCACAACTAGCCAGGCTGTCCTAGAGCGCTATGGTCACATGGTGCAAACCGCCGGGGGTGAGCTGGATCGCCGGGCCCTGGGCCGCATTGTATTCGCCCAGCCAGCTGAGCGGCAATGGCTGGAAGCCCTCACCCATCCATCCGTGGGCCGGGCCTTGACCAAAGCCCTTGCCCACCATGGGGAGGCTGGAGCGGTGGTGCTGGTTGTGCCCCTCTTATTTGAGGCGGGGCTGGAGACCCTCTGCAGTGAGGTGTGGTTGGTGGACCTGGATGAGGCCACCCAGCTGCGGCGCCTCCTGACAAGGGATAGGCTGAGCCCCAGGGAAGCCCGGGAGCGGATTCAGGCCCAATGGCCACTGCAGCGCAAGCGGGGCTTAGCCGATGTGGTTCTTCCCAACCATGGGGACCGTCAGCAGCTGTCCCGCCATGTGGCTGCAGCCCTGGCAGGCAAGGCTGGAACCTCCTAACCCTTGAGGGCCTTGGCCAGGATCTGACTGGCCAGTTTGGGATCTGCTTTCCCCTTAGTTTTCTTCATCAGCTGACCCACAAAGAAGCCCTGAATCTTGGTCTTGCCATTGCGGAACTGTTCCACTTCCTTGGGGTGCCCTGCCAGCAGCTCCTCCACCAGGGCAGTGAGCTGGACAGGATCACTCACCATGGTGAGCCCCCGCTTTGCCACCAGGGCCTTAGGTGAGCCGCCCCGGGCCAGCAGCTCTGGCAACAGCTCCTTGGCGGTTTTGCCGCTGATGGTGCCCCCTTCAATGAGCTGCACCAGCTCCACCAGTTGAGTTGGGGTGAGGGGCAGCTGATCTGCTCTGAGCTTATGGGCATTGAGGTGGGCAGAAATATCACCCATCAGCCAATTGGCCACTGCTTTGGGGGCACCTCCTGTGGCCACAGCAGCTTCAAAGTAGTCGGCCATGGGGCGCTCATCGGTGAGCACCCGGGCGTCATAGTCTGAGAGAGCAAACTGCTCCCCATAGCGGCGGCGGCGGGCGGCGGGCAATTCTGGCAATTGGGCTTGCCAAATCTGCCGTTGAGCCCCACTGACGTGAATGGGACCCAGGTCTGGTTCTGGGAAGTAACGATAGTCACTGCTCCCCTCTTTTTTGCGCATGGTTTTAGTGCATTGGCGCCCTTCATCCCAGAGGCGGGTTTCCTGCACAATGGTTTCCCCAGCAGCTAGGGCCTGAACCTGGCGCTTCAACTCATAATCACAAGCTTTCTGAATAGCCGAGAAAGAGTTCATATTCTTGATTTCTACTTTTGTGCCAAAAGGAGCATGCTCATCGGGGCGCACGGAAATATTCACATCGCAGCGCAGGGAACCCTCTTGCATATTCCCATCACTAACCCCCAAATAGCGCATGATACGCCGTAGCTCTGCAGCATAGGCTGCCGCCTCCCGGCCATTGCGTAAATCTGGTCTGGAGACAATTTCCACCAAAGGAACACCTGCCCGGTTGTAATCTACCAGGGAGTAGGTACTACCCGAGAGTTGATCTGCACCGGCATGAAGTAGTTTGCCAGCATCTTCTTCCATATGGAGCCTTTCAATGCCAATCCGTTTTTGATAGGTGGGTTGGCCCTTTTGGGCCACTGCAATCTCAATCCATCCCTCTGTAGCAATGGGCTGGTCGTATTGGGAGATTTGGTAGTTCTTGGGAAGATCAGGATAAAAGTATTGTTTGCGGTCGAACTTACTGTGCTCAGCAATGTGGCAATTGATGGCCAAGCCCGCCTTAACAGCAAATTCCAAGACCAGGGCATTCAGCACCGGCAAGGTACCGGGCAAGCCAAACACCACAGGATCCACATGGGTGTTGGGGGCATCCCCAAAAGCGGTGGAGCTGGGGGAAAAGATTTTGCTTCCGGTGGCCAGCTGCACATGGGTCTCAAGGCCAATGACGGCTACCCAAGGGTGATGCTGTTCCACAGCCGCAGCTGCCATGGCAGGAGATTCCAAGACGCCCCACCATCCTAGACTCCTCAACTGGGCTGGTCCACCTTCTTAGGAGCAACAT
>RKSC01000092.1 GCA_007571085.1 Synechococcus sp. PNGco_S_binSS4
AGCAATTGGCTTGCCCCCCCACAGCAGGCAGCACCCACAATGGTTTCACTGGGGAGGAGGCGCAAGAGGGGTGCACCGGTGGGCCCTGCCAGCTCCTGCAACAGCTCTGGGGTCATGTCTAGGCAGAGGAGGCGGCCACAGCTGGTGGCCACCACAAGGCGCTCCAGCCCTGGGCAGGGTGCCACCCAGCACAGCCGATGATGGGGGCGCAGCTTCAAAAGGGTGACGGTGCGACCAGAGTTGTGGGCGCGCTCCACAAAACCTTGCAGGGCATCAGCCCGTATCCAGCGACAGTGCCCATCACAGCTGAACAAGGCCACGCCTGCCTCAGTGGAAGCACCACCCAGTTCCATCAACTGAATGGGGTGATCCACCTGGCCACCCATCTTTTCCGGGAGGAAGCGGGTCAAGAACCGGGGTTCATGGGTTGTTCGCTGCCAGCGGAGGTTAGCGAGTCGTCCCAGGGCGCTGAAGACCACAATCTGGGGTTGAGCCCGTACCGGTATGAGGTAGCGAGGAGGTGGCGGTTGGTTGGACAGGGGGGCGGGGCGACCCAGGCGGAGCCGTGACACAGCAGTTGGGGACACCAGTCGCAAGCGCCCATCAGCCTGGAGCAACAGTTGGGCATCCTCTGACATGGTGGACTCCCCCCGTTGACGGCCCCCTGAAGCGGGCTGTTCAGCTGCCATAACAGTTGAGCCGGTGACGGCACTGCCCAGGAGTTGGGTGCGCCGCGGTGTTCCATAGCGCTGGCGCAGCTGCTGCAATTGGCCTACCCAGGCCTTAACCCTGCTGTCTCGGTCTGCCACCAGCACCTGGAGCTGTGCCTTCCGGGCCTCCAGATCCTGCTGCTCATCCTCCAGGGCTTGCCGTTCTAAGCTGGTCAGCCGTCGCAGAGGCATGGCCAGCACCGCTTCCGCCTGAGCTGGACTCAGACCCAACTGCACCTGCAGCACTGCCCCAGCCCTAGCTGGTTCTGGAGCTTGGCTGATGAACAGAATGACAGATTGAAGCTGGCCTAGGGCCTTCACCAACCCCTTCACCACCTCCAGCCGCCGGCTAATTTTGGCCAGGGCAACATCGTAGCGCCGTAGAATGGTTGCTTCTCGGAACTGGAGAAACAGTTCAAGGAACCGCCGTAGGCTCAGTTGGGTGGGCTTGCCATCCACCAGCGCCAGAAGAATGGCACCAAAGTTGCTTTGCAGGGCCGTGCGGCGAAATAGCTCCCGTAGCACCGCCTCCGGCTGGCCATCCCGGCGCAACTCAACCACCACCCGCATTCCTTCCCTGCTGCTCTCATCACGGATGTCGGCAATGCCACTGAGGCGGCCGTCATTCACCTGCTCCGCCAGTCTTTCAATCCAGCTGGCTTTGCTGAGCTGGTAGGGCAGCTCTGTCACCACAACAGCATTGCGCCGGTGGCGACCCTTAGCCGTTTGAATGGCCTCCATATGGACCACACCCCGTAGGGGAATACTGCCTCGCCCCTGCAGGTAGACATCACGGAGATTGTTGTTGGCAGGTATCTGTCCCCCGGTGGGGAAGTCAGGGCCGGGAATCAACTGAAGCAGTTCCTCGTCACTGACTTGGGGGTTCTGCAGCAGGGCAATGAGGCCTTCAATGATTTCCCCCAGGTTGTGGGGGGGGATATTGGTGGCCATGCCCACCGCAATGCCGGTGCAGCCATTGAGCAGCAGCATGGGCAGCTGGGCAGGCAGTACGGAAGGTTCCTGCTGGGCCCCATCAAAGTTGGGTATGAAATCAACCGTATCCTCAGCCAGCTCCTCCAGAAGCACCTCATGGCTTAAGGGGGCCAGGCGGGTCTCCGTATAGCGCATGGCTGCTGGTGGATCATCATCCACCGAACCAAAATTGCCGTGCCCCTGAAGCAGTGGATAGTGGCTGGTGAAGGGTTGCACCTGGCGCACCAGGGCCTCGTAGACTGCTGTTTCACCATGGGGGTGATACTTGCCCAACACGTCCCCCACCACCCGTGCACATTTGCGGAAGGGACGTTCTGGTGTCAAGCCCAGCTCATGCATGGCGTAGAGAATGCGGCGCTGCACGGGCTTTAAGCCATCCCGCACATCCGGCAAGGCCCGTCCCACAATGACGCTCATGGCGTATTCCAAGTACGAGCGCTCCATCTCCTTCCGCAGAGAGGTGGGCAAGATGCGCTCGCTGACCATGCCGCTTGAAGAGGAATCGGCTTAGCTTAAAGAAAGCCCGAACGCCTTTCCCTGGTTAGGGAGGGGAGTTTTCCTGCTCCAGGCGCCGCAAACGGGATAGGATCAGGGCCCGTTCCAAGGCATTCTGTAAGCGGGCATCGGTGAAGAGGTAACGGGTGGCCACCCGCAGCTTCTCCCCCCACAACTGGCTTTCCTGGAAAGCCTCTTCGGCATAGTCTGGTTCCCGATCCAAGGCGCGAATGGCCATGCCCACATTGGCTTCGCTCCGATCTCCCCCATTGTAGCGGGCAGCAGCCAGGGCCAGAACTGGTTCTGCCACCTGGTCATTGATGGCAATGGCCTGGAGCCAGCGCTCCATGGCAGCCTCAGGCTGATCAGCTTCATAGAGCACCAGACCCTGGTTATTAATGGCTGCCCAGAAGTTATCTTCCTTGGCAGCAGCTTCCTGGAATGCGGCTAGGGCCTCTTCCCCTCTCCCCTGGAGGAAGAGGGCATTACCCAAGTCAAAGTAGGCATTGCCATTGTCTGGATCCAGCTCCAGGCCCCTGCGAATCAAGGATTCGGCAGTGGGGAAATCATCATCAGCCATGGCCAGGGAAGCCTCTGCAAACCAGACCCCGGAGTTCTGAGGATCCAGGAGTCTGGCCTGGGCCAGGGCCTCTTTAGCTGCCTCAGACTCCCCATTGCGCAGCCGGGCTTCCGCCAAGAGCAACCAGCTATCAGGGTTTGTGGGCACCAGACGAACGGATAAATCCGCCAGGCTGGCGGAATCTTCCAGTTGGCCAGTCTGTAGCACCTGGGCAGCTGCCTGGGCGATGCTGAGGGCTGAGGCTTTCAGTTCTTCTTCCCTGGGAATGTACACATAGGGAATGAGGGCCTCTGCCGGAGGGACCAGGCAAGCCCCCAGTAGGGGGGCCAGGAGCAATGGCCTGAGACCCTTAGACAACATGGGGAAGCCAGGTTCGTGGGTACCCACGAAAAGCACGGGTGATTAAATCGCTAGTTTAGACCTTGATTCATGTAAGTGCGCCGTCTGTGTCTGCAACACCTGCTTCCTTTGAAGCAGCCCTTCTCTCCTTGGACTTGCCAGAACCTGTCGGGGATGATTTGAACGAGGCGGAGTTCCTCAACCATGTGAACCAGGTTTGGTCGATTTGCGAACGGTTTGATCTGCAGACAGAAATTTGGCGCGGGCGGATTTTGCGCTGCATTAGGGATCGAGAAAAGCACCAGGGCCAGGGCCAAAGCGGCGGTTTTTTGCAGTGGTTGCGGGAGCAAGACATCAGCAAAAGTCATGCCTATGGCCTAATCCAGCTGGCTGATTCGGCAGATGGGCTGGTCAGGGAGGGAAATTTGGATCCCACATGTGTTAACAATTTTTCCAAACAGGCCTTTCTGGCCACTGCCAAGGCAGCACCAGCTGTGCAGCAGCTGATCAGTGCGGCGGCCAATGGGGGTCAGCAAATTAACCGCCATCAGGTGAAGCGCCTCCACGATGAATTCACCTCTGTCACCAGTGACCTTTTGCCCGAAGAAGTGCGTCAACGCACCCAAGACCAGCTTTTGCCTGCCAAGACTGTGGCCCCTCTGGTGAAGGAGTTGTCCCGCCTACCAAGGGAGCAACAAGAGCAACTGCGACGAGAGCTGGCAGCTGCACCGGAACTGGATACTGTCAAAGCCACCACCCAAATTGCCCGTAGCCTGGCCAAGGCCCAGGATGCTGCCCTGGCTCTACAAACTGTTCAGAACCATCAGCAGGAGCTGGATCTGGACAAGGCTCTCCAGGAGGCCCAGGATTTGGAATTGTTGGGCGTTATGGCAGAAATGCTGCGCCATGCCCAGCAGGTGGAGCAATCCGCCAAGCGGCTCCATCAAAGCTGGCAGCGACTGGGCCAGCTCCATGAGTGTGTCTGGTTAGAGGGCAGCAGCACCTCCCACCTGTGCCGTTTGCTGGAGACCCTGGACTCCTTGTCCGGTCGTCCTGTGCAGGTGCCACTCTCCACTTCCTCATCCCAAGGGTGCTTGCAATTGGAGATCACCAGCAGCGGTGATTGAGTCCCATCCTTGGGCCGGTGCCCTACTGGTGAGTTTGGGTGCTGTTGGGGGCGCCGCACTGCGCTGGTGGCTGGTGCAGCATTGGTTGTCCCCCCACTGGGCAGCCCGTCACCGACGGCACCACCTGCCAGGACCACCTGGTGCTCCCTGGGCAACCATGACAGTGAACCTGCTGGCCTCAGGTGTGTTGGGTTTGCTGGTGGCCTGGCCGGGGGATGGGCTGGTGCTCTGGTTAGGGGTGGGCTTTGCTGGAAGCCTCA
Organism: Synechococcus sp. PNGco_S_binSS4; assembly: GCA_007571085.1. Classification (GTDB taxonomy): domain Bacteria; phylum Cyanobacteriota; class Cyanobacteriia; order PCC-6307; family Cyanobiaceae; genus Synechococcus_B. Next base: position 4,505 of record RKSC01000092.1, read on the forward strand.
GCACGTTCTCCACCATGGCGGTGGATGTGGTCCTGTTGCTGAGCACTGACCACCGGCAAGAAGCCCTGTCCCTAGCAGGAGCCAGCCTGGTGGGGGGCTACAGCCTCCTGGCCCTGGGCCTAAGGGTGGCAGAGGTGTGGGCCCCATGAACCCCAAGGGCACTAAAACCACGGCCATTGCCCAGCAGCTTCTGTTGGTGGCATTAGGGGCCATTCCTGGGGCCTTGCTGCGCTGGCAGGCTGCTGTCCAGCTGGGTCCCCATTTCCCTGCCGGGGCATCTGATTTGCTGGTCAACGGTCTCGGTAGCTTGCTGCTGGGCTGGCTGGTGGCCTGGGCACCTTCTCGTCAGGGGTTCAAGTTACTTTTGGGGGTGGGATTTTGTGGATCACTCACCACATTTTCCTCCTGGATGCTCATGGTGGTGCAGCTTCAGCAGCAAGGGGGCATAGGGGCTCTGCTCTGGCTGGCCTTGGGATTGACCGTTGGCTTATCCATGGCTTGGCTGGGTCTACTGCTGGGCCAGAGGGGGAATCACCCATAAACTACTCCTGCCTGTGGATTCAAGGGGCATGAACAGTGATGGCCCCGGTGTGGCTGAGCCAGTGGTCCAGACCCTAGGTGGATTGTTGCAGGAGGGAAACTACGCCAGCGCTAAAAACCTGCTGGAGCCTCTCCAACCGGTGGATATTGCTGAAGCCATCGGCACCCTGCCCACTGCCCAACAAGCTTTGGGCTTCCGTTTGCTGCCCAAGGATCGGGCCATTGAGGTTTATGAGGATCTGGAGCCCATGGTGCAGCAGGCCCTCCTGGAAACCCTCCGCTCCAACGAGGTGTTGGAGGTGGTGGAACAGATGGCACCGGATGAGCGGGTGCGCCTCTTCGATGAGTTGCCCGCCAAGGTGGTGCGCCGCCTGCTGCAACAGCTGAGTCCAGAGGAGCGACGGGTCACTGCCCAATTGCTGGGCTATGCCCCTGGCACAGCCGGTCGTCTCATGACTACGGAGTTCATCGCCCTGAAGCAGCAGCAAACAGTGGACCAAGCCCTGAATGTGGTGCGCCGTCGAGCTCGGGAGACAGAAACCGTTTATGCCCTCTATGTGACCGATGGTTTCAGCCGCCTAACCGGGACCTTATCTTTGCGGGAGCTGGTCATTGCCGAGCCTGAGCTCTTGGTGGCGGAAGCCATGACCCGGGAGGTGGTGTCCTTACCCACAGAAGTTGATCAAGAGGAGGCAGCCCGCCTGATACAGCGCTATGACTTCTTGGCCCTACCGGTGGTGGATCGGGAAGCACGGCTGGTGGGAATAATCACGGTGGATGATGTGATTGATGTGATTGAGCGGGAGGCCACAGAAGACCTCTACGCTGCTGGCGGCATCCAGACCCCTGATGAAGACGACTACTTCCAGATCAACTTGCTCCAGGTAGCTCGCCGCCGCTTGGTGTGGTTATTGGTTTTGCTCCTGGCCAATGTGGGCACAGCATCTGTGATTGCTTCCCAGGATGTGGTGTTGTCCCAGTATGTGTCCCTTGCAGCCTTTATCCCCCTGCTCATTGGCACTGGTGGCAATGTGGGGGCCCAGAGTTCCACGGTGGTGATACGTGGTCTGAGCACCCGGCGAATTCAAGCCATGGGGGCTTGGCAGTCCGTGCTGCGGGAGGCGGTGGCAGGAGCACTCCTGGGGCTGTTGCTCTCCCTGATGGTGAGCCTGGCGGCTTGGACCCTGGGCTATGCTCAACAGATTGCCTTAGCGGTGGGGGGCAGTTTGTTGGCCATTTCCACCATGGCTGCAACGGCTGGTGCGGTGTTGCCATTGTTGTTCCGGCGCATGGGATTTGACCCGGCCTTGATGTCAGCCCCTTTCATCACCACCGTGGTGGATGTGGCCGGTGTGTTTATCTACCTGCGACTGGCATCCAGACTGTTGTTGAACTAGGATCAATCCCAAGACGTGGGAGTGAACATCTGTGACCCAGGTTCGTGATCTGCCAGGGCCCCGGGGCTTGCCCCTAATCGGTCACCTTCACCGGTTCAGTAGCAAACAGTTTCACTTGGCGCTTGAGAAATGGGCAGATCGTTATGGCCCCTTATTCCAGATTCGCCTGGGCCTATCTCGATTTGTGGTGATTTCAGATCAGGGGGCAATTCGGTCCATCCTGGACCAGCGCCCGCGAGGTTTCAGGCGCAACAGTGTGCTTGCAGATAGATTCCATGAGCTGGGCCTCAAGGGCCTCTTCACGGCTGAAGGAGATCAATGGCGCCAACAGCGCCGGATTGTGGTTACAGCATTGAGTCGCACTCGGCTGGCCACCTTTTTCCCCAAGATGGCAGCCACCACTGCCCGTTTGCAGAGGCGCTGGGAAGCTTTAGCAGACAGGGGTGCGGCTGTGGACATCTGCCACGACATGACCCGTTTTACGGTGGATGTCACCATGCAACTTGCTTTTGGCATTGACCCCAACACATTGGAGACACCGGGTCCGGTGATCCAGCAGCACCTTGGCATCATTGGCCCCGGCCTGCAACGGCGACTCCTGGCCCTCGTCCCCTATTGGCGGCTGGTGCCCCTGCCTGCAGATCGTGCCCTTGACCGTGCCGTTAAGGTGCTTGAGCAGGAAGTGGCAGCCGTTGTCAGGGCCACCCGGCAGCGCATGGCAGCACACCCCCAACAGGAGCCCTCCAACTTTTTAGAGGCCATGCTGAGGGTGGCAGACCATGAAGGTTCCAATCTAACCAGCGCAGATCTTTTGGCCTACACCAGTCAATTGCTACTGGCTGGAGAGGACACCACCTCATACACCATCAGTTGGATCATCTATTATTTTACACAATTTCCAGACTTTTTCCAACAGGCCCAGGCTGAAGTGGATGCCCTTATGGCCCCGGCAGCTGCCCTTGATGACTTTCAACAAACCAGCCATCTCCCCTTCATTGATGCTTTTTCCAATGAGGCCATGCGGCTCAAAAGTGTGGCCCCGGCCCTGTCACTGCAAGCATTGGTTAATACGGAGCTGCTCGGCTGCTTTATTCCTAAGGGAACACGATTAATTGTACTGCTGAGGCATATGGCCACCAGTGAGGAGCATTTTGCTGATGGTGACTACTTTGCTCCTGAACGCTGGCTCCCCAACCAGAATGGGGAGGTAACCCAGCCCCATCATCCCCAGGCATTTGTTCCTTTTGGTGCTGGGCCACGCATCTGCCCTGGGCAAAATCTGGCCATTTTGGAAATGCGCTCAGTCCTTGCCATGCTGTGCCGAAACTTTGATCTGGAACTGGTAAATCCCCAAAGGCAGGTGAAGGAGGAGTTGGCTGTTGTAATGCGGCCAGATCATCTGCAGGTGCGCCTGAAGCGCCGTTCGGGAGTGCCAGTACATTCTAGGCAGAGGGTGGTGGCCTGATCTTTTGTTGAACCAGACCCAAGGGGACCCGGCTAGGGTTTGCTTATACCAATGCTCTCCCTAGTCTTTAAAATGGTTTGGGGGTAGATGGGCCATGGGCCAGGATTATTGCAGGACAATCTCAGCCAGTGGATTAACCATCTATGATGCTATTGAAGTGGGTGATCCCATGTTGTGGGTGGGAAGATACAAGGCTGACCGGGACTGGTACTTGGTTGACTAATCAGAATTCACGACCAGGCAAGCTTCTTCCTAGCATTGATTCTAGTTTTGAGCTCTTGCAGCTCTTTTTCCAAGTTTTCTGGCAAACTTTTCTCCAGAAGCTTGTCAAAAATACTCAGATCCTCTATATAAAAGAAGAATTCCATGGAAGACTTGCCAAGATGAAGCAAGAATTCAGCTAGTTTGTTTGGATAAAGATCTATCAATTCAGGATCATCAATTTTGGGAATCATGCAGACCTGCTGATATCTTGTGCAGACCTGCTGATATTTCGATTGTACTGGATCCATTGACTCCACTGGATCCATTGATTGTACTAGATCCATACGCACCGCCATATCAACAGCTTCTGGGAATACATCATGTAAGTAAATAACCCAGTTGAGCATTGTATTGATTTCTGCAGGATCCAGTTTCCTAGGCACACCTTGCAATCGATTTTCCCAATAATCCTTGAGCCACACATTCCACCACTCTTGTTGTTTCCTCTGATCAAGATTATCTAATAGATCGCTGATACTTGCAGCAAAACAGGCCCTTGCCTTATCATTTGCATGCTTAAA
>RKSC01000153.1 GCA_007571085.1 Synechococcus sp. PNGco_S_binSS4
CGCGAGAAGCAATCATCTCCTGCAATATCTTCACCCCAGATGATGGTTCCTTGGCCAGTGCTAACAAAACCTTTGCCCGGCTGCTGGAAGCTAGTGGTGGCCGACCTAACTTGGGCAAAGAGCTCAAGGGTATTTTGCTGGGCAATGGCTTTGCAGACCCCCAAGCCACGGCATCTTTTGAATGCTTTGACAGCAGTGCAGATCGCAGGTTTATGGAAGGTTTTCTACAGAATTGGTTTTTCTCAGGTCAGATGAAAACCCCAGCTATTAAATATGGCCTGGCTACAGAGGAGGAGTTTAACCATTGGGCAACAGCCCTACACACATGGCGGGAAGATCCGGGCAGCTTTGCCACTTTTGGTTGGGGAGAGGTGATTGCCCGTAGGGCATCCTAGAAATTGGCGCCATGGCCCTATGGAGCCCACATGGTAGAACCCCAAGAGAATTGCTGTCTTCTCAGGTGTCTTCTCGGGCATTGAGGGTTGTGGCCAAAAGGTAAAGTAGGGCCATGCGCACTGGCACCCCATGGCCAACTTGTTGGTGCATTAGGCAGCGTTGGGGATCATTAACCAGCTCACTGCTGAGTTCCACATCCCGGTTCACCGGACCAGGATGGAGAACGGGCGTGCCCGGGCGGCAGCGTTTGAGGCGGCCATGGGTGATGCCATAGTTGCGATGGTAGTCCTCCAGGCTGGTGACTTGGTGCTTTTGAGCCCGCTCTTGCTGCAACCGGAGGGTCATCACAGCATCCACATCTGTAAGGGCCTCATCCAAATCCCGGAAGATGTGGATCTTGCCCCGTTGGGGGACAGGATCAGGTCCACAGCCAGGGGGCATGGCTGCCAGGAAATCAGCAAAGCATTTGGGTAAAAGGGCACTGGGTCCACAAAGGTGGATCCTGGCACCCACCCCACTCAAAGACCAAAGGTTGGAGCGGGCCACCCGGGAGTGGAGAATGTCGCCAACAATGGCAATGGTGCGACCTGCAAGGGCCTGGAGGGTGGGCTGTTGGGGGGAAAAGTGCCGTGCCAGGGTGAATAGATCCAGTAGGGCTTGGCTGGGGTGGCTATGGAGACCATCCCCAGCATTCAGAACAGCAATGTCATGGCCTGTGGCATGTAGATCTTGGGCTAAGGCAGCGGGAACACCACTGCTGCGGTGGCGGATCACCAATAACTCAGCTCCCATGGCCACATAGGTGCGTACCGTATCCAGCAGGCTTTCCCCCTTCGCCAGGGCACTGGATGCGGGCGCAAAGCTGGCAACATCTGCTGAGAGGCGGCGGGCTGCAATCTCAAAGCTGCTGCGGGTGCGGGTGCTGGGTTCAAAAAATAGGGTTGTCACCAGCCGTCCCTGCAGGGTGGGTAGGCGCCGGGGACCAGGGCTTGACATGGCCAGAAAACGCTCCGCCAGCTCCAGAATCAGGGCAAAGTCTTCCTGGCTGAGAACCGCAAGATCCAGAAGGTGGCGGTGATTCCAGTGGCTATTCAGGGCTCTAAAAGCTGGGCACTACTCCAGCAGTGTGGTTCATGGGGGCGCCGGTGGCCAGGTGCGCGGCGGCTAATACTGGCACTGGCGCCCAAGTACCAGCGCCAGGGCAGCTCTTGTCCACGGGAGATACCAATCCGCTGATCTTGGCGCAGATCCATAGCACCGGTGGCCATGGCTGCTGCCACAGTGGGTGGGCGTCCCATGAGCCAAAGCCCTCCTGCGGAATCCGTGACCGGCCGGCCATCAAAGGAGCGGTCAATTCCCAGACAACGGCAGAGCAGGCCAGGTCCTGCGGCCCGCCGCTGGTGGTGGGCTCCTAGGGGGAGATCCAGGGCACGCAGCAGGACACCACTGGCCCAACCGGGGCGATCCGTCACCACGTTGCAGCAGTAGTGCAGCCCATAACTGATGTAGACGTAAAAGTGACCTGGCTCACCGAAGAGGGTTTCATTACTGGGACTACGGCGGTGATGGCCATGGCAGGCAGGCTCACTTTGACAGTAGGCCTCTGTTTCCACAATCACGCCCCAGCGTAGGTGCTGCTGCTGACGGCGAAGCAAAAGACAACCCAACAAGTCAGGGGCTACTTCTGGAGCAGGGCGGTGGAGCGACTCCAGTGTGAGAGGTGGCACACCGGAGAGGCTGCCATGGGCACCAGTGGTTGGCGGAATGGGGGGCGGTGGCCAGACTGGTTCTGTTACCGCTCCTGCCATGGACGCTTCTGCAGTTGATTTTAGCCGCCTGCTGCTGCTGGCCTCGATCCTTTTTGTGGCCACGGCCTTCTACTTTGGAACCCAGGGGGGGTTCTACGACAGTGATGACTACCATGGCAATGGGTCAGCCCACTGATGGTCAGCCTGCATCCCCAGACCCATCGGGACTATTTTGACTCACCTGCTCTTCCAGAGGACAGTCCTCAGCAGTGGGTAGGTCATCGCCGCTGCCATTGCGAGGCACGCTGGAGAGGCGACTCATCACTGAACCCACCGAATCCAGCCGCACCATTTCTTGCCAGGCTTGCAGCTCACCTTCCTCATCAGTTTCATAGCGCAGGGTCACCACCCCACCACTGATGTCCATCACTTGAGCCTGCTCAATCCAACGCTGCTGGTCGGAGAGGAACACCCACACAGGGCTGCCCTCACATTGGGCTTGATAGAGCTTGCGGTCGAACATGGGACTCCCTTAATCACCCGGTCGCCAACCGCCTGCCGGTGATTGTGGACAATCTAGGGCCAGTGCTTCCCATTGGACGGTGTCTGCAACGAGAACTCTCCCTGAAAACCACAATTGGCGACTACAGCTGTGGAGCTGGCCCGAAGTGGAGTGTTATCTAAAACACAACAAAGGGGTGATTTTGCCCCTGGGCTCCACGGAGCAACATGGTCCCACGGGAGCCATTGGCACAGATAGCCTCACAGCCGATGCCATTGCCCAGGCAGTGGCAGAGCGAACCGGTGTGTTGGTGGCCCCTCCCCAGCCCTTTGGCATGGCTGAGCATCACCTGGGTTTTCCAGGCACCATCAGTCTTCAGCCCAGCACCCTTCTGGCCCTATTGCAGGATGTGGTGATTTCCCTTGTGCGCCATGGCTTTGAGAGGATTTACGTGATCAATGGCCATGGTGGCAACATGGCCACTGCCCGGGCTGCCTTTAGCCAGGCCCATGGGCGCTCAGCCAGCTTGGGCTTGGCCAGTGCTCCACGGCTGCGTTGCAAGCTGGCCAGCTGGTTCTTAGCTCCAGCGGTGATGAGCCATGCCCGCCAGCTTTATGGGGAGAGGGAAGGGCAGCACGCCACCCCCAGCGAGATTGCTGTGACACTCCATCTCTACCCCCACCTGGCAGAAAAGCTGAGACCTTTGCCGGAGCCTGCTCCCGTGGGCTCAATCCATGGTTGGGAGGACTTCCGTCGCCGCTATCCCGATGGGCGCATGGGGTCTGATCCCTCCCTGGCCACAGCAGCAGCAGGGCAGCAACTGGTTGACCGTGCTGTCACGGCCCTCAGCGAGGATCTGCAGCGTTTTCTTAAGGCTCCTTAATGGGGAACCTTGATGGAACAGGGAGCTAGGGTACAGGGCACCATGATGATGCCATGAACTCAATCAATGCTGAAGATGTGCGCCGTGTTGCCCAACTGGCCCGGCTGGATCTGCCGGAGGAGTGCATGGGCACCCTCACCAGCCAGTTGGAATCCATCTTGGGCTATGTGTCCCATCTGCAGACAATTGACACCACTGACATTCCACCCACCACCCGGGCACTGGAGGTGGTGAACGTAACACGGGAGGATCAGGTGGTGCTCACCTGCCCACGGGAAGGCCTGCTGAACCAAGCACCCCAGCGAGAGGGGGACCTGCTCAGGGTGCCCCGCATCTTGTCAGCCTAGGGAATGGACAGGCATGGGGTGAGCAGAACCTAGGGTCAGCGGGGCAGGGGTGTCACAGCAGTGCGATGGAGCAGGTGAAGCAACTGGCGAGAGGCCCAGCGGTTGGGCACAATGCGCACCAGGTTCCGCAGTCGGCTGCGGCTGCGCTTGTGGCTGCGAATGCCGAGAAACAGGTCATAGAGAAAATTCAGCAGATCGCCACGGGATTCGTAAATGCCCAGACGTTGGGGTGAACCCTTGGCATCCAGAAGATGCTTAACGGCCCCATAGGCAGCCCTGTAGTTAAACCAAGGAATAGAGGGCCAGAGGTGGTGAATCAGGTGATAGTTCTGCCCCATGATTAGCCAGTTCATGGTCTTGCTGGGATAGACCCGGGCATTGCGCCAACGGTTCCGTTCGTTGAAGGGACGATGGGGAAGGTAGTCAAAAAACAACCCCAGGGTGACCCCCACCAGCAATGCCGGGGCAAACCAACAATTGAACACAAAGGGCAAGAATCCCTGCTGGGCTGCTGTCACCACAATGACAATGAAGAGGCCCCGGGCCATGCCCCACTCCAACAACTCATAACGTCGCCAGAGGCGACGACGGAAAAAGAAGTACTCGTGGTAAAAAAACCGTGGCGCAATGAGCCATAGGGGTCCGAAGGTGGACACTGTGTGGTCCGGATCATTTTCTGGATCATTGACATGGGCATGGTGCTCCAGGTGAACCCTTGTGAAGACTGGGTAGCTGAAGCCCAGGAGCATGGCGGCCCCGTGACCCATGAAGGCGTTCCAAAAACGCTTGGGATGGGCGGCACGGTGACAGGCATCATGAATTACCGTTCCTTGCAAATGGAGGGCAAGGAAGCCAGTGGCCACAAGTAGGGGCAAGGGCCACTGACCCACAAACCATCCCCAGATGGTCACCCCCGCCAACAGGTAGCCGCATAAAAACAGGCCCACCGTGGGATTCAATGGCTTGGGTGGTTTGAGGAAGTGCTGCGGAACAGATCGGCGATGGCCTGGTGCCGCCACCAGAGTGGCAGAGGGGGGCACATTCATAGGGGCAGGCATCACAGAGCGCATCTTTACTGGGGCTGACCCATAGGGTTCAAGATCTCTTGGGGTGGGCAGCACTCTAGGGCAATATCTCAGCCCACCAGCTCTATCTATGGCCTGGGTGTTTCACCAACAGAACTGGGGCCAGGTGCTGTTGGCCGGCCACTTTATACCTAGAGTTTACCTGCCCTCAGGCAACGGTTGTTTGTTCATGGCCAACTTAGGGTTCCTTACCCCCAATGGTCTTCATTGGCGCAACCTTCGTGGGGATCTGCTGGGGGGAATTACTGCCGCTGTGGTGGCTCTTCCTCTGGCTCTGGCTTTTGGCAATGCCGCCCTGGGGGAGGGAGGTGCCGTCTACGGTCTCTATGGGGCCGTGGTAGTGGGGTTCTTCGCGGCCCTATTTGGGGGAACGCCCTCCCAGGTGTCAGGTCCCACAGGGCCCATGAGTGTTGCGGTGGCCGGTGTTGTTGCCACCCTGGCAGAGCTGGGAGTGAGCCAGGATCTATCAGCAGGTGAGTTGCTACCCCTGGTGATGGCAGCTGTAATCCTGGGGGGTCTGTTTCAGATTCTTTTTGGCCTTTTGCGGCTGGGGCGCTATGTGACGTTGGTGCCCTACTCCGTGGTCTCGGGTTTCATGTCGGGGGTTGGGGTGATTATCCTGCTCCTGCAAGTGGGACCCTTCCTGGGCATCAGCACCAGGGGAGGTGTGTTGAGCTCCCTTGGCCAACTGCACCAGCACTTCACCATGGGAGGCAGCCTAAATCCGGCGTCAGCCACCATTGGGTTGATGACAGCAGCTGTGGTCTTCCTGACTCCCAAGGCCATTGCCCGGCTGCTGCCCTCACCACTGCTGGCCCTGCTGATCATCACACCCCTCTCCTTGACCTGGGCTGACTCGGTGCCCAGGATCGGCACCATCCCCAAAGGGGGTCTTCACCTGACACTGCCCATGGTGAGCGACCACTGGGTTGCCTTGGTGCAGGCAGGTTTGATCCTTGCGGTTCTGGGTTCCATTGATTCCTTGCTCACCTCACTGGTGGCAGACAGTCTCACCCAGACCCAGCATCAATCGGATCGGGAGCTCATTGGCCAGGGGATTGGCAACAGCATTGCGGGTTTTTTCTCTGGACTACCAGGTGCTGGCGCCACCATGCGGACGGTCATCAATGTGAAGTCTGGTGGTCAAACACCCCTATCTGGAATGATCCACTCTCTCACCCTGCTGGTGGTGCTCATGGGGGCCGGTCCCCTGGCATCTCAGATTCCCAATGCCCTGCTGGCAGGCATCTTGATGAAAGTGGGCATTGACATTATTGACTGGAACTTTTTGTTCCGTGCCCACCGCATCTCTTTAAAGACGGCAGGAGTCATGTATGGGGTGCTGCTGATAACGGTGTTCTGGGACTTGGTCTGGGCTGTGCTGGTGGGGGTGTTTGTGGCCAACCTGATGACCATTGAGAGCATCACGGCTTACCAGCTGGAGGGGATGGAGACCCAGGACAGCACCATGGCCAGTCCCGACTTGCCCGATGATGAGAAGGCATTGTTGGATGCCTGTGGCGGTCAGGTCATGGTGTTTCGTCTCAGTGGACCCCTCAGTTTTGGGGCTGCTAAGGGCATCAGCGACCGGCTATCCCTAGTGCGCACCTACAAGATTTTAATTTTGGATCTTTCCGCCGTGGCTCGCCTTGGAGTCACAGCCGCCTTGGCCATTGAATCCATGCTCAATGCTGCAGCTGGCCACAAACGCCACGTTTTTCTCATTGCCCCCCCCGGAAAAGTGCGGGAGCGGCTGCAGCGACTTAATCTTCAAAACCGCCTTACGGGAGATTTGAGCATCAGCCGCAAGGCGGCCTTGCAGCGGGCTGTGGAACTTTGCCAACCCTCCTGACTGGCCCAGCAGAACGCCACCGCCGGCAAGGCAAGAAAAAGGCAGCCCCCCTGGCTGCCTCGACGCACTTTCCACAGCCCTAATAGAACCATTATGCAATACTTTGCTACGGTTTCCGTTTATACGGAAAAGAAACTTGAAGGAGAAAGATTGCCCCAACTGAGACCAGGGGACAGTCAACTTAGGACATGGTTACCCATGTGGGCAGGATTTGAGGCTCCATCTGGTTCTGGGGAATCACAGGCAATCAGAACACAGTCAAACCAACCGCCATGACCAAGAAACAGATCCCTAGGGCCACACCACAATTCATCAGATGTTCCCCCTGCCCCCAAGGGGTCCCATGGGGAAACCGCACATTCTTACCAGCCCGCCTGGCTACCCGGCAGGCCCTTCTGCGCTCAAACCAGTTGAGGGAAAAGTACTCGGACCCGTGGAGGCGCTTGTGGGCAAACAGCCTGTGCAGCTCTTTTTCTAGCTGCTTGTACCTGGGCGATGCCACAACCTTGTAGATCTTCTCCGGCTTCAGCTCATTCATGCGCCGCTGGATATTAGCGGTAATGCCAATTTTGGTCTGGCCCCGATTCCCAATGATGTAAAGAAATCCCATGGGCTGGGCAGGGGAGCGAGGGTGAAGGGAAGTGCCCACCGCGGGACTTGAACCCGCACAACCGAAGTCACTGGTACCTAAAACCAGCGCGTCTACCAATTCCGCCAGGTGGGCACGTTGGCTGACACCCACAACTTAAGACAGGAGGTGGGGATTTAAGGGCGATCTGGCTTCCATCTGCCAGAATCTAGGCTGCAACCAGGGCAGATCATGACTCCCGGAAACTTTGAGCACGGCCTTTTGGGTCTTGTCTCGTTTCCTATGAGGGCAGAGTGGAAGCATGTCATGGAGGTTGTTTTGCCATTCTCCGGCCTGTCCCTTGCTCTGGGCTATGGGGTCCTGGTGCTGGCCACCATCCTACTGCTTCTGCCCACAGCCCTGCCAGAGCTTGGCCGCCCTCGAGACGCCATCTGGTCTCTACCAGTGGTTGCTCTGGGGTGCTTACTGCTGATCAACCACCAGCCTCTCTTCAGCGGTGCTGGTCTTGAGGAGCTGGTTGTTGCTGTGCTGATGGCACGTCTGGCCACTGAGGTGGGTCAAGAGCGATGGGCAGCACTCAGTCCAGAGCAAAAGGTAGCACTGCGTCACCTGCCCCGTTGGCGTCAAGCTGCCGCTGATTTGGCCTCTGCTGTTCTGGCCATGGTCCAGGCCATTTGGGAAGCCATTGTGAAGGTGGCCAAGGTAATCTGGAAGGTCCTTGTAAAAGCAGCACAAGCTGGTTGGAGTGCTGTTGCGCTGGTGGCAAAGGCTGCTTGGGGAAGGGTTGCAAGCCAGGACCCTGTTGAGCTATTCAAATCCAGATTTCTGGGTTCCTCTGCCCAGAAACCTGCCCGCAAGCTATGGGTTCGCTCTGATTCGTCCCCTAGCACGGGCCCCAACCCCAATGGTGATGAGGACCCTCCTGGTGCACCTGGGGTGGCAACCTCAACAAAAGCACACACATCTTTAACAGGTGACAGCACCCCCCTAGGGGACACCGATAACGGCAAAGCCACAGACCCCCCCATGGCAGCTGAGGCCGGTGTAGCCAGTCCAGTGGCGGAGGAGCCAGTTGCCACTGCACCGGCTCAGACGGTCCAGGGTTCTGAGCAGCAGAGCGGGGAGGAGAACACCCCAGGTGTGGTTGAAAACCAATTCCTGCCAGAACCCCTGCCAGAACCCGTGGGTCTGGAGCAGAAAGAGGAAGAGGCCAGCGGTGCAACGGAGACACCTATCAA
>RKSC01000113.1 GCA_007571085.1 Synechococcus sp. PNGco_S_binSS4
TGGGTTATGGATGACGAGCTTTTACGGGAGGTGTATGACATGAAAAGTGCCTTAGAAAGAGTAAGCGCTGTGGTGGAGCAGGGTCCAGGTCAACCTAACCATGGGAAACCAGAAACTGTTCGAGACGTGATGCAAGCTTATTAGGATCTACCTATTGTCATATGGAAGATGGCTCACTATCCCAGCTATGACCTGGCATGGCAAGGTGGAGGGTGAATTTTAAGTCGTGGAGAGTGAGTTTAAGTCGGTTGAGATGAGAGAATACCTCCTGAATGCCATTCTACTTTTTGTGGAGCTGCTTTTCTACAGCAATCCGGGAGGGCAAGAGCAAAAACAGACCGTGGGCATCAATGGTGGAGGTGGCTAGGGAGATGGCTGAAGGCACCACCATGGTCTGAACTCTCCTGGAACCTCAGCTGAGTATCATTGCCTATGGGTGGTTGTGACAGACTCAATGGGACCGGTGAAGCCCCAAGAACCACCTTTATGGGGGCACTCCCGTCACCCAGTACGCCCCACCAGTCTTGGTTGAGTTGGTCAACAGTCAGCCGTGGTGATGGCCAGGTCCGTTATGGGAGTCTCAGCTTCTTTATGGATGGCCAGTAGAGAAACCACCTGCTCCAATTATGGAAACCATTAAGTAGAGATGGCTCAGATTTATCTCTCCCTTCAGCCCTAATGTGGTCGCCAGAAAAGGGCTTCAGATTTCCAGTTCAATGGGGATCTCCTTTTCTCCTTGGCCGTGGCTTGGCTTAGGGGCCTAGTAGGCTCTAAGCGCCCCAAACATCATGCCCGGAACTGTCGTGGCCATTCTCAATAACATCAGTACCAACAATCTCAAGGGGGACCTATTTGGTGGACTGACAGCTGCCGTGATTGCCCTACCCATGGCCTTGGCCTTTGGTGTTGCTTCAGGGGCAGGCGCTGCAGCGGGCCTATGGAGTGCTGTGTTGGTGGGGTTATTTGCCAGCCTCTTCGGTGGCACCCCCACCTTGATTTCTGAGCCCACGGGGCCCATGACCGTGGTGATGACAGCGGTGATTGCCAATCTCACAGCCAGTAACCCTGAAAACGGCATGGCCATGGCCTTCACGGTGGTGATGTTGGCTGGCCTATTCCAGATTCTCTTTGGTGCTTTACGGCTTGGCCGTTATGTTACCCAGATGCCCTACACCGTCATCTCTGGCTTCATGTCTGGGATTGGCTGCATCCTTATTGTGTTGCAGTTGGGGCCAGCCCTGGGCCAATCCATTCCACCAGGGGGGGTGATGGGCACAATCCAGCAGCTGCCTGGGTTGGTGAGTGGTGTGCAGCCAGGGGAGCTGATGCTCACAGGGCTCACCTTGGGCATCCTGTGGTTCACTCCCCAACGCCTAAAACGACTGGTTCCACCCCAGCTGTTGGCCCTGGTGGCTGGAACTATTCTCTCCCTCCTCCTAGTACCTCTCATGTGGCCAGACGGGAGTGAAGAAATCCGCCGCATTGGTGAAATTGCTGCTGGCCTTCCAAGCCCTCAGATGCCGGTTTTTGGGGCAAACGAGCTGCAGTTGATGCTGGTGAATGCGGCGGTTCTGGGCATGTTGGGCTGCATTGATGCTTTGCTCACCTCCGTGGTGGCCGACAGTCTAACCCGCACCGAGCACAACTCTAACAAGGAGCTCATCGGCCAGGGCATTGGCAATCTGGTGACAGGGCTCTTTGGCGGCATTGCTGGTGCTGGTGCCACCATGGGCACCGTGGTGAACATTCAGGCGGGTGGTCGTTCAGCCCTCTCCGGCATCATTCGGGCCATGACCCTCATGCTGGCCATTGTGGCTGGCTCTGGTCTGGTTGCCCAAATTCCCCTGGCGGTGCTGGCGGGGATTGCTCTGAAGGTGGGCTTTGACATTGTAGACTGGGGTTTTCTGAAGCGGGCCCATAGGATTTCACTCAAGGGCGCCCTGATTCTCTACCTGGTCATTGGCCTCACCGTGTTGGTGGATCTGATTGTGGCTGTGGGGGTGGGGGTATTTTTGGCCAATGTGCTCACCATTGATCGCCTCTCCCGGGTGCAGAGCAAGGCGGTGCAGTCCATTAGCACAGCCGATGACGATGTGGCTTTGCCCCAGCCGGAGAAGGCTTTGCTGGAGGCAGGAGATGGTCGTGTGCTTCTCTTCCAGCTCAATGGGGACATGATTTTTGGCGTGGCTAAGGCCATTGGTCGGGAGCATAACGCCATTGGTCACTGTGAAGCCATTGTTTTTGACCTGAGTACCGTCTCCCACTTGGGTGTGACCGCAGCACTGGCCCTAGAAAATGCTGTGGAGGAGGCGGTGGAAGCCAAACGCCACGTCTACGTGGTGGGAGCTGAGGGCACCACCCGTAAGCGCCTGGAAGCACTGAAGTTGTTTCAATTGCTGCCTGCGGAACACACCCAGCTGAGCCGCGCTGATGCTTTGGCTGCCGCTGTTCAGGCAATCAAAGCCTGATCATTCTTCCATAGCTTGTAACGGTAGCCAAGGTAACAGGGCCATGGGCTTAGGTAAGGAATCATGTCTGTGGTTCTTTTTTACTTGAGTCACCATGGCCACCATGACTGAGACCTTGCTTGCGGCCAAAGCTGCCTGTGGCTTAACCTTTGCCCAGGTGGCTGCCCATGTGGGTCTAGATGAGGTGTGTGTTGCAGCCATGGTCTATGGGCAGGCCAGCGCATCCCCTGAAGAGGCCGCCGCTCTCTGCAAGGTACTGGGTGTGGGGGATGAGGCTGCAGCATTCCTGACCTCTTACCCCACCAAGGGATGCCTAGATTCTGTTGTACCCACAGACCCTCTCATCTATCGCTTTTATGAAATCATGCAAGTTTATGGATTGCCCATGAAGGATGTGATTCAGGAAAAGTTTGGTGATGGCATTATGAGTGCCATTGACTTTACTATCCAT
>RKSC01000073.1 GCA_007571085.1 Synechococcus sp. PNGco_S_binSS4
TCTAGGGGTTCCCAGATCATTCCCGGGGCAGTGCCGGTGGGATTGGGGATGATGGTGGCACCTTTGGGCAGTAGGGCTTGCTTGCGGTTGCTCACTGCCATTGGTTTTCCCCTAGCTGCATAGTGGGAGGCAATGGTGGCCAGCACCTCCTCCCGCAGCTCCAGGGGTTGGCCAAAGCATGTGGCAATGGCCTCAGTGGTCAGATCATCCGCCGTAGGACCCAGCCCACCAGTGGTGATGAGAAGGCGACAGCGTTGGCTGGCCTCTTCCAGGGCTTGTTGTAGCCGCTGGCTGTTATCCCCCACAACGGTTTGACGAAAATGGGGAATGCCTAGGGCGGCCAAGGCTTCAGCCAGCCACCGGGCATTGCTGTTGAGAATGTTGCCCAGCAGCAGCTCGCTGCCAATGGAGAGCACCTCTGCCCCTTCCCGCCGCTGGCCCCGGTCATTATCCATGGCTTGTGGTGGTGTCCTGTGAAACAGCCGTCACCGTTAGAGTTGACTGCTGCAGGGGTGGCTGATGGGGAAACTCCTGGATTGCCCTGTGATCTTCCTTGGCCTGGGGTGGGGGCTCCCCTGGGTCCACCATGGCCCCCTGGGCCTTGGAAACATGACCCTGGCTCTGTTGATGGTGCCCGGTTTGCCTCTGGCCATTGCGCAGTAGTAACCAGATGAACATGGCTGTAGCCAGACTCAGCCAGAGGAAGCGATTGCCCACATTGGCCATCACCAGGGCCAAACAGGCCAGCCACTGGCTGATGGCATAGATGAGCAAAACGGTGTGCCGTTGGCTCAAACCTGCCCGCAGCAGCCGGTGGTGCAGGTGACGCCGATCTGGATAGAAGGGGGAGCGACCTGAGCGCAGCCGGTCCATGATCACAGCGGACATGTCTGCCAAGGGCAAGGAAAGAATCAGCAAGGGCAACAAAATGCTCACCCCGGTGAACTCTTTTGCAGGGCCAATAATGCTGATGGAAGCCAGGGCAAAGCCGAGAAAATAGGAGCCCCCATCCCCCATGAAGATCCGCGCCGGGCTAAAATTGTGACGCAGAAAGCCCAGGCAGGCCCCCGCTAGGGCTGAAGCCAAAAGGGTGGGGGCCAGGGCCACCTGGTCATTTACGTAGAAGGTGACAACCGTGAGGCCCACGGCTGCAATGCCACTCACCCCTGCAGCCAATCCATCTAGCCCATCAATCCAGTTGATGGCATTGGTCATACCCACCAGCCACAGCACCGTCACCAGCAAGCTGAGCCCTGTGGAGAACTGCAGCACCTGCTCCCCCAGGTTAAGGTTCACAGCATTGATGCGAATGCCTGTTCCCCACACCAGGGCAGCCACCAGAAGCTGGATGGAGAGGCGGGGTAGGGGAGGCAAGGACAGCAGATCATCGGCCAGCCCAATGGCGAAAAATCCCAGGGAGCCACAAATGGCTGTCCAGATTAGGGTCTCTTGGTGTCTGGGGAGCATGGCAAAGGCCCCCAAGCCCCAGGCAGTGGTCAAGGCCACAGCAAAGCCCAGCACCATGGCAATTCCACCAATCCGCACCACGGGCTTCTGATGCTGCTTGCGGGTATCAGGGCGATCAGTGAGGTGAAATCGTGCTCCCAAAGCTTGCACCAAGGGGGCCAAAAGGGCTGTAGTGAGCACAGACAGGCTGAACACAAACAGGATGAACCCCCATGGTTTGGCAGGGTTGGTGAGGACATCTGCCATGTTTAGCGGCCTAAGGGGAAGGGCATTACAGGGGGAGGGGAAAACGGCGGCAAAGAGCATCCACCCGCTGACGGCATTGGTGAAGCACCACTTCACTGTCCGGGTTCTGCAGGCGATCTGCAAGTACATCAGCCACCTGTTGGAAGGCTTGGGCATCAAAGCCCCGTGTGGTCATAGCAGCGGTGCCCAGGCGAATCCCACTGGTGACGAACGGGGATTGGGGATCAAAGGGGATGGTGTTTTTGTTGACGGCAATTTTGGCTGCACTAATCAAGGCATCAGCCTGCTTCCCGGTCATGCCCACTGAGCGTACATCCACCAACACCAGATGGTTGTCAGTACCTCCAGATACCAACCGCAGGCCCCTTTCCTGGAGCCCCTTGGCCATGGCCTTTGCATTGACCACAACCTGGTGGGCATAGTGGCGGAAGCTGGGGTCAAGGGCCTCCCGCAGTGCTGTGGCTTTGGCAGCAATCACATGTTCCAAGGGACCACCCTGAGAGCCGGGGAAGACGGCTTTATCCAAGAGTTTGCCCCGCTCCGGGTCATTGCAGAGAATGAGTCCCCCCCGTGGTCCCCGCAGGGTTTTGTGGGTGGTGGTGGTCACCACATGGCAGTGGGGCAGTGGGCTGGCATGCACCTCCCCTGCCACCAAGCCAGCTATGTGGGCCATATCCGCAAGGAGATAGGCACCAACCTCATCGGCAATGGCCCGGAAGGCAGGAAAATCAATGGTGCGGGAATAGGCGGAAAAACCGCAGATAATCAGCTGGGGCTTGCACTGGAGGGCCAGGCGGCGAATGGCAGTGTAATCAAGGCATTCCGTGTCTGGATCCACCTGGTAATGCACGGCACGGAACCATTTGCCGGAGACGCTCACCGGTGAACCGTGGGTCAGGTGGCCCCCATGGGACAGGTTCATGGCCAGAACAGTGTCTCCCGGCTTCAACAGCGCCAGGAATACGGCAAAATTGGCCTGGGCACCACTGTGGGGTTGCACATTGGCCCACTCCGCCTTGAAGAGTTGCTTGGCCCTGCTAATGGCCAAGGACTCCACAGCGTCAATGTGCTCACAACCACCGTAGTAGCGCTTCCCGGGCAAACCCTCTGCGTACTTGTTGGTTAGCACCGTCCCCTGGGCCTCCATCACAGCCTTTGAGGCAAAGTTCTCACTGGCAATCAGCTCAATGTGCTCCTGCTGGCGGCGCTCCTCCTGGCTGATGAGAGCGGCCAGGGTGGGGTCACTCTCCATGAGGGAGCAATTGGGAGCAGTGGTGATGGGGGCCAAGATTTTCGTGGGGGGTGCTTTTCCCCATAGTAGAAAGACGAAAATCTGCCCCTGCAACTCCAAAATCACCAAAGCCGCCCCTAGGGACGGCTAGAGAGGGCTGAACGGGCCTGGAGAGATTCGAACTCCCGACACCCTGATCCGTAGTCAGGTGCTCTAATCCACTGAGCTACAAGCCCAGCCGTGGTGGTGTCCCAAAGCCTTTATAGAGCTCTAGGCCGTCCACAATTGTGGAGCTAAAGGTGCCACAAGTCAAGTCCGTTGTGTGGTGGTGAGAATGGAACCACCTATGTGGCCTTTGACCATGCCCCTGCGTTGGATTGGTGAACCGGATCCCGGGGACCCCCTCTACCAAGATCTGGAGCGGCGCATAAACTTGGCTCTCCACTGTGCTGTTTATGGCGCCCTGAATTCGGGCCTCTGGTTCATGGAGTTGCTGCGCCATCCCTGGTCCCACTTGCCCTGGTTCAGCCTGGGGTGGCTTTTGGTGTTGCTAGGGCATTTGGGGTTTGTGGTTGTGCTGCACCAACGGGTCCGCCGGGGTGCTGCTGGTTGATCCTTGTGGAGGCTAGGGGTGACATTTGTGGATAGGCTGGACCAGCAACGATGTGGTCCTGATGCTGGTCATTGAGCTCACTAACACCCGGGAGGTGATGCGCAAGCACATCGGTCCTCTTCGCGAGCGTTTGATTGGGCGCATGGTTGACCCTGAGACCCAGGTGGAGAAAGCTGTGATCCAAGAGCTGGAGACGGCTTTCAAATCCCTTGGCATTGAGGCCAATATCCTTTCTGTGGATGGCCTCGAGCTGGTGGGTGATCGCCTAGAGATTCCCTTCAAGCTGCGGGAAATCCGACAGGTGACTTCCTCCTCCTGAAACAAAAACTCTCAAACACCATCCCCTTTGCCCAGACTGGGGCGCAGCAATTTCAACAGCTCCTCCGCCTCAGCAACACCCATGTGTTGAGCCAGCAGACCATAACTCACCAAACCCAAACCGCCAGAGAAGAGCAGCTCCCCCACACCCCCAATCAGGTTATGGGGCCAGGCCACTAGGCGGCTAGCCATGGTGGCCACCAGGGCCCCTGTCCCTGTGGCCAGCAGTAGGGCCAGAGCATCCCGCAGCATCTGCTGCCAAGGCAGCTGCCGTCCATGGCGTTTTAGGCTGAACAGCAAGGCCAAGGCCGCACTCACATTCACCCCCATGGTGGCCAACACCAACCCTGGTGCCCCAAAACTAAAGGGCAGCAGTGGTCCGGCTGGGGTTAATGCCCCGGTCAGGCCCCAATCCAGGATCACATTCAGAGCAATGCCCGCCGCCGCAATACGAAAGGGGGTGACCGCATCGCTCAAAGCATAGAAGGCCCGCACTAGCACATCCCTCACCAGGTAAGCAGGCATCCCCACCCCATAGGCCAAGAGCAAGGTTTCCACCAACTCTGCCGCCCGGCCATCAAAGGCCCCATGGCCATAGACCGTGCGAATCAGTGGTTGGGCCAACACCATCACCATGGTGCCCATGGGCACCATGGTGGCAATGCTCACCATCAGACCCCAGCGCAGTTGCTTGAGAAATCCCGACTCATCGGCGGACTGCACCAAACGGGATAGGGCTGGCAGCAAAGGCACCAACACCATGCTGGACACAATGCCCAAGGGGGTCTGCACCAACAGATTGGCGTAGGCCAGCCCTGCGGCCACCCCCTGTTGGGGCAGGAGGGATGCAAAGAAGAGGTCAGTAAAGACAGCGATGTAGAGCATCCCGGATGACAAGGTGGCAGGACCCATAACCCCCAACACCTGCCACACCCCTTCATGGCGCCAGTTCCACCCTAGTCGTGGCCAGCCCAGATGGGATTTCCCCATGGCTGGCAACTGCACCAGCCATTGCAGCAGCCCACCAGCTGTGGTGGAGACCGCCAGAACCACCCCCCCCAACAGGGCCTGTTCAGGGTTGCCCATTTCTGGACCCAGCTGCCACCAGAGCCAGCCCAGCCCAGTCAGCACCGCCATGCTGGACAACAGGGGGCTTAGGGAGGGCAGCCAGAACACATCCGCCGCGTTGAGAGCACCAAAGCCAAGACCCACCAAGCCAGCCAAGAGGGCTAGGGGTGCCATCAGCCGCACCTGAAGAATGGCCAGCTGGCGGATGGTCTCTTTGCCCGCCAAGGCCAGACCAGGAGCTGTCAGATCAATGATTAGCCCAGCCCCCACCAGTAGCACCAGGCTCACCACCAGCAGCATCACCCCCACCATGGTGCTGATGCTCTCCATCAGCAGCCGGGCCTGGGCGCGATCCCTTTTGGCCAGCACCGATACCATGGCGCTATGGAATGGTCCGTTGATGCCCCCAAGGAGAACCAGCAGAAACCCGGGCACCACATAGGCGTAGTTGTAGGCGTCATAGGCTGGGCCAATGCCAAAGGCTGCTGCCAAGGCCAGTTGGCGCACCAGGCCACCCAGCTTGCTTAGGAGGGTGGCCGCTCCAACAATCAGCCCAATCCGGCCTGGGGAACGTGCAGGTGGGAAGGCCATGGAGGGTTGCCACTGGAGCAGGATAGCTGGGTTGGTTCATGGGCACAGGGGATGAGTCAGACCCAGACAGGGCTGGAGATGGAGATGGCAGGGGAGAAGGCAGCAGGGGAGCACTCCAGCCAGGTGTTGTCCTTTGCCCCACTCCAGGAAGGTGTGTTACTACGGCGCTATAGGCGCTTTTTGGCGGATGTGCGCCTAGGGGATGGAACTGAGGTGACGGCCCATTGCCCCAATACAGGGCCCATGACCGGTGTCTGCCGAGTAGGTTCACCGGTACGCATCCGCCATGACCCCAACCCCAAACGCAAACTGGCCTGGACCTGGGAGCAGATTCAGGTCTGTGGCCATGGGGGAGACCATGAGTGGGTGGGTATCAATACCGCATTGCCCAACCGCCTCCTGGAGCAGGCCATCCGTCAGGGAAGGATGGAGGAACAACTGGGTCCCTATGAAACCATTCGCCGGGAAGTGGTCTATGGCCGCCAGGGCAAAAGCCGCATTGATCTGCTACTGGAAGGTGGCCAGTGCCCTGTCTATGTGGAGATCAAGAACACCACCTGGAGTGAGGGGCCCGT
Source organism: Synechococcus sp. PNGco_S_binSS4 (assembly GCA_007571085.1). Classification (GTDB taxonomy): domain Bacteria; phylum Cyanobacteriota; class Cyanobacteriia; order PCC-6307; family Cyanobiaceae; genus Synechococcus_B. The sequence goes on from RKSC01000073.1 coordinate 6,110, forward strand.
GGCCCTGTTTCCCGATACGGTCAGCCAGCGGGGGCAAAAGCACCTGGAAGAGCTGATGGATGTGTTGCCTAGGGCCAGGGGCGTGCTGCTGTTGTGTGTGAGCCGCAGTGACTGCCACAGCTTTGCCCCCGGTGACCGTGCAGATGCTCGCTATGGAGAGCTTTTTCGCATGGCCCGCTCGGCTGGGGTAGAGGTGTATGCGCCCCGCTTTGCCCACCGCCAGGATGGGGTGCATTGGCGTGGCTTTGCAAGGGTACTGGAGCACCAGCCCCAGGCCTAGTGGGCTGATGCCCGTGCCCCGTTAAATAAACACAAGTAAATCAACACAAGGTATCATCTGTAGCAAACACTACAAAATCTTCTTTTAGGGGAGTGCAACCTATTGCTGAGTTGGCGACATTCGCCGACGCTTCTTCTGTTGTTTGCGTGTGCTTTTTTCTTTATGACGCTTGCAATACACCGCCCGCGAATGACCGCGGCCCAGCAGCTGTCGCAGAAGAGCCTCTTGAACGGTGTCGCTCAGCTGACTAAGTTCATCACCAAGAGCTCTTGGAATCAGCTGGCCTGGTTGGCCTGTGTGCCCTTGGGTTTAATGGGCCTGGGCCTGTTCAACCTTGCTGCAAAGGCCCAGGACGCCATGGAAGCCATGGAAGCCATGGACGCAGCTGAACCCCAACTCAGTGCTGCCTTTCTGGCCAACAATCTCTGGCTGCTAATCGCCACCATTCTCGTCATCTTCATGAATGCGGGCTTCGCCATGGTGGAGGCGGGCATGTGCCGCCAGAAGAATGCCGTCAACATCTTGGCAAAAAACCTGTTTGTTTTTGCCTTGGCTGTGAGCGCCTACTGGCTCATGGGCTACTCAATCATGTACGGGGACTCTGTGGCCCCGGGCTGGCTGTATTGGAACCAGTTTTTCTTTGATCCCCATGTCTCGCCAGAAACCATTGCTGAGGCAGAACTGGTTCCCACAGTAGATTTTCTCTTCCAAGCTGCCTTTGCAGGCACAGCTGCCACCATCGTTTCTGGTTTGGTGGCGGAGCGCATCAAGTTTGGTGAGTTTGTTGTCTTTGCCCTGTTGCTGACTGGAATCATTTATCCTATTTCCGGCAGCTGGCAGTGGAATGGTGGCTGGCTTTCTGAGATGGGCTTTATTGATTTTGCCGGTTCCTCCATTGTCCACTCTGTTGGGGCTTGGGCTGGTGTTGTGGGGGCTGCCCTCCTGGGTCCTAGGATTGGCAAGTTTGCCGATGGCAAGGCCCAGGCCATGCCTGGCCACAACATGGGCATTGCCACCCTGGGCTGCCTGGTGCTCTGGATCGGTTGGTATGGCTTTAACCCCGGCTCTCAGCTGGCCATGGACCAGTATGTGCCCTATGTGGCCGTGACCACCACCCTGGCTGCTGCTGGAGGGGGAATTGGTGCAGCTCTGTGCTCCAAGATTACTTCTGGCAAGCCCGACCTCACCATGATCATCAATGGTATCCTGGCAGGTCTGGTGAGCATCACCGCTGGTTGTGGCAACATGACCCTGGTGGGCTCCTGGGTGGCTGGCTTTATTGGTGGCATCATCGTGGTGTTCTCCGTGATGCTGCTAGACTTCCTCCAAATTGATGACCCGGTTGGCGCCTTCTCCGTCCACGGCACCTGCGGCATCTGGGGCACACTGGTGATTGGCCTTTGGGGTGTGGAGGGCATGGATGCTGGCGCAGCTGGAATTGGTCTCCTCAATGGCGGTGGCTTTAACCAACTTGTCTATCAGTTCGTAGGTGTGCTGGCCTATGGCATCTGGACAGTTGTTACTTGCTTCATTGCCTGGAAGCTTATTGGCGCCATCTTTAGTGGCATCCGAGTTACTGAAGAAGAAGAGCTCACCGGTCTGGATATTGGCGAGCACGGCATGCAAGCTTACCCTGAGTTTGCCTCCAGCACCAACTGACCCCTTCGTTAATCTAACAGCCAGTTTTGCCGTAGCACCTTGCCTGCCTCAAAACTGTGCTGACTTAAGGCTCCTGGACCAACTTGGTTCAGGAGCTTTTATTTGGTTCAGGAGCTTTTATTTCTGGTGACGATAAGTATTGACAGGTTATCACCTGCGCCCGCTCATCTTTATCAACGTAAACTTATATTATATGGCCATCTATCATATGATCGGCAACCATTCAAATTAGAAACCAACAAACCTTCTTCTTATCTATCAAGGCTGCCGCCAATAGACCATATTAGCAACGAATATGAGCAACCCGCCAAGTTTCTATCCTAGATTGCCGGGAGCCCTACGGGGAGCAACTCTCATACACGAATCTAAATGGGAGCTGAGCCAGGGCAGCCTATACACGGACTACACCAGAGCTCATCAGATTCAAGACAAGCTGGATCAGCTGCTGAGGAGTCTTCTGGAGGAGGCCAAGGCCAAGCTGGCCCCTCTAGCTCTCCTATACTGGTATGAAAGGCAGCAATAGAGTTGCTCTCCGTTGCGTGGAGCACCCACCAACACGGAAGACGACAGCTGAACC
>RKSC01000129.1 GCA_007571085.1 Synechococcus sp. PNGco_S_binSS4
GAATAGCAGCAGCTCCACATGGGTTGCTTCAGGTGCCACCACAGCAAAGTTGACACCACCATCACGGGCTTCTGCGCCAAGGGGGCAAGGGCGACCAAGTTGATTCAGAGTCACACCGGGTCAGCACCACTGCTAAACCCTAAGTCCACAGGTTCGCCGTGGCCATGGCATCAATGCAACCATTCTCCCAAGATCCCCTGCCAACGGGGCTGCCCCCCCGCATGGTGAGGGAGGGGCTGTGGGTATTTAGACCCAATCGGCAGAGCCGGGGCACTGTGGCTTGGCTGCTCAGCACCAGTACGGGACCTGTGGTGGTGGATGTGCCGGAAGTGACCCAGGCCAACCTGGCTCTTCTACGGGACCAGGGCCCAGGCCGGATTGTGCTCACCCATCGCACAGCCCATGGCCCCCTGGGAAAACTCATGGGGCACCTGGAGGGCTGGCAGGTGTGGCTCCAGGAGCAGGAAGCCTATCTACTGCCCACCATGACTGTGCACTCCTTCAGCCAAAAGCAGGTGCTGGCCGATGATCTAGTGCTCTATTGGACCCCTGGTCCCACCCCAGGGTCCTGCTGCCTCCACCACCTATGCAGCCCCCAGAGCCTCCTCTTCTGCGGTCGCCTACTGCAGCCCCAGCCCAATGGCTCCCTGGTGCCGGTGCGCACAAGCCACACCTTCCACTGGGGACGTTTGCTCACCAGTTTGGGGCGTTTGCGCCACTGGCTTGGCCCCGGTGAACCTGGACAGATTGCCTGTAGCACCGGGCTAACCAACCTCTCTGGGGCTGTTCTTGTGGACCAGGGCCCTAGGGCTTTGGCAGCCCTGGATCTGGAGGCCTTACAGGCTGTAGACCATGGCCCCAACCTAATGGGTTAATAATGGCGTTGCCCATCTGCTCAGTCAGCAAAATCACCTCCCAGGATTATTGTGGCTATTTTGATTGCCCCTGGAGCTGGGATCTCTTAATGTAGGCTCACTGTGTCTTGGTTGGCCAATGGCTGCCTAAGCACACCTGTTCCTGTCTTCTCCTCAATGAACAAGGCTGACCTAGTCAACAGTGTTACTAACGCACTCTCCGACTTCGACCTCAAGCGGACAGATGTTTCCCGTGTCGTAGAGAAAACCATTGAAACCATCATGGACTCTGTTGTGGGAGGTGAAAAGGTTTCTATTCTTGGTTTTGGCTCCTTTGAACCTCGTGAAAGATCTGCTCGCCAAGGTCTGAATCCAAAAACAGGTGAGCCTATTCAGATTCCAGCTAAGCGTGTACCAACCTTTACACCTGGTAAGATGTTTAAAGATCGTGTACAGGAGGCAGGCTAATCCAACCTGGTTCGAGGACGTTTTGCCCCCACACCTAGTGGCCCACTCCACCTGGGTAACCTGCTTACAGCGCTCCTAGCCTGGCTCCACTGCCGTCTTCAAGGTGGAGTATTTCTTCTCAGAATAGATGACCTGGACCAGCCCCGGCTCCGTCCCGGTGCGGAGGAACAAATTCTAAGAGACCTGCGCTGGCTTGGTCTGGACTGGGATGAAGGTCCTGATGTGGGTGGAACCCATGGCCCCTACCGTCAGAGCAGGCGCCTCTGGCGCTATCACCAAGCCTTATCTACCCTCAGACGTGGCGGGTCACTCTTCCCCTGCCGCTGCAGCCGTCGTCTGTTGGCAGCCATTTCTGCCCCCCATGGTGCCACCAATTTGTACCCGGGCACCTGCCGCCACCGCCGTGACTGGGGACCACAGCAAGGACAGTTGCCCAGTTGGCGCTGGCGATCACCCAATCGCTACTGCCATGTGCCAGAGATGTTCCAGAGTGCTCCCCAAGGTTGGTTGCCCACCATGGTAGGGGATGTGGTCCTTCGCCGGGCGGATGGATTCATTGCCTATCATCTGGCCACGGCCATAGACGAGATGGCCATGGGGATCACCCAAGTGTTCCGGGGCGCAGATTTATTGCCCACCACAGCAGTTCAAGTGGCCCTAATGGAACAGTTGGGAGGAACACCCCCCCGCTACTACCATGGTCCTCTGCTGCTGGATCACCACGGGCAACGTCTCGCCAAGGGGGCCGGGGCATCTGGTGTGGAGGCCCTACGCCAAACCGGTTGGGATGCCCCAACCATTGTGGGTACCCTGGCAGCCACCATGGGCCTTCTCCATGGCCAGCCGCGCCTCTCTGCCGCTGAACTGCTCAGGGAAATTGACCTGCCACGCCTGGAGGGTGCATGTCAAGGGAAAACAGCTTGCCGCCTACAGCCCATCCCTACAGGCTAAAAGGTGGCCTCCCCTATAATCCCCATACTAGCCTATGCTAAATAGCCTTTCTATAGAGAACCGTACAGATGATGATAGGCCAGCAGCAACACCTGCAGCAACACCTGGGTTCTGAATTGTTCTCAAGCCTGTCCAGACTTGTTCTTGGCAAGGCCGCCATGCCCTATGGTCTGGCCCTTGCCCTCTGGGCTGCCATGGTTGGCACCAGCCCTGCATTGGGGCAGGTGTACACAGACCAGCAGATCAAAGGCCTGGCCCTGGAAGCCCTACAGGAGTCCCCTGAGCTGGTGCTGCAGATCATCCGGGAGAACCCTGAAGTGATCACCCAAGCAGTGTCCATCTTGCGGGAACGGGAGCAGGCTCAGCAGGCCCAAATGGCTCAGGCAGCCTTGGCGGCCAACCATAACCTGCTGTTCAATGATCCCAATGGGCCCATGCTGGGTAACCCCTCCGGCGACGTGACCATTGTGGAGTTTTTTGACTACAATTGTGGTTACTGCCGCCGCAACAGCAAGGTGATCCATGATTTGCTGGAGGGGGACAAGCAGGTGCGGGTGCTGCTGCGGGAGTGGCCTATCCTGGGGGAAGGGAGCCAATTTGCTGCTCGAGCTTCCCTGGCTGCTCAGCAACAGGATCAGTACGAAGCCTTCCACTGGGCCTTGATGGCTCTCACCAGTTCAGCCACGGAGGCCAGTGTGATCAGCACTGCTCAGGAGCTGGGCCTGGATGTGGAACAGTTGCGCCAAGACATGGCAGCACCCCAGGTGGAGGAGCACCTTGCCCTATCTAACCAGCTGGCCCGTGCCCTCCAGTTCACTGGCACCCCAGCCTTTGTAATCGGCAACACCTTGGTGCCTGGGTTCATGGACCTGGAGCGTCTCCAGGAACTGGTGGAGCAATCCCGCTCTGGCGAACTTCCCTAAACTGGTGTTGCTCCTTGCTCCCCTGCTCCTGTGGCTGAAACCATCTTCAGCAAAATTATTCACCGCCAGATCCCTGCAGACATTGTCTACGAAGATGACCACTGCCTAGCCTTTCGGGACATTAGCCCCCAAGCACCTGTCCATGTGCTGGTCATTCCCAAAGAGCCCATTGAAAGCCTGGCTACGGCAAACGGGGATTCGGCTGAGTTACTGGGTCACCTGTTGCTCAAGGCAGCCCATGTGGCCCGCCAAGAGCAACTAGAGGGGTGGCGAACGGTGATCAATACTGGCACTGAGGCTGGTCAGACTGTCTTCCATTTACATATCCATGTGATTGGCGGCCGCCCCATGGCCTGGCCACCGGGATAGGTTTTTCCCTTTAAGATCTTTCAGTGACTCCCGGTGTGGAGGGCAAACCCATCCCATGTGCATTCCTTTTTCATGGCTTTGTTTGAATCCTTAGGCCATCAGTTCAGGGCATTTTTCAAGCAGATTCGTAAGCTACAGCGTTTGACCCAGAACTACTTCCTCCCCCTTGAGGAAACCAGTGGCTGGCAGTTTCTGGGTTTGCTGGTGGCTTTAATCTTTTGTGTGGGTGGGGTTGTTCTCTTTTCCCTAACAGCCTTAATGGCTGGAGCCCACACCATCTTTCCACAACTGACCGACACCTATTTGGGTGGTGTGGAAGGCTCTTTAGACAGGATTTGGTCCAGTTGGTGGGGGATGCTTTTCTGTGGTCTTTTTACTGTTGGCTGCCTATCTTTCTTTGCCCTCCGGCGTCAACTACGGCGACGACGCTGGCTGCCCTGGCTATTGTTGGGGGTGGTCATTTTTATGTTGCTAGCAGTCAATGGCATCAACGCGGGAATCACATTCATTGCCCGGGATCTCACCAATGCTCTAATTGCAAGGGATGGTGATACCACCTACAGAAATCTATGGATCTATGGAGTCTGCTTCATTGTTGCCCTACCCATTCGCACCTCCCAATTCTTTTTCACAGCCAAGCTGGGAATTCTTTGGCGGGACTGGCTCTCTAAAAGCCTGATTACTGATTATATGAGTGATCGCGCCTATTATAGAATCAATCCCAACGATGAGCAGGCCACTGATATTGACAACCCGGATCAGAGGATTTCAGATGATACGCGAGACTTTACCATCCAAACACTTGGATTTACATTGAGTATCTTCGATTCTGTGCTTACCCTCCTGCTAAATATTCTAATTCTTTGGAACATCAGCACACAACTAACCCTAGCTTTGTTTGTTTACGCCTTTATATCTTCTTCCATCCTGATTGTTGCCGGACGGAAGCTTGTCAAGCTCAACTTTAATCAGCTGCGTTATGAGGCTGATTTTCGCTATGGCCTGGTCCACGTGCGGGACAATGCTGAATCCATTGCCTTTTACCAAGGCGAGAAGCAAGAGCAGGAAGAGACCGAGCGACGCCTTGGCATCCTGGTCCAGAACTTTAACCTGTTGATCATTTGGGAAACCATAATTAAAGTTATTCAACGCTCCAGCACCTATGGCTCCAACTTTATTCCCTACCTGATTCTCACCGTTCCCATCCTGGCCGGGGAGATGGATTATGGTGGATTTGCCCAGGCCAATGTGGCCTTCAGCCTGGTGGAAAGCTCTCTCTTTTTCATCATCTACAACATTGAGGCTCTGGCCCGTTTTTCCGCATCCATTGGTCGTCTTTCTGGCTTCCAAACCAACATCCAAGAGGCCAGTCAAGAGTCCCAAGCTGCTCAACAAGCCATAGGCAGCAGTGATGGTTTGGTGGTGCATCATGCAACTCTCTCCACCCCCCAGACCAACCGTTTGCTCATTAAAGATCTCAGCTTTAGTGTTGGTAACAATGAGCACCTCTTGGTTGTGGGCCCATCGGGTTGTGGTAAGACCTCTCTGCTGCGCATGGTCAGTGGCCTATGGAGTCCTACGGAGGGGACAGTGCAATCGCCCCAGCCGGGTGAACTGTTGTTCATTCCCCAGAAGCCCTATATGACCTTGGGCACCCTGAGGGAGCAGCTCTGCTATCCTCAAACCCCAGATCCAGCACTGTTTTCCCATCACCACCTGAGATCTGTTCTGGAAATGGTGAACTTGGGAGAATTGGCCCAGCGCTACCCAGACTTCAATGTAAAACAAGATTGGCCACGGCTTCTCTCATTGGGTGAACAGCAACGCCTAGCTTTTGCCCGTTTGCTGCTTAACTCTCCCCGTTATGTGATTCTGGATGAAGCCACCAGTGCGGTGGACGTTAAAACAGAACACCGCCTCTACAGCTTGTTAATTGAGAGAAACATTGCCTTCATCAGTGTGGGCCACCGTCCCACGCTCACTGCTTTTCACGACAATGTTCTGGAGCTGGATGGTTCTGGGCCATGGCGTTTGCTCCCTGCAAATCGCTATAGCATGAGCCCAGCCTAATTGCTAAAGTTGCTCAATTCAGGGCCTTCACATGACAGACTCTGCCCCTGCTGATTCCAGCAGCCCAGCAGCCCAATCCTCACCACCAACCACCAGTGCAACCACCAATGAGGTGCCAGCCTTTGGGTGGAGTAGCTACGCAGAGCGAATCAATGGACGCTTTGCCATGGTGGGAATCCTGGTAATTGTCGCCATTGAACTCTGGAGCGGCTCCACTGTGATTCACTGGCTCCATTTGGGCTGATGCTGGTGAATCCATGGCCTGGCTGTGGCTGTGAACCAGGTGTTCAGGTGGTACAAAAGCCACATGTCATCTGGGCCTGCCGTGTCCCTCCCCCTGGTGAGAGCACTGCCCTGGCGGGAGCCCTACACCGCCGCATGTCTATTGGCCAGTCACTGGGGTGGTGATGGGCTGGTCTTGCTGGACACTCACCCGTCGGCTGGCATAGATCCACCTGGTGGTCAACGGACGCTCACCAGCCCCTGGGCTTTTCTTGGCACAGCCCCCATTCGCCAGCTCCGTTGTCAAAGCTGGCCTTCAGCACATGGTGGTGGCCACCATGGCCCAGCAACAGATCCCTTCACCCTCCTACGGCAGGGGTTACCAGAACCTGGTTCCTGGTGCTCCTCCTCCAGCCCATCTCCCTTTATGGGAGGGTGGATGGGCTGGCTCAGCTATGAAGCCGGGGCCTGGCTAGAACACCACCCCCCATGGCAGCAGCCTGATCAGCCCCTTCTCTGGGCCGGACTCCATGATCCCCTCCTCTGCTTTGATCTGCTCACCCATCAAGTGTTTGCCATCAGCCACGGATTCACGGGTGAAGCATGGCAGCGCAGTGGCTCCCTGGCAGCCCAGCGTCAGGAGAACCTGCTGCATCTCTGGGCTCAGCCTGACCCCCCTGCCCGACCCATCAGCCAAGGGGAGGCCCCGGTCCCATGGCACTGGCACACCAGTGCAGAAGGCTTTGCCGAACAGGTATTGCAACTGAGGCAGCTCATTGGGGCAGGGGACCTTTTCCAGGCCAATCTCAGCTGTTGCTGTGAGGCAGTGCTGCCCAATCCACCTGATCCCCTGCAGCTCTACGGTCATCTGCGCCAGCGGAGTCCAGCCCCCTTTGCAGGTTTGGTCATCTCTGGAGAGCATGGTTTGCTCTCAGCTTCTCCAGAGCGCTTTCTCCAAGTGGGGGTTGATGGTTGGGTGGAAACCCGCCCCATCAAAGGCACCCGCGCCCGCCACCGGCACCGGGCCCAGGATGCAGACCTGGCTGCAGCCCTACTCACCCGCCGTAAGGATCGGGCTGATAATATAATGATTGTGGACCTGCTGCGCAATGATTTGGGCCGTGTCTGCTCTCCTGGCACCATTGCTGTGCCCACCCTGGTGGGGCTGGAAACCTATGCCCAGGTTCACCATCTCACCTCTGTGGTGACCGGACAGCTGCGTGCTGATTGTGATGCCTTGGATCTGCTCCGTAGTGCCTGGCCCGGTGGGTCCATCACAGGTGCGCCTAAGGTAAGGGCATGTCAGCGGCTGGCGGAATTGGAACCCCTGCCCCGGGGCCCCTATTGCGGTTCCCTATTTCGTTTGGGGCTTGATGGGAGTCTAGATAGCAACATTATGATCCGCAGCCTCATTCAGAAGGGCTGCCGCTTGCGGGCCCATGCTGGCTGTGGCATTGTCTACGATTCAGACCCGGCGGCAGAGGTGCAGGAAATGGGCCTCAAAATAGCACCTCTCCTCCAACTACTTCAGCCCAGGCCATGGGGGTAATCACCCGGGAGCAACTGGCCTGGTTTGCTGGCAGATGGGATCACCCCCAACACCTGGCAATCCCCCTTGATGACCGGGGCCTGAACCTGGCGGATGGGGTGTTTGAAACATTGTTGTGGGGCCCTGGTGGTGCTGCATTTTGGCCACAGCATTGGCAGCGCCTGCAAAGGGGATGTGCCTTGCTGGGCCTTACCCCTGAACCCCAATCAGGGCAAACCCAAGCCCTGGCAGCAGAAGGTTTCCAGCGCCTAAGACCATCCAGTGGCCATGGAGCCCTACGCATCACCCTCAGCCGTGGCTCCGGCCCCCGGGGGCTGGCACCCCCCCAGCACCAGCAGGTGCGCCTCTGGCTCCAATTCCAAACCATCACCCCCTGCTTTGACCCGGTGCATGTGATCACCAGCCAACTGGTGCGCCGCCATGGAAACTCTGCCAGCAGCCGCTGCAAAACCCTTAGCGCCACCGATGCCGTCATTGCCCGGCGCGAGGCAGCAATGGCATCTGCTGACGACGCTTTGCTTTTAAGTGCCACAGGCCACTACTGCTGTGGCACAGCAGCTAATCTCTGGCTCCGGAGGGGAGAAAGCTGGATCACACCAGGACTGGCCCAGGGCTGCTTGCCTGGCATCATGCGTGGTCAACTCCTGCAGCATCCCGGCAACCATGAGGCCCCCATTAGCCGGGAAGCCCTCCTAGCCGGCGGCAGTTTTCTCATCAACAGCCTCAGCTGCCGCCCCATCCACTCCATTGATGGCCAAGTCCTCTCTCACCAGCTCCACCCCATGGAAACTGAGCAGTTGTTTGACCAGATCTTGATGGACCCCTAGTGGCAAAAGGCTTTGGAGGGGCCTAGCCAAAGCCATATCAGTGAGGTAGGCACCTCAGAAGCTTGCTGACCACCTGGTGCCGTGGCCCATGAAAAGCTGCCTGGGCTGACCACTCCTGTTAGCACCCAGGAATAACTCACCACCTGGGAGAGCTGCAGAACCGCTTCCCACCCCTAGGGGCTACCCCAGGGAGAACCCCAGGGTGCCGCCATTGCCCGGTACCCCTGGTTACAAACCTTATGCCCAACCATGCACCGGTGACAGTGCTACTCAGCCCGGGACGAGATGGTGTTATTCAAGGTTTAGTGATGGCCGTGGCGAAGAATTGCAGTGGCA
>RKSC01000033.1 GCA_007571085.1 Synechococcus sp. PNGco_S_binSS4
GCCAGCCCAGACACCGTTGCCTAGGGCTTGACAAGTCTTCAACCCCATGTCAGGATAACTCAAGCTTTTGAGGCTTTTGGCTCCATCATTCTATGGGACTTTCGACCTTTTCTAGTTTTTCTCCCTTCAATTTATAGAAGATCTTGTTTATACCTACCACTTCACCACGGGTCTATGGTTTACCGCCGGGGATAGACTTTCCAGCAGCCCTACTGGCGGGGCTTAGGGAACGGCTCTCTGGTGAACCCCCTGAGGCACTGGCCCGGGTTCACTTGGTGGTGAACAGTGAGCGCATGGAGCTGCGACTGAAGCACCTATTCCATAACACCACACCATGTCTGCTGCCCCATATTCATTTGGTGAGCACCTATGGGGGCAATGCTCCCCAGGCCCTGAGGTTGTCCCCTGCAGTGCCCCAACTGCGGCGCCATTTGCAACTGGCTCAGCTCATTGGCAAGTTACTGGACCAGGAGCCGGATTTAGCCCCCCGCACCTGCCTCTATGACCTGGCCAAGAGCTTGGCCAACCTCATGGATGAGCTCCAGGATGAAGGTGTGGATCCCCAGGTCATCCAAGATCTGGATGTGGCAGATCTCTCCGGTCATTGGCAGCGCTCAAAAAGGTTTCTGGGGCTTGTGCAGACCTATCTTCAGAGCATCCCTGACCGGGATAGCCCTGACCGGCAACGGCAGGTGGTGGACCATTTAGTGAACCACTGGCAGCACCACCCCCCTAGCCATCCGGTGATTGTGGCGGGTTCAACGGGTTCTAGGGGCACTACCCAATTGCTGATGCGGGCTGTGGCCCGCTTGCCACAGGGGGCTGTAATTTTGCCAGGTTTTGATTTTGATCTGCCCACCACGGTGTGGCCCCAGTTGGATCAAACCCGCTGCGAAGACCACCCCCAAAAACGGTTTTTCCAACTGCTGCAAGCCCTACAGGTGGAGCCCCAGGCGGTGCAGCCTTGGATAGAAATCCAACCGTCTGCCCCGTCCCGCAACCGACTTGTTTCCTTGGCACTGCGGCCAGCACCGGTTACCGATGCCTGGCTAGGGGAAGGTCCATCCTTGGGTGAGCTGACCACAGCCACAGAAGGACTCACCCTGTTGGAGGCCCCATCCCTACGCCATGAGGCCATGACCATTGCCCTGAGGCTGCGCCAGGCCCTGGAGCATGGTCAAAAAGCTGCCCTGATGACACCAGATCGCCTTCTGGCACGCCATGTGGCCGCGGCCCTGGATCGCTGGGACATTGCAGCGGATGACAGTGCAGGTGTACCACTGCAACTCTCCCCACCGGGGTGCTTCCTACGGCATGTGGCCCAGCTCATGGCCCAGCCCCTCACCACCGGCACCCTGCTGAGCTTGATCCAGCATCCCCTCTGCCATTGGGGCGCCAACCGACGACCGGTGCATTTGCACCACAGCCGGGCCCTGGAAAGTTGGTTGCGGCGGGAAAACCGCCCCTTCCTCCATGGAGAAACACTGCAAGCCTTTGCCCAGAGGGAACAGCAACAGACTTCCCACCAGGAGTCAACACCAACGGAGGAGCAGTGGATTCACTGGCTGGGTGGTTGTCTAATTAGACCGGTCCATGGGGAACAAACCCTGAGCAACTGGGTTCAGCAGTTGCAAGATCTGGCACTACGGTTGGTGGCGGGCTGGGGGCATAGGGCAGAAGACCACAGCCATAGCCCCCTCTGGTGCCATAAGGCTGGACAAAATGCCCGGAGTGTGGTGAAGGAACTGGAGCAGGAGGCCGCCCTGGGCGGTTCCATGGATGCCATGGCCTTTGGAGATCTTTTGGGATCTTTGCTATCTGAGCAGAAGGTGCGGAATCCGGAGCCGGAGAGCATCACGGTGCCCATCTGGAGCCCCTGGGAAGCCCGTTCCCATGATGCTCAGCTGCTGATTCTAGGCAGCCTCAATGAAGGTTCTTGGCCAGAGGCCCTGGTGCCAGATCCGTGGCTCAATCGCACCATGCGGCACCAGGCAAATCTGCCCCTGCCGGAGCAGAAGTTGGGTTTAGCAGCCCATGATTTGCAGCAGGCCATTGCCGCACCCCAGGTGTGGCTCAGCCGCTCCCTCCGTGACAATGAGGGGGAAACTGTGCCCTGCCGCTGGCTCAATCGGCTCACCAACTTGCTCCGTGGCTTGCCCAAGCAAGCTGGTCCCCAATCCCTGGAGGCCATGGCCCAGCGGGGCCGGCAATGGCTCCATTGGGCCCAGAAATTGGAGGAACCCACCCCTGACCTGAAGCCAGCGGTGCGCCCTTGCCCTTGCCCACCGGTGGCCGCACGGCCCAGGAAGCTCTCGGTCACAGAAATCCGCACCCTGGTGAGGGATCCTTACACCATCTATGCCAAGCATGTGTTGCGGCTGGTGCCCCTGAATCCCCTGGAGCAAAGCCCTGATGCCCTATTGCGAGGTGTGGCCATTCACCGGGTGATGGAGTCTTTTCTCCCCAGCATTCAGGGGGATGACAAAGCCCTGAGCCCCGGTCAGCTGCCCCAGACCCGGGCCCAATTTCTCCAAGAGGCCGGGAGAGTTCTTGAGAAGACCGTGCCATGGCCTGCGGTTCAGCGTCTCTGGCTGGCCCGACTGGATCGCCTGGCGGATTGGTTTCTCAATACGGAGGTGGAACGCCAGAGGAAGGGGCAACCCTTTGCCTTTGAGGTGAAGGGTGAGGCACGGTTGGATTTACACTTAGAGAATGGAGAACCGTTTCCATTTGTGCTGAGTGCCAGGGCAGATCGTATTGATCAAACCTCTGATGGTGGCTGGTTGATTTATGACTACAAAACCGGCCCTATTCCCTCTGATAAGGAACAAAAGGTTGGGGATAAACAGTTACTCCTGGAAGCGGCCATGGTGGAGAGGGGGGCATTCC
>RKSC01000003.1 GCA_007571085.1 Synechococcus sp. PNGco_S_binSS4
TCCAACCACTGAGGCAGAAGGATCCACCAGCCCACCCAGTGAGCCGGAAGTGGTTGCTGTGCCCATGAATGAGGACCAAGAGGTGGTCTTCAGCTGGTGCGGCCTGAATCCGGCCCTCATGGCTCCCACACCACCAAAAGATTTGGACAATGTGGTGGTTCGGCTGGTTAGTCCTGAGGAGAAGGCTGAGTCCCTGTCGGCTGACAACAAAGAGCAGGTGGCCAATGGATCATCCCGTGGCCGCCGGCGCCAGCGCAGTGGCACTGAAGACAGCAAGCAACCTGAAGCAGCACCTGAGGTTGTTGCTGAAGAACCGATGGATCAGCAAATTCAGGAACAGGAGCCGGAACAGGATGAGGGCAGGCCATCTCCACAGCGGCGTAGCCGAACACGGTCAAGGAACCGTGGTGTGTCCCCTGTAGCCACCAATGGGGATACCCTGACCCCCACATTGGATCCCCTGCCTGAGACCACCACTGCCACTGCTGTGGCTATCAAGCCAGAGGTGGGTGATGAGAGGAGTGAGGAAGCCCAGCCCGTGGTTCAGACGGTGCCGTTAGATGGTGAGCAGCAGCCCATTGGCAGCTCTCCGGAGAATGGTCCGTCAGAAAATGGTCCTTCAGAAACAAGCATTCAAGAGGAGCCAGATGGTGATCAGCGACGGCGACGGCGACGGCCTTCCGCCACCTGAGCACCTGAGCAAGGGGGGAGAGGATGCACAGTATGGGGCCACCGCTGGAGTGGCTTTCACCTCTCTAGCAGGTGTTGATGAGGTGGGTCGGGGCTGTTTATTTGGTCCTGTTTTTGCAGCGGCCTGCTGTCTGTATCCAGAGGCAGTGCCTGTCCTTGCCGCTGCTGGCGTTCGAGACAGCAAGTCCCTAGCACCTTCTGGCCGCCAGAGGCTACTGCCGTTAATTTGTCACATGGCCAAAGATCTGGGTTTAGGGCAGGCCTCAGCCCGGGAAATTGACCACCAGGGCATACGGGCAGCCACGGAGTTGGCCATGGTCCGTGCCCTACAGCGCCTGGTGGAGCCTCCACAGCTGGTTTTGGTGGATGGCAACCTACAGCTACGGCCATGGCCAGGGCAGCAACAGGTGGTGGTTCGAGGGGACCAGCGTTGCCTGACCATTGCCTGCGCCAGCATTGTGGCCAAGCAGGCTAGGGATGCCTTACTTCTCCGCCTAGACCAGCGCTTCCCCGCCTATGGCCTGGCTGCCCATAAAGGCTATGGCACCCATAAACACCGGGAGGCCCTGAAGCGTCTTGGTCCCACACCCCTACATCGCCTCAGCTTTCTGGGGAAGGTGTGGACAACAAGGAAGATGGGGGAGGGGACACCACCCCATTTGGACAGCACCAAACCTGGAAGTCTTGAACAAGGTTGCGGTTGACCCTGGCCTTGATGTTGTCCAAAACCCCTGCCAACACACGGCAACCACTGCCTTCTAGTACAGATCTGGGAATCAAGCGCAGCAACTCTGGCCGTCTCACCTGTACTGCCAGGGAGGCCTCCCCTGTCAACTGCTCACCCCTAACTTCTAACCAGGAATCCAACTGCAGCTGAAAGTCATGGACAGCCAAGGCCATACCTTGTAAACGGCAACCACAGGAGCGGATCACCAGCCGTTGGGACAGCACCATGGTGCGCAGATCAACAATGGGTTGCATCTGCAGCTGAAATATCTTTAGTTGGGGCAGGGCATAACGATAGTTAGATGGCCCTAAGCTCTCCAGGGCCCCGGAGCCCAGCAGCACCTGCACCACCCGTTGCTCCTGCTTCAGATAAGCACCCAGGCTCTCCGAAGGCCCTAGTGTCATCAAGTCAAGCACCTGCCGTGCTGAGAAGGCCAAGTTCATGGCCATGACGCCACTGTTGATGGGATCTTAGCCAAGCGAGACCAAACCACTCACCCTTGTCTAGTCCCTTCATTGCTTTTCTAGGTCCCTCGGGCACCTATGCGGAGATGGCCTGCCGACAACTGGCTGAAGCCCAGGGGCTACAGGACCATGTTCCCCGTGCTGGTCTTTCCATCCAGCATGTGCTGCACCAGCTCAAGGAGAACCATGGGGAGGGGGTCACTGCTGCTGCTGCTGTGGTGCCCGTAGAGAACTCTGTGCAGGGGGGTGTCACCGCCACACTGGATACCCTCTGGACCATGAGTGCCCCCTGTTGTCCTCCCCAGTCCCCCGACCCCTATGGACCCCAAGGGCTTGAGATTGTTCGAGCTCTGGTTCTGCCCATCCGCCACGCCTTGTTGGGCAGTGGCTGCCTAGATGACATCAGCGAGGTGCTCTCCCACCCCCAGGCACTGGGTCAGTGCAGCACTTGGCTGAACAACACCCTTCCTGAGGCCCTACAGCTGCCCACCACTTCCACTGCTGAAGCGGCACGACTGGTAAAGGGGAGCCGTTTTCGTGGGGCTATTGCTTCCCTGGAGGCTGCCACGGAACAAGGTCTCAAGGTTTTGGCCTATCCGGTGAATGACCAGCCCAACAACTGCACCCGCTTTCTGCTTGTGCAATCCGCAGGGGAGAAGAAGTTTGTCAGTACCCAGGCTGGTCACCCAGCTCCATGCTGCACCACCAGTCTCTGCTTTTCTCTCCAGCAAAGGGACCGACCTGGAGCATTGGTTGAGGCCCTCCAGGTCTTCCATGGGGAACACCTCAACATGTCTCGCATTGAGTCCCGTCCAGCCAAGACTGTTTTGGGAAATTATGTCTTTTTTGTGGACGTGGAGGGGCACTATCGCTCAGCAAACTTCCAAAGGGCCCTCCAGAACCTCTATCCCATCTGTGAACAACTGCTTAATTTTGGTAGCTATGAGGTGACCAACTGGTCTGCAGAAGCAGTCTAGGTTTCAGAACCA
>RKSC01000139.1 GCA_007571085.1 Synechococcus sp. PNGco_S_binSS4
TCACCTTGAGGCTGAAGAGAGCTGAAGAGAAGGGAGTACTTACAAAGGAGCTGCCCACAGCTAACTAGCCATGCCCATCACCGCAGAACAGAAGTTTTTAAGGGTCACGGCCATGATTCCCAGGGGCCGGGTCACCACCTATGGTCGGGTGGCGGAGCTGGCTGGCCACTTTGGCGCTGCGCGACAGGTGGGATGGGTGTTACGCCGTCAGGATACCGCCAGCACAACCATTCCTTGGCACCGTGTTGTAAATGCCACTGGAGCCATCTCCATGACCATTAGCCGCAATGGTTCCGATTGGATCCAGCGAGACTTGTTGCTGCAGGAGGGCATTGCTGTTGATCAATCTGGCCGTCTGGCCCTGCACACTTATCTTTGGCTACCAGATCCTTTGCAGGTACTCCAGGCCTTGGCCAGTGACTCCCCATTATAATGATCTAATGAGTTTAGTTTAATGAGTTCAGTCTAAAAAGGGGAGGGTCACCCAAATTAAATTGACCACTCTCCAGGTCAGATGTTGGTGGCTGGGACTCTACAAGAGGTGGAGGTAAGGGCTGCAGCAAGGTTGCCCCCTGGTCAGCAGCGTCAGAATGACCACCATCTCCGTTGCCTTCACGAGGATCCACTAGTGGACCTTGTGGTTCTGGAACAAGAGAATCAGAGGATTGGTCTTTATCGGCAGGAGGTGTAGTTGGCGGTGGTTCCTGGTTGATCTGGGGCAGGTTTCTATTTCTCAAGGTTCTCAATTGCTGCTGCCTCATGCGCTGAGCCATGGCCCCCGGCAGGGGCGGAAAGTTCTGCTTAGACAGTGTGGCCGCAATGGGCACCATGAATTGCTTCCAGGTCCAGGCGGCTTCGCCACTTAGATGGCCGGTGTCCCGCTCATCGTCATAGCCATACCAAACTCCTGTGGTGAGCTGAGGGATGGAGCCAATAAACCAAAGATCACGGTTCCTTTGGGATGTGCCCGTTTTACCTGCTACGGGACGCTGATCCGGCAGCTGGGCAGCAATGCCCGTACCGGCCCTCACCACATCCTGAAGCATCCACATCATGGTGTCAGCCACCTGCGCATCCAGAGCTCGTCGCCCAGGTTGCTGATCCCCCTCCAGGCTCCACAGCTCCTCCCCATCCGGCCCGGTGATGGTCAGAAACGGTGTGGGAGAAACATAGACGCCCCGATTGTTTACAGCAGCGTATGCTGTGGTCATGCCCAGGAGGGTCTGCTCATAGGCACCCAAAGCCATGGGCCAATAGTGACCCAGCTCCCCCTCAATGCCCAGGGCCCGGGCAGTTTCAACCACTGGGCCAAAGCCAATGCGGGCCATGGCCTGTACGGCCACGGTGTTCACCGACCGGCGGAGGGCATCTTTCATGGTGATAGCTCCAAAATACTTATTGCCAAAGTTTCTGGGGCAGTACTGGCCAAAGCAGGTGGGTGCATCAATGAACAATGTGTTGGGATTTAGACCTTCCCGCAGAGCAGCGGTATAGACAAACAACTTGAAAGTGGAACCAGGGGAGCGCAGTGCCTGGGTGGCCCGGTTGAATTGGCTGTCGTAGAAACTCTGACCCCCCACCATGGCCCGCACCTGACCGGTCACCGGGTCCATGGCTACTAAGGCCCCTTGAATTTCTGCTCCTGGACGATGCTCTTGTAGCACCTGCCGGGCGTGACGCTGCCAAGCCAAATTCAGGGTGGTGCGAATGTTGAGACCACCCCGTTCAATTTGATCAAGGCTCAAAATTGTGGGCAGTTGCCTGTCCACCCACTCTGTAAAATAGGGGGCTGCACTGGCAAAGTGCTTGGGCTCTGTGGGTTTTAAGTTGAGGGATGTGCCATTGGCCTGTTGCTCTTCCTCTCTGGTGATAAATCCCATCTCGCGCATACTCCTGAGGACAGATTGCCGCTGCTGCTTCGCCAGATCAGCGTTAACCAGTGGGGAATACACGGAAGGGGCTGGGGGGAGACCAGCAATGAGAGCTGCCTCTGGCAGGGTCAGCTG
This sequence comes from Synechococcus sp. PNGco_S_binSS4, assembly GCA_007571085.1. Lineage (GTDB taxonomy): Bacteria > Cyanobacteriota > Cyanobacteriia > PCC-6307 > Cyanobiaceae > Synechococcus_B. Next base: position 2,007 of record RKSC01000139.1, read on the forward strand.
CTCGGGACGCTTGGAAAAATACACCCATGCAGCATCTGCAGCGCCATAGGCGTTGGAGCCTAGGTAGACGTTGTTGATGTATTGATGAAGAATCTGCTCCTTATTAAGTTGGCGCTCCAGCTTGAGGGCCAATAGGGCTTCTTTCACCTTGCGAACCAGGGTTCGCTCCTGAGTCAGAAACACAATCCGGGCCAATTGCTGCGTGATGGTGCTGGCACCTTCACGAATCCCAAGCTGCTGTGCGTTGCTGAGCAATGCCCGGGCTACACCCCAGCCATCAATGCCGCCGTGTTCATAGAAACGGCGATCTTCTGAAGCAACAAAAGCCTGCTTCAGTAGCTGAGGGACCTGGCCAGAGGGGATCCTATCCCGGCTGATGGGGCCCTGCTGCTGAATGATTTGCCCATCCAAGGCCATAATGGTAATGGTTTGGGCACGGTGGAAGCTGGTCAGCTTGCCCACATCCGGCAGCTGGGGATCAATGATGTCAATGGCTGCTCCTAGGGCAATACCTCCAAGGGCTCCCATGGTTAGGGATAGGGCAGCTGTTCGGCCCAGTTTTCGCTGCTTGGAGGTTCGCTGCTTAGAAGGTTTGTCTTGCACCACGCGGAGAACAAAGCGGCGGGGCCGTTGGATGGTGGATTTTAAGTCAGTGTCGTAAGGGCAGTGTGCCCAATCGCCACGGCACTGACCAACATGCCCAGCACCAGGAAGGGTTGAGCGCTGGCTTGATATTGCACATCAAAGCGCAGGGGGTCCCGCAGCAACCAGATGTCCTGAAACACCATTTGGGGGATGATCAGCAACACAAGAACGGTGCCCGCCAGGCGCTGGTCCAAAACCATGAGCAGCACAGCCATGAGCAGCTGTACACCGTCCATGAGAATGGCAGAGACCCAGCTGGCCACCTGGGGTCCTAGGAGGACAGGCAAGGACTGAAGCCCCAGCTGACAATCCCCAGCAATGCTCTTAAAGTCATTGACCACAGCAATTCCCAGTCCTGCCAAGCTGTATACCAAGGTCATGGCAATGATGGGCCAGCTGAGATGACCAAATAAGGCCTGACCAGCCCACCAAGGCAGGGCAATGTAGCTGGCACCTAGGGCATAGTTCCCCAGCCAGCCATACTGCTTCAGTTTGATGGGAGGTGCAGAGTAAATAACGCTCACCACAGAGCCACCCAGGGCCAAGAGGAAAAGGGTGGGGGTGGGGTGGTGGGCCCAGCTATCCAGGGCACCAGCTAAGGCCAAGCCAGCAGTCAGCAGAAGGATAATCTGCAACCTGACTTGGGACAGGGGAATGGCCCCCGATGGAATGGGACGATAGGGCTCATTGATGGCGTCAATATCCCGATCGTAGAAGTCATTGATGGTTTGGGTGAAGCCCGCCATCAGTGGACCGCTGAGCACCATGCACAACAGGACTGCCCCCATGGTGTCCCATCGCCAGTGGAACTGGCCAGAGGCAGCCACACCGCAGAGCACTCCCCAGATCAGGGGAATCCAGGTGATGGGCTTCATGAGCTGGAGCCGAATCACCCAAATGTTTTGACCGCGAGAGGCTTCTCTCATGCCCAGCAGCTGCCGGGCATCCGTGGTGTTTTCCATCAAACTGGAGCAATTTCGTCGTCAAAGAACCAGCAGGAGCTGCCATTGGGGAAGGTGACCACGACACCCACACCACTCCCGTCCGTCACTTGAAAACCAGTGACCGTACCCACATTGTTAGCTGTCAAACTCTCCACCATGGCCTGGGGAATGCGGTCACGCACATGGGTGACCTTAACTGATGTGCCGATGGTGATGGCCGCTTGAGACATGGACTTTAGGACCATGGGAATGCACTGCAAACCCTAAATGCCTATTGTCCCCCAGTGACTCATCCTGAGGTCCAGATCCCACTATGGTTGCCAAACGCATTGTTCCCTGTCTGGATGTGGCGGCAGGCCGTGTTGTCAAGGGGGTCAATTTCCTGGGTCTGCGGGATGCTGGTGATCCAGTGGAGCTGGCCAGTCGCTATGACCAGGCTGGGGCTGATGAGCTGGTTTTCCTTGACATCACCGCCAGCCACGAGGACCGCCGCACTTTGGTGGAGCTGGTGCAGCGCACTGCGGAGACGGTCTATGTGCCATTTACGGTGGGTGGGGGCATCCATGATCTGGAGGGCATCAGGGAGCTGTTGCGGGCTGGGGCTGATAAGGTGAGCCTCAACTCCGCTGCGGTGGCCAACCCCAGCCTGGTGGCCCAAGGAGCAGAGCGCTTTGGTTGTCAGTGCATTGTGGTGGCAATTGATGCCTGTCAACGTCGGCCCCCTGCTCCCCCTGGTTGGGATGTGTATGTGAAAGGGGGTCGGGAGAACACGGGCCTAGATGCTTTGTCCTGGGCCCGGCAGGTGGTGGCCTTGGGGGCCGGTGAGATTCTTCTCACCTCCATGGATGGGGATGGCACACGCCAGGGCTATGACCTGCCCTTGACCCGTGCTGTGGCAGAGGCGGTGCCGGTTCCAGTGATTGCTTCCGGTGGGGCAGGCTCCATGGAGCACATCAAGGCAGCCCTGACAGAGGGCAAAGCTGCTGCTGCCCTGCTTGCCTCCCTACTCCATGATGGTGATCTGAGTGTTGCCCAAATCAAAAACCACCTGCTGAAGTGTGGTGTGGTGGTGCGTCCCCCAGGGCAATAAGACCATGAATCATCCGTCTGTTGGGGCAGATTCCGCCACCGTTGTCCGGCTGTTTGACCGCACAGCACACACCTATGACCTACTCAATGACCTGCTCAGCCTGGGTCTCCATCGCCTCTGGAAACGCCAGGCCGTGGCCTCCCTGCAGCCCCAACCCGGTGAGCAGATCCTGGATCTCTGCTGCGGCACTGGGGATCTCTCTCTCCTTCTGGCGGAGCAGGTGCGACCCCACGGCCATGTGACTGGCCTAGATGGAGCCCCCACCGCCCTGGAGCAGGCCCGTCAGCGGGCAACAAAGGAACCGTGGCTCCCTTTGCAGTTCATTGAGGGTGACGTGCTAAGACCACCCCTACCCCCTGGAGCCGCTGATGGGGTGATGATGGCCTACGGGTTACGGAATCTGGCCAGCGTTACAGCGGGTCTTAATGTGATTCGCCACCTGCTGAAGCCAGGGGGTAGGGCAGTGGTGCTGGATTTCCATCGTCCTCACCATCCCCTAGGGCTCCAGGTCCAACGCAGCTATTTACAGGGTGTGGTGGTGCCTGTGGCTGGAATGGTGGATTTGGAGGCAGAGTACACATACCTATGGCAAAGCGTTGCCACCTTTGCCACGGGTGCTGAGCAAGAAGAATTAGCTCGTCAGCTGGGATTTGCTGTGGCCTGCCACCAGCCCATTGCCGGTGGACTCATGGGCCTGTTAAAGCTCAAGCTGCCCAGAAGGCAACCTTAAAGTTTTTCCCTCTGAATGGCCTCCAACAGCAGGTCCAGCTGGGACTCCACCAAATCTGGGTCAGGATCCACGTCATCCTTATTCTGCCAGCGCCCGTTGATAAAGCAGAGGCGCTCCACCAGGCCCGAGAGCCCCAGTCTGGCCTTAGTCTGCACCAGCTCATCCACCAGGGTGGGTAGCTGGGCGGATGGCAAGCCAAGGGCTTGCCCCAAATCCGCAGGTGTGCGTCCAACCTGACGGAGCCAGTGCTTCACAAAGGCCTGGAGCTGTTTCCGTTCAGCATCATCCAAATTCTTGACGGTTCCCCCTAAAAACACCTGAAGGCTAATTGATGGGCTGTCCTAGGAGCAGTACCCGGGGGCCACGACTACAAGCTGACTACAAGCTGACTACAAGATTTTACCTAGGCCCCACAAACCTTCTCAATTGTTTAATTGTTTAAGGAGCTGGCGGCAAAGGAGCTACCGTGATGGTGGTGAATCTCCTCAGATAATTATTAGGCTCCCTTCCTTCTGTATCTGATATGGGGCCTATGTCTGATATGCTATGCAGTCAGGCATAAGCGTAAACGCCATTTCCTATTCTATTTCTGTAATGACCTTGCAGGGGTCAGCTAAATTTACAGAGTTTTGGTGGCTTGTCATAAATTCTTCCTTGTCACAAATTCTCCTGCTGCGGAAGTATTATCCCCTGCTTACTTTGCTTACTGGACGAGGAACCAGTAAGAGACCAGTAAGAAAAACGAATAATAATTGCTACCGATATGGCAATGGTGGCAATCAACATAAAAAGAAACATCATAAAAAGAAACATTAACAACCCCAGGTCAAGGGTTCAGGTGCCAATGGGCCAGCTTAACTCTGGCGGAAATTTAGACTATGTGGTCCTACAACTGGGTTTGTACCTAGGAACTGATTCAGGGGCTCCTAGGATCTGGTGGAGGGCCAGTGCTGCCAGTCACCGGGCAATCTGGGTGCCATCATGGGTACGGTCAACCTACCACATCTTTTGTCTTTGTTCCCCATGGGTCAGATTGCGACCAGTGCCCTGGTGGCCTACTTCCATGATCTGAGCTTCATGGTCTGTTTTGGCTCCCTGGTGATGGAGCGCCAACTGATTCGGCCTAATCCCAACCGTCAACAGGCCACCGCCATGGTCATCACTGATATTGTCTATGGCCTGGCAGCCTTGCTTGTGCTGGGAACCGGGGTTTTGCGGGTGCTCTATTTTGGACAAGGCTCCAGCTTCTACACCCACAACCCGATCTTCTGGTTGAAAGTGGGCCTGTTCTTGACCGTGGGGGCATTGTCCCTTTATCCCACGATCACCTACATCCTCTGGGCCATACCCTTGCGTAAGGGGGAGCTGCCCCAGGTGAGTGAAGTGCTGTGCCAGCGCCTGAGCTGGATCCTCAATGTGGAGTTGGTGGGTTTTGCCTTAATACCACTTTTGGCAACGCTCATGGCCCGTGGTATTGGCTTTTCCCCCACCTAATGGTTCTTCTCTTTTTTGCCGACCATGGATTTGACCAAGCCCCCAGAACCCAGGGAGGAACCCAACAGCTACCTGGAACGGGTGCTGCGGGCCCGTGTCTATGACGTGGCCGTTGAGACCCCTCTGGAGCTGGCTAAGAACCTGAGTGACACCCTGAACAATCAGGTCTGGCTTAAACGGGAAGATCTTCAGTCGGTGTTTTCCTTCAAGCTGCGCGGTGCCTACAATCGCATCCGCCTGCTCTCGAAGGAGGAGCTGAGCCGTGGGGTGACAACAGCCAGTGCGGGGAACCATGCCCAGGGTGTGGCCTTAGCGGCCCAGCGTTGTGGCTGCCGGGCTGTGATTGTGATGCCCAGCACCACTCCTGCTGTGAAGGTGCGCAATGTAAAACGGCTGGGGGCTGAGGTGGTGCTCCATGGCAACTCCTTTGATGAGGCCTGCAGCCATGCCCAGCAGTTGGTGGAGCACCAGGGGCTTTGCTTTATCCATGCCTTTGATGATCCAGAGGTCATTGCCGGCCAAGGCACCATCGGCATGGAAATCCTGCGCCAGATGGCAGAGCCACCGGATGCCATCTATGTGGCTGTGGGTGGGGGTGGTCTCATCAGTGGTATCGCTGCCTATGTGAAAGCCCTGTGGCCACATGTGGAGATGATTGGGGTGGAGCCTGTGGATGCAGACAGCATGACTCGCTCCCTGGCCGCTGGACGGCGGGTACGCCTTGATCAGATAGGTATTTTTGCTGATGGCGTTGCGGTGAAGCATGTGGGAGCAGAGACTTTTCGTCTCTGCAGCCAATATGTGGATGACATGGTGCTGGTGGATACGGACGCCATCTGCGCCGCCATCAAAGATGTGTTTGAAGACACCCGTTCTGTGCTAGAGCCCTCTGGTGCCCTGGCCGTTGCTGGGCTCAAGCAGGATGTGCAGAAGCGGGGGCGACGGCATCAGCGCCTGGTGGCTGTGGCTTGTGGAGCCAACATGAACTTTGACCGGCTGCGGTTTGTGGCGGAGCGGGCTGAGTTAGGTGCTGAACGGGAAGCCCTCCTCGCGGTCACCATTCCGGAACGCCCAGGCAGCCTCCATAAGTTCTGCACCGTTCTGGGAAACCACAACGTGACGGAGTTCAGCTACCGCATGGCCGATCCAGACCAGGCCCACATCTTCATCGGCGTGGAAGTGAATGGACGCAAGGATACGGATGCCCTGGTGGAGAGGTTTCAGAAGGGGGGCTTTGCAACAGTCAACCTAAGTGATGATGAACTCTCCAAAGTGCATATTCGCCACATGGTGGGTGGTCGCTGTAGGGAAGCCAGGGGCGAGCTTCTCTATCGCTTCCAGTTTCCAGAACGTCCTGGGGCCCTGATGCACTTTGTCGCCAACATGCGCCCCAACTGGAATCTGAGCATGTTCCACTACCGTAACCAAGGCTCAGATTACGGCCGTATTGTGGTAGCTGTGCAGGTTCCGGAAACAGAGCAAAAGGAGTGGCAAGCTTTTCTTCAAACTCTGGGGTATCGCTATTGGGATGAAACCGGAAACCAAGCATATAAACTCTTCCTTGGCTGAGGAGAAAGG
>RKSC01000123.1 GCA_007571085.1 Synechococcus sp. PNGco_S_binSS4
CCTAGATGGCATCTTAGATCTGGATCTGAGGGGCAGTCGCAGGACCAGCAGTGGAGGAAGTGGTGAGAGCCGGGTTGTCCTAGAGCTGCGTACTGAGCTTTAGTGGTGAAATAGGAATGGGTTAATCCTGAGTTCCTTCCTACCCCCAGATGAATCTTCATACTGAAAAACCACTCCACTCCCATGCATTCAAAGCCCCGCCCGTGGATTGTGAAGCTGTGGTCGTGGGCTCTGGTGCTACCGGTGGCGTAGCGGCCATGACACTGGCAGAAGCAGGGCTAGAGGTGGTGGTGCTGGAGGCGGGGCCAGCCCTGGAGCTGGGGCAAGCCTTTGGGGGAGAACTGCGGAACAGTTGGAAGCGAGTTACCCATGTTCTGAGTGGTCGGCAGCGGCAGCAGGCTCATCACCCTGGCTATTGGAAGGCCAATCCAGAGCTGTTTGTAGATGAGCGCAGCCATCCCTACACCACACCGCCGGAGCAGCCTTTTCTGTGGACACGGGGGCGCCAGGTGGGTGGTCGTAGTCTCACCTGGGGTGGCATTACCCTGCGGTTGTCCAATCGGGAACTGCAGGGGGCGGACTGGGATGGCTATGGCCGCAACTGGCCGCTCTGCCACCAGGATCTGGATCCCCACTACAGCTGGTTGGAACAGTTCCTGGCGGTGCGTGGCCAGCGGGATGGGCTAACCGTGCTTCCGGATGGTTGCTATGGCCAGGCCTGTGCCCTCACCCCAGCGGAGCAGCACATGGGCAAGGCACTGACCCACCACCGTCCCCAGGACCACCTGATTCCTTCCCGTGGCTTTGCCCTAGAGGCCAATGTGGACAAGGACAACCCATGGCCTCGGCGCACCAGTCAGGGGGCCGCCCTGGCTCGGGCCATGGCCACAGGTCGATGTCATCTGGTCAGCGGTGCTGCCGTGAGCCATGTGGCCATGGCCTCTGGGGGTAACCAGGCAGAAGGGGTGGTGTACCGCTTAGGGGAGCAGGAGCTGCTGCTGCGAGCAAAGCTGGTGGTGCTCTGTGCCTCCACAATTGAAAGCCTGCGGATACTGCTCCATTCCGGCCCAGACCATCATCCACCCGGGCTGCCGGATCCAGGTGGCCTGACTGGCCGAGGTCTGATGGATCATGTGTCTGTGGCCCGCTTTTTCCATTTACCTGGTGTGGCTGTTGATGGAGTGACAGGGCCCCTCTCTGGTGCGGAGAGCTTTTTCATTCCCCACAATGGCAGCCACTGCACCGCTGCTGCTGCCAACGGGGGCGGGCCTCTGCGAGGTTATGGGCTCTGGGGTGGTGCCCAGCGCCTTGGCATCCCGCCGCTGTTACGGCGGGTGGGACCAGGGGCCATTGGTTTTTTAGTGGGCCATGGGGAGGTTCTGAGTCATCCGGATAATCGTGTGCAATTGGACTTAACCCGTCGGGACCACCATGGCCTACCTGTTCCCCTAATCCGCTGTCGCTGGCGATCTGCGGAGCGGGCCCTTTTGGGCTCCATGGAGCACCACATTGCTGAGGTGGTGCGGGTCAGTGGTGGGGTGATGCTGGACTTAACAGACCTGGTGAGGATGCCTGCCATTGGTGGGGTGGTGCGTTCTGTGGAGAAACGCCACCGCCATGGGGCACCACCGGGCTATTACATCCATGAAGTGGGTGGTGCTCCCATGGGAACCAACCCTCAAGACAGTCTCCTGGATCCTTGGAACCGCCACTGGCATTGCCCGAACCTGTTGGTGACCGATGGGGCCTGCTGGGTCAGTTCCGGTTGGCAAAGCCCCACCCTCACCGCCATGGCCCTAACCCGCCGCGCCTGTCAAGCCGCTGCCCAGCAGCTATAAATCCCTCAGCTGTTCAGCTTAAGAACAGCCATAAAGGCCTCTTGGGGAACCTCCACCTTGCCCATGGCTTTCATGCGTTTTTTCCCCTTGGCTTGCTTCTTGAGCAATTTTTTCTTACGGGAAATATCACCGCCATAACACTTGGCCAGCACATCTTTACGCATGGCAGAAATAGATGTTGCAGCAATTACCCGTGAGCCAATAGAAGCTTGGATGGGGATTTTGAACTGTTGCCGTGGTATTAAATCTTTGAGTTTATCCACCAAGGCTCTACCAATACCATAGGCTTTATCCCGATGAACAATGGTGGTGAGGGGGTCAGTCTGTTCTCCATTAATCAAAATATCCAGCCGCACCAACTGATTCTCACGATAGCCAATGAGAGAGTATTCCATGGAGGCATAGCCTTTGGTACGGGACTTCATCTGGTCAAAGAAATCATTCACCACCTCAGCCAAAGGTAACTCATAGGTGAGCATTACCCGCTCCTGGGTGATATATTTCATGTCAATGAATTCACCCCGTCTTTCCTGGCATAGCTCCATTAAAGAACCATTGTAACTACTGGGAGCATAGATTTCTAAGCGCACATAGGGTTCTTCAATGGAGAGACGCTGTTGAGGATCTATCAGGGTGGCAGGGTTATCCACCAGCTGGGTGGTGCCATCTAGACAGATCACCCGATAAACCACCGACGGTGCAGTAACAATGAGATCCAGCCCATATTCCCTTTCCAGCCGTTCCTGCACCACATCCATGTGGAGAAGACCAAGAAAACCGCAGCGGAAGCCAAAACCCATGGCACTGCTGGTTTCTGGCTCATAGTGCAAGGCGGCATCGGAAAGCTTGAGTTTTTCCAGGGCATCACGAAGTTGGGGATATTGATCTGCTTCTGTTGGGAATAAACCACAGAACACCATGGGCTTGGCTTCACTATAGCCGGGTAGGGGTTGCTCTGTAGGTGCATTCACCAGGGTGATGGTGTCTCCCACCCGGGCATCAGCCACTGCCTTGATGGAGGCAGCCAGGTAGCCCACCTCCCCTGCGTGAAGTTGGTCCACCTGTTGCTGATCCGGGGCCATCACCCCCACCTCGTCTAGGGTATAGCTCTTACCAGAAGCCATCAGCAGAATGGAGTCCTTGGCACCAATGGTTCCAGCCATCACCCGAAAATAAACCACCACACCCCGGTAGGGGTCGTAGTAGGAGTCAAAGATGAGGGCAGCCAGGGGTTCCCTAGTGCGCTCAGCCGGAGCAGGGATGCGCTTCACGATGGCTTCCAGCACCTCAGCAATGCCCAGCCCTGTCTTGGCAGAGCAGGTGATGGCTGTGCTGGTATCTAGGCCAACCACCTCTTCAATCTCTGACTTGACCCGATGGGGCTCGGCCCCTGGCAGGTCCACCTTGTTGAGTACCGGGATGATCTCCAGGTTGTTCTCAAGGGCCAGGTACACATTGGAGAGGGTCTGGGCCTCAACTCCTTGGCTGGCATCCACCACCAACAGGGCTCCTTCACAGGCCTGGAGGCTGCGGCTCACTTCATAGGAAAAATCCACATGCCCGGGCGTATCAATCAAGTTGAGGCAGTAGTCCTCACCATCATCTGCCCGATAGACCATGCGGGCTGCCTGGAGCTTAATGGTGATGCCCCGCTCCCGCTCCAAGTCCATGGAGTCTAGGAATTGCTCCTGCATCTCCCGCTGGGTCACGGTGCCGGTTTCCTGAAGCAGCCGATCCGCCAGGGTGGACTTGCCGTGGTCAATGTGGGCAATAATGCAGAAATTGCGCATGTGGGAAGTGGGAACATCGGTCATTAGCAACGCCGGCCCACTGGCCAACCGCAGGTCAAGTAGTGGCCATTCTAAAAGAGCTGCGGGCTAGAATTAAACCTGTTGCTTGCCAATCCCATGACCATGGACACCATGGCCCTCACCAAAGACAATGTGGAAAAAGTGCTGGATGAGGTGCGGCCTTTTCTGCTGGCAGATGGTGGCAATGTTGAGGTGGTGGAGTTGGACGGTCCCATCGTTAAAGTGCGCCTGCAAGGAGCCTGCGGCACCTGTCCCAGCAGCACCATGACCCTGCGCATGGGCATTGAACGGAAGTTGCGGGAGATGATCCCAGAAATCAGTGACGTGGTTCAGGTGCTCTGAAGGCTGGGGGTGGTTGGTTCCTAGGCTCAAAACGCTGATGGACCATTGCTGTGCTTGACCCACGCCTGATTCGCCAGAACCATACCCTCGTAGAAGGGCAACTGGCCCGGCGAGGCCTCACCTTGGACCTTGCTCCCCTGCACCAACTGGCTCAACAGGAGCAGCAATTGGTGGAGCAGCGTAACACTCTGCAAGCAGAGGGCAAGGGGATTGGCCGCCAGGTGGGGCAGTTGCTCCAAGGGGGGGCCGATGTTTGCAGCCCAGAGGTGGTGGCCTTGCGAGACAAAGGCAACATCATCAAAGACAAGGTGGCTGCCCTGGAGGCCCAAGAGCGCTCCGTGCAGGCACAGCTGCGAGAGGAGCTGCTCTGCCTCCCCAACCTGCCCTCCCCAACCTGCCCAGATGGCCGCGGGGAGATGGATAACGTGGAGTGCCGCCGCTGGGGAGAACCCAAACCAGCAGCAGCTGGTCTGGAGCATTGGCAGCTGGCCAAAACCCTGGGCCTCTTTGAAAGTGAACGCTCTGTGCGCATTGCCCAGAGTCGTTTTATTACCCTTCTGGGTCTGGGGGCACGGCTGGAGCGGTCCCTAATTCAGTTCATGCTGGATCTACATATCAGCCGGGGTTACGTGGAGGTGCTTCCCCCTGTGCTGGTAAACACTGCCTGCCTCACGGGTTCTGGTCAGCTGCCCAAATTTGCTGAGGAAAGCTTTCGCTGTGCTGATGACGACCTCTGGCTCACCCCCACCGCAGAGGTTCCCCTCACCGCCTTACACCGTGATGAAATCATCCAAGCCACCCACCTGCCCCGACGCTATGTGGCCTATAGCCCCTGCTTCCGGCGGGAAGCGGGTAGCTATGGGCGGGACACCCGTGGCCTGATTCGGCTGCACCAGTTCAACAAGGTGGAGCTCTACTGGTTCTGCCACCCCCAGGCATCAGAGGCAGCCCATGGGCAGCTGACAGCTGATGCGGAGGCGGTGCTACAGGCCCTGGAATTGCCCTATCGGGTTCTGGAGCTCTGCACCGGTGATCTGGGCTTTTCTGCCTGTCGCACCTACGACTTGGAGGTGTGGCTGGCTGGAGCAGGCACCTACCGGGAGATCAGCAGCTGCAGCACCTGTGGGGATTTTCAGGCACGGCGCTCCTCCATCCGCATGAAAGAGGGCAAGCGGATTCGTTTTCCCCACACCCTCAATGGCAGTGGCTTGGCTATTGGCCGCACCATGGCCGCACTGCTGGAGTGGTACCAGCAGCCAGATGGTTCTGTGGCCATTCCTCAGGCATTGCAGCCCTACATGGGCTGCTCAGTGATCACACCTCCCTAAGGCCCAAAATGGCATCACAACGCTGGCGACACCGGCCCAGGGTGGTGCTATCCCCTGTGGAAGGGTCGTAGGGCAACAGCTGGGCCAACCGTTGGGGCCACCTTCCCTCCTGGAAGAGCTTGGGGAAGCAGCGCTGCAGCAGCTCCACCATGATGGTTACAGCGGTTGATGCCCCTGGAGAGGCTCCCAGCAGGGCCGCCAGGCTCCCATCAGCAGCAGCCACCACTTCCGTACCCAGTTTTAATTGGGGACCACGGCCAGGTTCATGTTTGATGATTTGCACCCGCTGACCAGCTATGGCCAGGTGCCAATCCTCTGGTCTGGCCTGGGGTAGGAAGTGCCTGAGCCTGGCGAGGCGATCCTCTGGGCTCTGGCGCAGCTGTTGGAGCAGATAGGCCACCAGATGGCTCTCCCGTAGCCCCACCCCCACCATGGCCAACAGGTTGTGGGGACGAATGGATGCTGGCAGATCCAGTAGGGAGCCCTGCTTCATAAACTTACTGCTAAAACCCGCATAGGGGCCAAACAAGAGGCTGCGGCGACCATCAATCCAGCGGCTGTCCAGGTGGGGCATGGACATGGGAGGTGCCCCCACTGGGGCCTTCCCATATACCTTGGCCCAGTGCTGTGTAATGAGGGATTCTGTTTGGCAGATCAGCCACTGACCGCTCACGGGGAAGCCCCCATAGCCCTTGGCCTCCCCTAGGCCGGACCGTTGCAGGAGCAGCAGGGTGCTGCCACCCGCTCCAAGGAATACAAAGGGGCTATCCACCTGAATCCTCCTTCTATGGTGGCTCACCTCCAGATGCCAGAGACCATTGCCATGGTGGAGGTCACGGAGCTGGTGGTTGAGGCGTAGCTCCACCCCCGGCTGTTTCTGCAACCATCCCAAGAGGGACTCCGTGAGGGCACCAAAGTCCACATCTGTGCCCCGTCCATAGCGGGTGGCGGCCATCACCTCCCCAGGGGCCCGGCCCTCCATCACCAGGGGGAACCAGTCTTTTAAGACAACATGATCCTGGCTGAATGCCATGCCATCAAATTGGGGCAGGGCAGCCATGTGCTGCTGCCGCTGGGCCAGAAAGTCCCCATCCTCCTTCCCCCAAACCAGGCTGTAATGGGGCACCTGGTGGAGGAAAACTCCAGGGTTGGGCAGGGCACCCTGTTCCACCAGGGCAGCCCAGAATTGCAGGCTTTGCTCATAGGCCCCGTTAATGGCCAGAGCCTTGTGAAGGTTCAGGTGACCATGACCATCCCTAGGGGTGTAGTTCAGCTCACAGTTGGCCCCATGGCCGGTGCCGGCATTGTTGATGGCAGCACTGCTCTCAGCTGCCACCCGCTCCAGGCGTTCCAGGATCAAGACACTCAGCCCCGGCTCTAGCTGCTGGAGGAGGGCAGCCAGGGTGGCTCCCATAATGCCTGCTCCCACCAAAACCGCATCCGCCTGAATCCGTTCCTCCATTGGTCCTCTGCAAAGGGCAGAATGACTTGATAATGACTTGATGATGGCCCTGGCACCGTGCTCCATGCTTTAACAGCCCTTGCAGTGCTTGGGCTTTTGATTACCGTTCACGAAGCGGGGCACTTTCTGGCAGCCACATGCCAGGGCATCCGGGTGAGCAGCTTCTCCATTGGTTTGGGCCCCATGCTGGTGGGCTGGCAGGGCCGGGGGGTTCAGTTTGCCCTGCGGGCCATTCCCATTGGCGGCTATGTGGCACTTCACGATGAAGAGGCTGATGGGGAAACGGACAGTCAGGATCCTGATTTGTTCAAGAATCGTCCCCTGCCCCAGCGGGCCTTGGTGATTGCAGCAGGGGTGCTGGCCAACATGATCTTTGCCTGGATGGTGCTGTTGGCCCAGGGGGCCATCTATGGCGTTCCAGATGGGGTCAGCAGTGCTTCAGGGATTCTGGTCACCGGTGTCAGTGCCAATTCCCCGGCTGCTGTGGCTGGCCTACGGCCTGGAGAGCATGTGGTGGCTGTAAATGGCCAATCCCTAGGCCAGGGAGATGAGGCGGTGCATCACCTCATTGCAGCGGTGCAGGAGAATCCCAACAGCCCGCTCACCCTCCAACTAGGTGGTGGTCAAGAGCGACAGGTCACCCCACATCTTGAGGAAGGGGTTAGCCGCATCGGTGCCCAGTTGCAGCCCTATGGCATCAGCCAGTACCGCCCTGTGAACGGTGTGGGTGAATGGCTGGCCACCACAGGCCGTAGCTTCTGGAACATCACGGCCAAGACCATGGCAGGTTATGGCCAACTGCTAACCCACTTCCAGAGCACAGCCCAGCAGTTGGGAGGCCCTGTGCGCATTGTGGAAATGGGTGCCCAGCTGGCCCAGCAAGGTGGAGCCAGCCTGCTGTTGTTCACCGCATTGATTTCCATCAACCTGGCCGTGCTGAATGCCTTGCCCCTGCCTGCCTTGGATGGGGGTCAGATGCTGCTGCTGCTTTGGGAGGGTATCCGTGGGCGGCCGTTGCCAGAGCAGTGGTCCATGGCGGTGAATCGCCTAGGACTTGCCCTACTACTGGGGCTGGTGGGGGTGCTGATGATCCGCGACACTGCCCAGCTGGCCATTGTCCAGCAATGGCTGAGCAGCTGATGGCACAAGCAGAGCCTGATGGGCCACCACTGCCCCAGCGGGCAGCACTGATCTTCCAGCGCCTGGGGCAACTCTATCCAGATGCCTGCTGTTCACTGCATTGGCGCAACCCTTTTGAGTTGTTGGTGGCCACCATGCTTTCTGCCCAATGCACCGATGAGCGGGTGAACCGGGTGACACCACACCTGTTTGCCCGCTTCCCTGATGCAGCCAGCTTTGCAGCAGCAGAGCCAGAGCAGGTTGAACCCTATGTGCATTCCACGGGTTTTTACCGCAACAAGGCCCGGCACATTGTGGCCACATCTCGCCTGCTAATGGAACACCATGATGGCCAGGTCCCCAATTCCATGGAGGAACTCCTGAGATGCCCCGGCGTGGCCCGCAAGACGGCCAATGTGGTTCTGGCAACGGCCTATGGCCTGAATGTGGGCATCACGGTGGACACCCATGTGCGGCGTCTTAGCAAGCGGCTGCACCTGACTGCTGCCACGGATCCAGGCCCCATTGAGGTGGATTTGATGGCCTTACTGCCCCGGGCAGCTTGGGACCTGCTGTCTATCCGCCTGATTGCCCATGGCCGTGCCGTCTGCAAGGCAAGGGGACCAGCTTGTGAATACTGTGGGCTTGCTGATCTTTGCCCATCCCGTTCTCTACCCTAGACAGACCCTGGTGGTTCTACACCTACTCACTGTGCCTGGGCTGATTTAGGCTGAAGAATAGTAGCGCGCCGCACGGCGCAGCTTGCGGATGGTGCCTTGATTCACTTGGAACACCTTTTCACGGCTGACACCCAGGTTCCTGGCAATCTCTTGAAATGTGAGTGGCTGGCCCAAGAAGTGGCGTTGCCGTAAGACTTCCCGCTCCTGGACGCTCAGCTGGGCAGCGTGGATAATCCTGAATAGGTCATTGTTCTCTAGGTTTTGAAGTAGGTTGTCCATGGGTTGGGGGCGCTCATCAATGGGCTCACCCACCGGCGCCCCATCTCCATCAGAGTGCTTAGCACAGAGGTGCTGCTCAAGGCTGATGGTGTTGAGCAGCTGGGCAGCTCTCTGCAATTGGCGGATTTGGACTGGGGTTTCTTGGCCAGCCTCAGCCACTTCGCTCACCGTTGGCAATCGTCCCAGGATTGCCGATAGCCGCTGCACTTTCACTGTCAAGCGGGCCAACCGATCCGCCACATGAAACGGTAAGCGGATGTCATAGGATTGCTGGGTAATGGCCCGTTGTAAAGATTGCTTAATCCACCAGTAGCCGTAGGTGCTAAAGCGATAGCCAGCGAGAGGATTAAATTTCTCCACAGCCCGCTGCAGACCAATGGTTCCCTCTTGAATCAGGTCTTCCAGGGGAAGGCCACGGGTCTCATACTTTTTCGCCAGGTGAACCACAAGCCTCAGGTTGGCCTGAGTCATTTCTTCTCGAGCCTGAAGTCCTGCATAGCGCAGCTTGGGGGGAGCGGATTCCGGTCCACCTGGATAGCTTTGCCAGGTGTGAATCATCTGGCCCAGGCTCACCTCCTCTTCTGGTGTCAGCAAGCGAAACTGAGAGGCCCTTTGCAACATCCACACCAACACACTGTTCTCTAAAGCCATCAAATCTAATTCTAATTCATAAGTGGTGGGTAAACCCCCATCAACTTATTATTTCTTCTTAAAGGGTCAGCCCTGGTACAGTAAAGAAAGTATAAGGACATGGCCAGTCATCCATGGGGTGTGACCGATGGGACTGAAGATGTCCCTGAGTAAGAGGAATAAGAGTGCAGAGAGAGTATCATTTTGTCACTGTGGGAGTTGTCACTGTGCCAGGTTGCCTGCAGTGGATGTACCCGCCCCGGGCCGCTCGCCGTAGCTTGCGCATGGCATTTTGCTCAATCTGACGGGTGCGCTCACGGCTTAGTCCCAAGCTGTCAGCAATATTCCGAAAGGGCAGGGGAGCCTGGAGATAGTGGCGCTGCTTGATCACCTGCCGCTCCCGTTCATTCAGGTTGGCAGTGTTAATCAGCTCTTCTAAGTGCATGGAAACATCACTCTGCTCCAAGGCATCCATGGGTTGAGTACGATCATCACTGATGAGCTCACTCAGGGAGCTGCTGTCATCCTCGTCGTTCACATGATTGTCCAAGCTGGCCCCACTCAGCAGCCGTGCAGTCTGTTCCAGTTGGCGAATCTGTTCCTTGGTCTCTTTTGTGGCCGCGGCCACCTCATCCAGGCTGGGTAGCCTGCCCAACTGTTGTGTGAGGCGATGGGTGCAGGCTGTTAATCGAGCCAACTGATCTGCCACATGAAATGGCAGGCGGATATTAGAAACCTGCTGACTCACTGCCCGCTGCAGTGACTGTTTAATCCACCAGTAGGCATAGGTACTAAAGCGGTATCCAGTGGTGGGATCAAACTTTTCCGCAGCCCGCTGTAGGCCAAAGCTGCCCTCCTGCACCAGGTCTTCAAGGGGCAGACCTCGGGTTCGGTATTTTTTAGCCAGATGTACCACCAGGCGAAGGTTGGCACGGGTCATTTCTTCTCGAGCCTGAAGACCTGCCTCCGCAATCTCAGCCGGGGCCTTCTCCGGCCCAGAAGGGTAGTCCATCCAGGCCCGCACCGCCCGTCCCAGGCTAATCTCCTGTTCCGGGTCTAAGAGCCGGGAACGACTAATCCCATCCAGCATCCAGCCGAAGCAATCCTGTTTCATGTCACTGTTTGGTCCTAATGAACTAAGTTGGCATAATTGACAGACTTCATTGGTCCCAATCAGTATCTTGGAAACCCTTCGTTAAGTTAGGAATAACCGCCACCTGGCTCAGGTCAATCTGTACCGTGGCCAGTGACCCATTCCACCAGGGTGCGCACCCCATAACCTGTTGCTCCAGCGGGGTTGTCCCCATGGCCTTTATCAGACCAGACTGTTCCAGCAATATCCAGATGGGCCCAGGCCAAGCCAGGGCTGACGAATTCCTTAAGGAACAGAGCAGCAGTAATGGCACCGCCGGCCCGGGGACCGGTATTTTTCAAATCTGCAAAGGGGCTCTTCATGCGCTCCAGATAGGTGGCTGGTAGGGGCATACGCCAAAGACCCTCACCAGAGCGCTGGGAGGCATCCAGCAAGCCCGTTGCCAGCTCATCATCGGGACTCCAAAGGCCAGCCAGCTCATCTCCTAGGGAGATCAGGCAAGCACCGGTGAGGGTGGCCAGGTCCACCACTGCATCGGGTTTCAAGTTGCAGGTGTAGACCAAGGCATCCGCCAGTGTTAGACGACCCTCCGCATCTGTGTTGTTCACTTCAATGGTGATGCCATTGCTGGCTGTGATGATGTCACCAGGGTGCAGACCATCACCACTGACCATATTTTCACAGGTTGCACTGATGAAATGCACCTCCACCCCTTGGGGCCGTAATTCACCAATGGTGCGTGCTGCTCCCAACACCGCAGCGCAGCCACCCATGTCATATTTCATCATTTCAATTTGGGCAGCCCCCACCTTTAAGTTATATCCCCCTGAATCAAAGGTCAGCCCCTTACCCACAAGTGCAAGGCGACGTTTGACCGGGGTGTCAGGGTGGTAGGTGAGATGTAGAAACTTTGGCGGCAGTGTGGAGGCCTGGGCCACCCCCAAATAGGCCCCCATGCCTAGGCGTTGGCAGTCCTCCCGCTCCAGGATCTTCAATTCCAGCCCCCAGCTCTGGGCCAGGTCTTGGGCAGTTGCGGCCAAGGCCGGTGGATCCACCACATTGGGTGGGGCAGCAACCAGCTCCCGGGCCAGTTCCACCCCAGCAGAAATGGCCCCTGCCTGGTCCAAAACCTTGGCTTGGGCCCCTGGACAGATGATCTCCACAACTTCCAGGCGGAGGGGCTGGTCTTTTTCCCCATTCTCCCCCTTGGTCTTCCCCTTAAAGCGCAGATCACGAAACACCCCCAACCGTGCTGCGGTGCATTGCTTTTGCAGTGCTGCATCCGGCTCCAAGGCCCCCAGGGGAAGATCCAGCACCAAGGCCTTGGCAGATTGCTCTTGGGCCACCCTTGCCCCCTGAGCTGCAGCCCCCTGTAGCCCTTGTAAACTGTGGGCGGATTCTTCTCCCAACCCCAACAACACCAGGGTGGGGATTGGTCCCCCCAGGGGATGGAGAACCAGTTTCTCACCCGCTTTGGCTTTGAATTTCCGTTGATGGATGGTGCTGGCCAGGGACAACCCAAGCCGTTCTTCCAGCCTGGCCAAGCCAGCACTCAAATCATCACTGAAGAGACCCGTGGCCAACAGGGCCTCCTCTGGGAGGGGGGCATCTGCAGGAACGAGACGGAAACTTATCATGGCCCTCAGCCTTGCCAAGTGAATCTTTGAGATTAGCAAGCTAACCGGATCACTTCCCTGGTGAGCACCCCAGGTTGCTCACCCCGCCAGAGCAGTGAATGGTGTCTGCCAGCGATG
The DNA here is from genome assembly GCA_007571085.1 of Synechococcus sp. PNGco_S_binSS4. Taxonomy (GTDB): domain Bacteria; phylum Cyanobacteriota; class Cyanobacteriia; order PCC-6307; family Cyanobiaceae; genus Synechococcus_B. The sequence goes on from RKSC01000123.1 coordinate 12,337, forward strand.
CTGCATCTCCCGATTGAATGGGGGTTGCCAATACTGGATCAGCTGACTCTCCTGGTCTCGCCGTGCTTTCTGTTTTGATGGGGCGTCACACCAAAATCGCACCGAGAGAATTGTGGTCAATCCCGCCCTTTGTAACACCTCTGCGTAGCTGGCCAGGTAGTCCTTGCAGTCATGGCTCCCCTTCCAGCGATGTGCTGCTTGCCTGGTTTCACCCACATAAAGCAGCAAGGGGTGTAGCAGGTGGTGTGCCTCATCTATGACGAAGTAATGGGCAGCCCCCTGGTTGGTTGACTTTGGCCAACGCCAAAAGCTTAAGGGTTGAGGTTGGAGTTGGAATGGGTCAATTCCACATGGTAGGGGGGAGCTCCCTATGGCAGTCCATAGCTCCCCCTGGTGACTGTTTTGCCCTTGGTGGGCTGCCTCCTGGTGTCTGGCCACTCGGTTTTGCCAGTCCTGGAGCAGGGGCTGGCCCAGGTGCAGGTTGTCATTCACCAGGGGGGTGATGTCCCTAAGGGGGAACAGTGCTGGCTGGGTCATGGCTCCTTGAATAAGGGGGAAGTTCTGGTGCGACGGGACCATGGCCGCAGTGGAGTCTCTCCGCTAAAGTCACCATCACAGAATTGGGAAGCTGCAAGCGATTTTGCAAGTCTGCCAGGCTGGAAAATCTCCCCCGCTGCCGTTCCCGCATCAACCGGTTTAGATGGCCTCCATGGAAGCCAGGCACGGTGGACAGTTGCTGCCGGCTGGCTCCGTTCACATCCACCAATGGGGGCAGGTGCCGACCACCTCCATGGGGGCGGAACAGCAAAACCGGCTGCCAGAGCCGCAGCACCGCCTGAGACAGCCCAAGCTGTTGCCCCAGGTGTCCTAAATCTTGAATCTGTACCCCCCGTCGTTGCAGATATAACAAATGTTCAATCCTCTGCCATGTCATGCCTGGCAGCTGCATCCACTGCCTTGGGGAGGCCCGATTCACATCCAACCTGACACCCAGCTGGGCAGCCCGCCGCAGGCTGGCCTCATCCGGTAAGGGTAACTGTGGATTTTGGTGAAGTTTTAAGGACAGCAATTCCAACTCCACCTCCTCCTCATCCCTATCCCCTACAGGTGTTTTGGTGGCCACGCCATGGGGTGGCAAGTGGCCCGTAGCCTGGAGTAGGCGACGAGCTAGGGGATCAAGCCAATGCACCTTTGCTGCCAATCCCCTAGGACTACGGAAGCTCAAGTGTGGCAAATACGCCAACCAGGTCAAGCGCAGAAGCAGCTATTCATGGTGAAAATTGAAAACATCAGGGTTGATTCACTCAGTAGGCCATGAGCTTTTTTGAATCGGACATTGTTCAGCAGGAGTCCAAACGCCTCTTCCAGGACTACCAGCAGCTCATGCACCTTGGCAGCGACTACGGCAAGTTTGATCGGGAAGGCAAAAAGCTCTTCATTGCCCAAATGGAGTCTCTCATGGAGCGCTACCGAATCTTCATGAAGCGCTTTGAACTCTCCGATGACTTCCAGGCCCGCATGACGGTAGAGCAGCTCAGGACCCAGCTGGGCCAGTTTGGTGTCACTCCCGATCAAATGTTTGACCAGGCAAAGCGCACCTTGGGGCAGATGCGCCGCCAGGCCAGCAGCTGAGGTGGCTGACTACCATCCACCCTGGCTACATGGCACTGGATGACACTTCCCAGCTGGTTGCAACGGGGTCTGGCAGATCTATTCCCTGATGCTGTAGACGCCCCCCATCAGACCTTGGCAACACGGCTGGCGGTGGCCCAGCAAGCTGGTCGTCCCCTACGGGTAAAACTGGGCATTGACCCCACGGCCAGTGCCATTCACCTGGGGCACACTATCCTTTACCGCAAGCTGCGGGCTTTTCAAGAGGCTGGCCACACCGCTGTGGTGATCATTGGGGATTTCACTGCCCAGATTGGTGATCCCACAGACAAATCAACCACCCGCCCCCAGCTCACCGCTGAGCAGGTGGAAGCCAATGGCCAAACATACCTGGATCAACTGCGCCCCATCCTGGATTTCACCACTCCGGGACGTTTGGAGATTCGCCGGAACAGCGAATGGCTGGCCCAGCTTCAGCTGCCTCAGGTGATTGGTCTCCTGGGCACAGCAACGGTGGGGCAGATGTTAGCCAAGGAGGATTTTGCCAACCGCTATGGACGGGGTGCTCCCATTGCCCTCCATGAGTTTCTCTACCCTCTCCTACAGGGCTACGACTCCGTAATGGTTAAAGCGGATGTGGAGCTGGGGGGCACGGATCAGAAGTTTAATGTGGCCATGGGGAGGGATCTGCAGCGCCACTTTGGCCAGCCCCCCCAATTTGGCCTGCTGATGCCCATCCTCACAGGCATTGATGGGGTGCAAAAGATGAGTAAAAGCTTGGGCAACACCATCGCTTTACAGGAGGATCCCATCACCATCTACTCCAAGCTGGAGAAAGTGGCCGATGCGGTTGTGGATGACTACATCACTCTGCTCACCAACCTGGATCCAGCAACCATGCCCCAGGATCCCCGCCAGCGGCAACGGGCCATGGCCTTGGCAGTGACCGCATCTCTCCACGGCAGGGAGGCTGCTGAGCAGGCCCAGGCTGCCGCTGCCACCTTGGTGATGACCCCTAGTTCCAGCACTGCCAATGTGGATGTGCCTGAAGTGAACCTGGGTGCTCTCTGGAACTGGTCTACCCCCATTCCGGCCTACCAGCTGGCCCATGGGGTCTTCAAAGCCACCGCCGGGCTCAAGAGCACCAGCGAAGCTCGCCGCCGCATCCAAGGGGGTGCCCTCCGCCTTGATGGGGAAAAGATTCTGAATCCCCAGGCCCCCTTTGCCAAAGAGGAGCTGGATGGGAAGGTGCTCCAGCTGGGGAAAAAGGCCTTCTACCGCCTGGTTGTCTGATGGGTGAGCTGGGCAACAGCAACAACATGGCTGCTCTTCAGGGCCTTTTGCCCTCCTCCACCCAGGAACGGCTCATCCTGGCTCTGGATGGATGCGATGGGGAAGGGGCCATGGCTCTGGTGGAAACCATCCCTTCGTTGTGTTGGGTGAAGGTGGGTCTGGAGTTGTTTATCAGTGCTGGACCGGCAATTGTGACCCAGCTGCGCCGCCGTGGCCTTCAGGTGTTTTTGGATCTCAAGTTCCACGACATCCCAGCCACCATGGCTGGAGCCTGTGGCCGGGCCGCCGGTCTGGGGGCCAGCCTGCTCACGGTTCATGCCAGTGCGGGCATTGAAGCCATGGCCATGGCTCAGCAGAGTGCCATAGAAGCTGCCACAGCCGCTGGGCTACCGCCCCCCCTGGTCTTGGCGGTCACCGTGCTCACCAGTTGGCAACCCCAAGCTTTCCGCCAGCAGTTGGCCGTGGTGGATTCCTTGCCAGACCATGTGCAACACCTGGCCCGGCTAGCTGCCCAGGCCGGTCTCCAGGGCTGTGTCTGTGCACCCCAGGATGCAGCCCAACTCCATCACCAACAGCCCACCATGACCCTGGTCACCCCGGGTATCCGTCTCCCCCAGACTGCCAGCAATGACCAGGCCCGTATCCTCTCCCCAGCAGCGGCCATGGCCGCAGGGGCCACATGGCTTGTGGTGGGCCGACCCATCAGCCAAGCTGTGGATCCGGGTCTAGTGTTTAACCAGATCTGCCAGGAGATCACCTCAGCCACCCCTACTTCCTAGCACCCCTACTTCCTAGTCAGGTTGTGCTGACTAGGTTGCGTTGGCCAGGTTGTGTTGTGTGGCTCGCACGGCTTGGGCAATGGCCTGGCATTGGGCAGTGTCATAGTTCCAGCGCTGCAAAAAATCCCTATAGGGGCCTCGACCTTCTGTTGCCGCCAGCAGCTGATGGAGTCCTTGGTCCACAGCCACGGGATCCAGGTGAGACAAGAGGGCCTGAGCCCGGCGCTGCACCTGCAATGACCCCATGGCCTGCTCCCCATTACCACGTTGCTGGTGCTCCAGGGCCATGGCAGTGCCCATGGCCAGGTTACGCACCACCAGATCCACCACCCCAGCTCCCCCTCGCCGTAGCTGCTCCAGGATGGGGGTAGGGGGGTGATCCAGCAAGGGGCTAGGACCCGCCAAGGCCACCACAAAAAAGCCGCGCCGGCCATGGGATGTGGAGAGGAGCAGTGCCACCTTTTGGGCCAAAACCTCAGAGGTTATGGTGCCCTCTTGCCACTGCCCTAGCCAGGACTCTGTGTGGTGGATAGCCTGGGGGAAGGCCAGGGATTGGCTCTGCCCCATGGAGTTCCCAAGACCCATAATTTGCTTATGGACTCTGCCATAGGAAACCATAAGGTATGTAGACCGTGGCCAACCTGCTGGCAGTCTTGGAATTTGCCATATCAATGGCCTGCTCTTGTCCAATTCCCAAGCCAGCTCCCTGATGACGAAGGATGACCAGGCTGTAACCCCATCTCCTCCGGGGTATCGCTCTGGCTTTGTGGCCATCATCGGCCGTCCCAATGTGGGCAAGTCCACCCTGTTGAACCAGCTGGTTGGCCATAAGGTGGCCATCACCTCCCCTGTTGCCCAAACCACCCGCAACCGGTTGCGGGGCATTCTCACCCGGGCCACGGCCCAGCTGGTTCTGCTGGACACCCCAGGCATTCATAAACCCCACCACCTTCTGGGGGAACACCTGGTCCGGGTTGCCCGTTCCACCATTGGTGAAGTGGACCTGGTCTTGCTCATCGTGGACGGTAGTGTGCCCCCAGGCCACGGGGATGCCCACATCATCCAGTTGCTGCGCCACCATGGCACTCCCCTGGTGGTGGGCCTCAACAAGCAAGACCTGGTGGTGCCCAAACGGGGTGCAGAACTGCAGCGCAGCTATCGCAATCTTGTGGGACGTTGCCCATTCTTTGGTTTCAGTGCCCTGAGCGGTGCTGGCTGTGACCAGTTGGTGGAGGGTCTGAGTCAGCGCCTACCGGAAGGGCCCCATCTCTACCCACCCCATGCTGTCAGTGACCAACCGGAACGTCTCCTGCTGGCGGAGCAGATCCGTGAACAGGTGCTGCACCTGACCCGTGAGGAGGTGCCCCACAGTGTGGCTGTGAACATTGAAGACATCTGTGAAGAGCGTCGTTGTACACGTATTACTGCTGTGGTGTTGGTGGAACGGAGTAGTCAGAAAGGAATCCTCATTGGCAAAGGGGGATCCATGTTGAAGGCCATTGGCACCGCTGCACGGTTACAGATGCAGATCTTGATTGCTGGTCCTGTCCACCTGGAGTTATTTGTCAAGGTGTCTCCCCACTGGCGGCGTCACCCTGGCCGCCTGGCGGAATTGGGCTATGGCCATGGGTGAGGATAGGTTCTGAATCCTGCAGAACAGCGTTGTGCCTGCTCCCAGTCCTCCCCCCTTCCAACCACCGGCCACGGTGCTGGAGCTGCTGGAGCTTTGTGCAGGCCGCTGGCTGAGTTTACGTACCCTGGTGAGCCTCAGCCGGGACGAGGAGGGCTGGGATCAAAGCCAATCCGCCCAGCTGGAGTTCACCTGGCAACCGGCAAAGGAAGGACCTGAGCTGGGGGTGTTACAACTCCACAGAACCCAGCAGCCAGATTTTCAATTGCGCATGGTGGGCATTGCCCAAGACCAAGAAGGTGACTTTCAAGCCAGTGATGGCTGCCATGGGCGATGGCGGTTTAGTGGGGACCATGTGCTTGAGCTCACCTGGTGCAGCGGTGTACAGCAATTTTGTGAGCGCATCTGGTTCAGCAAGGCCAACCTGCGTTTGCGCAGCCGGGTCATCACCAGCCTGGGCAACCCGGCAGTGGTGGAGGGCTGTGGATTTTATTCCGAGATCCGCCGTGTGCAGCGGTGATGGGTGAGGGAAAACAACGGGCACCCCTGCGGCTGGATGTGGTCAGCCTGCTTCCCCAGGCCTTCCATGTGCTCTACAGCTTGGGAGTCATTGGCCGGGCCTTCCAAGCAGGTCTTGCCCAGCTTTACACCCACAACCCCCGGGATTTTGCCCCTGGTCCGTACCACAAGGTGGATGACAGCCCCTATGGCGGTGGAGCCGGCATGGTGCTGAAGCCTGAACCTATTTTTGCCGCGGTGGAATCTATCCCCGTCTACCAGCAGCGCCGGGTATTACTCATGTGTCCCCAGGGCAAACCCTTTTGCCAAGCTGATGCCCAACGCCTGGCCAGCCACCACGACCAACTGATCCTCATCTGTGGCCACTATGAAGGTTATGACGAACGGATCCGCTGCCTGGCGGATGAGGAACTCTGTGTGGGCGATGTGGTCTTGACCGGTGGGGAAATTCCAGCCATGGCGGTGATCAATGCAGTGCTGCGCCTACGACATGGCACCGTGGGGCAGTCTGAGTCCCTGCAACAGGAAAGTTTTTGCCATGGCCTGCTGGAATACCCCCACTACACCAGGCCCCGTGTGTTTCGTGGGATGGGGGTGCCTGAGGTGTTGTGTAGTGGTGACCATGGCGCCATTGCCCGTTGGCGTCAGGCTCAGCGAGAACACCGCACCCGCCAGCGGCGCCCGGAACTGCTGCAGTGCCCACCTGAGACCATGACCACAGCCAAGGAGCATCCATGAACTTCCGCATCGGTCATGGTTATGACATTCACCGCTTGGTGCCAGGGCGACCTCTGATCCTAGGAGGTGTGACCATGGCCCATTCCCTTGGTTTGGATGGTCATAGCGATGCGGATGTGCTGGTTCATGCCCTAATGGATGCCCTCCTAGGGGCCCTGGCCTTGGGGGACATTGGTCACCACTTCCCCCCGGAAGACCCCTGCTGGCGGGGTGCCAATAGCCTGGTGCTGCTCCAGAAGGTGTCGGCACTGGTGCGGGAAAAGGGTTGGCGCGTGGTGAATGTGGACACGGTGCTGGTGGCTGAGCGCCCCCGCCTGGGGCCCCATATCCCTGCCATGGCGGCCAACATTGCCACCCACATGGGCATCAAACCAGAGCAAGTAGGGGTGAAGGCCACCACCAATGAAAAGCTTGGTCCAGAAGGTCGGGAGGAGGGCATCTCCTGCTCTGCTGTTGCCCTTCTGGTACAGCACCAGGACCCAGATGGTTGCCATGCCCCTTGAAGAGAAGACCCTGAACCTGGACTTGGACCGCCGCCGCCGCTTAGGCATGGTGGAAGCTGTCTGGGGTGCCAACAAAACAGTTGCCCAGATCCTGGTGGCTGCAAAGCGCTTTGCCGCTGCCCAGCAACCCCTCCTGGTAACCCGGGTGGACACAGCCAAGGCCAAAGCACTGCAACAGCAGTTACCAGACCTCCATTACCATCCCCAGGCCCAGTGCCTCACCATGGGACCACTGCCTACACCATGGCAACGGTTGGCCCTGGTCACTGGGGGCAGCAGTGATCTGTCAGTGGCTGCAGAAGCCACCGTTGCCCTGGCCTGCCATGGGGTTGAGGCAGAGTTGATTGCCGATGTGGGGGTGGCCGGGCTCCATCGCCTGATGGACCGATTAGACCACCTGGCTCAGTTTCCAGTGCTCATTGTCTGTGCTGGTATGGAGGGCTCCCTGGCCACGGTGGTGGCTGGCCTCTTGCCCCAGCCTGTCATTGCTGTGCCCGTCTCCGTGGGTTATGGGGTGAGCGCCGGTGGCCATGTGGCCCTCCAGGGCATGTTGGCCAGCTGTGCCCCTGGCCTCTCCGTGGTGAACATTGACAATGGCTATGGTGCTGCCATGGCGGCCCTGCGCATCTTGCACATGGAAACCAGCCGATCATCTAAAAAGACCATCTAACCAAACCAAAAGACCAGTTACCAGTCACTTAGGTGGCCCAGTCCAAGGCATCCAGGGCCCCAGCACAGACGGGAAACACCTGGGCAAAAATGCCTTGCACCTCCAGGGCAACAGAGCGGTGTTCCGCCTGGGTACCAGGTTGGCTGCGTAGGGCAATGTAGTGAATCCAGCTGCGGCAGTTGCCACTCATGTAGAGGGTGGTGGTGGTGGCTTGGGGCAGTACGGCACGGGCACACTCCTTGGCCACCCCTGCTGCCAACAGCTGGCGGTAAAGGTCATGGGCAGCCTGCAGGTGGTCTTGGATCTTCCCCTGCCAGTGCTCCACCACATCATGGGGCAAGGTGTCTAAAGATGCCTGGCGATCCTTGGGGTGTGGTGCACGCAGCTGGGGCATCACCCACTGGACTGGGGACTGCTCTTCACCGGCATAGCGCCGTGAAAGCTGTTGGAAACAAAAGCTGCGGTGGCGCAGAATCTGGGTGGCAATGTCCAGGGTGGTGAGGATCTCCACTGTCATGGAGGCGTGTTCAAAAACGCTCCAGTGGCGACGGCGGATGCAGTAGCTCAGCAGGCGGGCATGATCCGGGTTGGATTGATTAGCTGGGTTGCTGACCCGGGCCACATAGGCCATGAATGCCTCAGGATCAGGGGTGTGGCTATGGAGCTTGACCTGCATCCTCACCAGGTCACCATCACTGGGAAGCACCTGCAACCACCACCAGCACAGCAGCCACAATGGCCAGGGCAAGGAAAATCCGTTCCTTGGGCTTAAGACCAGTGCCATGGCGCCGCCGGGATGCCGCTGAAC
>RKSC01000012.1 GCA_007571085.1 Synechococcus sp. PNGco_S_binSS4
CAGCAACAAGTAACCAGCAACACAGCAGCCAGGCTGGCTTCCACTATCCGTTAAGCTGCCATCGTACCACCAACGGTTTTGATGGCAAAAAAGTCGATGATTGCCCGTGATGTGAAGCGGCGAAAGCTGGCAGAGCGCTTCCGGGCCAAGCGGGAGGCCCTTAAGGCTGCCTTTGTAGCAGCAGAGGATCCTATGGAAAAGCTTGAGGTTCACTTCAAGCTGCAGCAGCTTCCACGGAACAGCGCCCCCAATCGCCAGCGCAACCGTTGCTGGGCTACAGGAAAGCCCCGTGGTGTGATGCGGGATTTTGGCCTGTGCCGCAACCAGCTCCGCCAGAAAGCCCATGACGGACTGCTGCCCGGCGTTGTCAAGTCCTCCTGGTGATAGCCAGGTTGAAAACAATCGACAAGAAAACAAACCACAAATTCAGGAAACAACAAGCGTGCAAGGAGACATTCGGTCATTTTCCTTCGATGGACGTGAGGTTCAACTGACCATCAACCGATTTGCCCCCCAGGCAAATGGATCAGTGCTATTAGAGTGTGGTGGCACAGCTGTTTTAGTGACAGTCACCTGCTCGGCAGCACGGGAAGGGGTGGACTTTTTACCCCTCCTCTGTGACTACGAAGAGCGCATGTATGCTGCGGGTCGTATCCCAGGCAGTTATCAGCGGCGAGAGGGTCGTCCCCCAGAACGGGTAATCCTCACCTGCCGGCTGATGGACCGTCCCCTAAGGCCCTTGTTCCCCAGTTGGCTGCGGGATGACATTCAGGTGGTGGCCACCTGCCAGGCCTCCGATGAGCGAATGCCCCCTGATGTGCTTGCAGTCACTGGGGCTTCCATGGCCACCCTTCTTGCTCGTTTGCCCTTTGCAGGGCCCATGGCGGCTGTACGGGTGGGGCTCCTGGGGGATGACTTTGTCATCAACCCCAGCTTCCGGGAAATTGAGCGCAGCGATTTGGACTTGGTGGTGGCCGGCACCCCGGATGGGGTGGTGATGGTGGAAGCAGGAGCTAAGCAGCTGCCTGAGCAGGATGTGATCGAGGCCATTGACTTTGGCTACGAAGCAGTCCTGGAGCTGATTCAGCACCAACGGACAATCCTAAAAGAGCTGGCCATTGAGCCCGTACCGGTGGCACCTGAAGCAATTGATGAAACTGTATTTACCTATCTTGAGCAGCAGTGCGCCTCCGGCATCTGCTCTGTGTTAGGGGAGTTTGATCTCAAGAAATCAGATCGGGACAACAAGCTGAATGCCATCAAAGCTCAAGTGGCCAGCGGGATTGTCAACTTGGCTGAGGATCATCCAGTGCGCATGGCCGTTGCCAGCAACATCAAGACCCTCAGTAGCAGTTACAAGGCCCTCACCAAGAAGCTTATGCGGGCCCAGATCATCGTTGATGGCAAACGGGTAGATGGCCGAGATCTAAACCAGGTGCGCTCCATTGCCTCAGAAGTGGGCATTTTACCCCGCAAAGTGCACGGCTCAGCTGTGTTCCAGCGGGGTCTCACCCAAGTGCTCTCCACCACCACTTTGGGCACCCCCAGTGATGCCCAGGAGTTGGATGATCTCAATCCCTCTAACGAGAAAACCTATCTGCACCACTATAACTTTCCCCCATTTTCCGTTGGAGAGACCAAGCCCCTGCGCTCTCCTGGGCGTCGAGAAATTGGCCATGGTGCTCTAGCGGAGCGGGCACTCATACCCGTACTGCCCAACAAAGAAGACTTTCCCTATGTAGTCAGGGTTGTGTCTGAAGTGCTGAGCTCCAATGGCTCCACCTCCATGGCCTCAGTCTGCGGTAGCACCATGGCGTTGATGGATGCTGGGGTGCCCCTCAAAGCAATGGTCAGTGGGGCAGCCATGGGTCTGGTGAAGGAGGGGGATCAGGTGCGCATCCTGACGGATATCCAAGGGATTGAGGATTTCTTAGGGGATATGGACTTCAAAGTGGCTGGTACAGAAAAAGGTATCACTGCCTTACAGATGGACATGAAGATCACCGGTCTGCCCATGGCCACCATCGGTCAAGCCATTAATCAGGCCCAACCTGCCCGTCTCCATATCCTGGGGGAGATGAAGAAAACCATCGACAAGCCACGGGAGGAACTCTCACCCCATGCTCCTCGCCTACTCACCTTCCGCATCAGTCCCGAGTTGATTGGTACAGTGATTGGCCCTGGTGGTCGCACCATTAAGGGCATCACGGAGCGAACCAACACCAAAATTGACATTGGTGATGAAGGGCTGGTGACCATTGCCAGCCATGACGGTGCCGCTGCCCGGGAGGCTCGACTCATCATTGATGGTCTCACCCGCAAGGTTCATGAAGGGGAAATGTTCCGGGGAACTGTCACCCGCATCATTCCCATCGGTGCCTTTGTGGAAATCCTGCCTGGCAAAGAGGGCATGATTCATATTTCCCAGCTCTCCGAGGCACGGGTTGAGAAAGTGGACGACATTGTCAAGGTGGGGGATCAGGTGACGGTAAGGGTGCGAGAAATTGATAGCCGTGGCCGTATCAATCTCACCATCCGGGGCGTTCCGCAAGATTCTGGGTCAGAGCTGCAGCCTTAATCCAAGAGAGCTGCACAGTTCTATCCGCTGGGCCACTGCTGATCGTAGTGGCCCAGCTGGGGCCGTCCATTTTAGGTTTTTGGGAGATTTTAGGCGAAAATACTCAGCAGCCCCTGGTGGCTCCTCGTTTACGATACGTTTCGCAACACATTGCAACTTTCTTATGACCATTGCTGTAGGAGGAGCGCCAGCAGCACGGGGGTGGTTTGACGTCCTCGATGACTGGCTGAAGCGCGACCGCTTTGTCTTTGTGGGCTGGTC
>RKSC01000124.1 GCA_007571085.1 Synechococcus sp. PNGco_S_binSS4
CCTGCAAAAGGATGTATGGAATGTACCTTTAGGGCAGTTTCTATGGAGTGGAGGTGGGATCATCACCCTGTGCTGGATCGGCTGCGGCTGCGGCGTTTGCGGTCGGTCTCCCCTATTATTGGTATTGGTGTAATCCTATGGTTGCTGGCCTTGGCCTCGGTGGTGCTGGAGACAGCAGTTTGAGGTGCCCCACCAGTGCCATTTACAGCCCCATTGCTGCTCAGGCGGCGACGAGATATGAGGGCTGGATTTTTGCTTTGCCCATTGGAGGAGCTGTGCCGCTGCAATGGGCGCACTCCATGGGAACGTTCTCCATCACTGCTTGCGCCATCTGTCACCGTATGATCCTTGGTGGTGATCACCTCGTAGGGGGAGGTACCCTTGGGAGCTGGTTGCACTGCCACCACAATGAGGGGCTCTATCTCCAGTTCACGGCGCAACCGTCGTTGTAGGCCCAACTCAATCTCCCGTTTTAGGCCCACCCAGTCCACATCCTGAAGCTCATTTCCACCGCGACAGAGCTGCTGCCAGCGGTTATCCAATACCCATTGCACTTCAGCATCAGCCCAGTTGGCGAAGTGCTGAGGGGCAAGGGATGTGGCCACACCCCTTAGGGTTACCTGTGACGGCGCACCCATATGGCCCGCACTACTAATGCTCACATGGGTAACCAAAACTCCATCTTCAGCCAATTGCTGACGCTCCTTAAGCACCTGGGTGTTAATCACTCCTTTGCGGGAGTTATCCAATAGCTCAATTCCAGAATGGACTGGTTCACCACGGCGGATAGATTCTGGTGTGAGCTCCACCACATCACCATTCTCAATTACCAACATGCGCTCTGCTGCCATACCCATGGATTGGGCTGTTTGGCAATGCTGAAACAGCATGCGATGCTCCCCATGGACCGGAACAAAGAACTTGGGACGGGCTAGGGCCAGCATTAACTTCTCGTCTTCTTGAGAGCCATGGCCAGAAACATGGATGCCCTTATCTTTGCCATAAATTACAGTGGCACCCTGCATAATGAGCTGGTCAACAACTTTGACCACACCTAGGGTTTTGCCGGGGATGGGGCTGGAGGAGAAGATAACCGTATCTGTTGTTTTAATCTGCACATGGGGATGTTCGGCCCGGGCAATGCGGCTTAGGGCTGCTAAATGTTCCCCTTGGCTGCCGGTCATCAGTAGCAACACCTCCCGATCCGGTAGGTCCCGCAACTGCTTCATGGTGAGAAACAGGTCATCGGGGCAGCGAATATAACCCAGCTCCCGGGCCTTGGACACCACATTGAGCATGGAGCGTCCCAGAAGGCCAACACGGCGTCCATGCTTGAGAGCCAACTCAAGGACCATGCTGACCCGATGCACTGAGCTGGCAAAGGTGGTGAGCAGGACACGGCCCTGGGCCTGGGCAATGTGGCGATCCAGATTGGGGAAAACTGCCCGCTCCGGTGGTGTAAAGCCAGGCAGTTCCGCATTGGTGGAGTCGCTGAATAGACAAAGAACCCCCTCCTCCCCGTAGTGGGCCAGGCGGTGAAGATCAAAACGCTCCCCATCCACAGGGGTATGGTCAAATTTGAAGTCCCCAGTAAAGATGACTACACCCACCGGTGTGGTAATCGCCAGGGAAAAGCTATCAGCAATGGAATGGGTGTTGCGAATAAACTCCACACGGAAGTGCTTACCCACTTTCACCACATCCCGGGGCTGGACTGTTTGGATGTTGGTGCGATCACTTACACCGGCCTCTTTCATTTTGTCCCCTAATAGGGCAAGAGCCAGGCGGGGACCATAGATAATGGGTATGGAAAAATGATTGAGGTGGTGGGCAATGCCGCCAATATGATCTTCATGGCCGTGGGTGACGATCATGCCCTGGATGCGCTTTTGGTTCTCCCGCAGATAGGTGGTATCGGGCATTACCACATTGACGCCATGCATATCTTCGCTGGGGAAGGAGAGGCCAGCATCCACCAACATCAGCTCATCACCATATTCAAAAACACAGGTGTTTTTGCCGATTTCATGGAGACCACCAAGGGGGATGACACGTAGGGGGTTAACCGAGCCGTTGAGGGATTGGGTCATGGACAAAAGCTATGGGAGAAAAAATCTGACCAGCCTGGGTTCAGGTGGTTTTCAGGGACTGCATCAGGTCATGCAGATGGGCTTTGAGAGAAGAGTCTGCAGGAACCAGGGGGAGACGTGGGGCACCAACAGGCCAGCCTCGAAGCTCTAGGGCTGCTTTAACCGGTATGGGATTGGGCTGAAGGAACAATGCACGCATCAGGGGAAGAAGCTGTTGGTGCTGGACAAGAGCTTGTGCAACCTGTCCTGCCAGATGGCTCTGGATCATGTTCTGGAGCCGCAACCCTTCCAGATGGCTCAATACACTGACAACCCCAACAGCACCAAGACTGAGCATGGGCAGGGTGAGGGTATCATCACCGCTGTAAATAGCCAAGGATGAACCACAAGCAAGCCTGAGATTGCTTACCTCCTCAACCGTGCCACTGGCGGCTTTGAAGGCTTGCACGTTGCCGCAGTTCATTAGGCGGCTGACAGTTTCCGGAAGGAGAGAGCAGCCGGTACGACTAGGGATATTGTACAGCATAAGAGGCAAATCGGGAACTGCTTCCGCAATGGCACGGAAATGGGCTTCCAGGCCAGCTTGGGGTGGTTTGTTGTAGTAGGGCACCACCAAAAGGGCACCATCTGCACCCAGGGCCATGGCTCGGCGGCTAGCTGCCACCGCCTCCTCCGTGCAGTTGCTTCCCGTGCCAGCCAAGACCACCGCCCGTTGGCCCACAGCGGCTTTCACTTCCTTAAGCAGC
>RKSC01000045.1 GCA_007571085.1 Synechococcus sp. PNGco_S_binSS4
AACAACAAGTTTGAGATATGGTTGCTGCTGGCCAGGAGATGATGATGTAATGGGCTCTGGTGCGGATGAGAACCTTATTATCTATAGGGCATCGTCTAACCTGTCAGGATAATCATCAACACATTGGCTGGTAAGGGTAGATACTTCTCAATAGCCCATTTCTCAATAGGCAATTATTCTCCCTGCTCCAGTCCAGATGGGGAGACCATGATGGCCACCCTGTCTTGGTCATGTCATGGTAATTCTAGCTCATCAGGTGATTCAAGCTGGTGTTGCTGAACCCTGCGGCGGCAGCCCCAATCCAGCGGTGTGACCACCAAAACAGCCCCACAGCCACCAGAACCCCCCCATAGGAGGGGCGCATAAACTCTGACCACACCAGGCGCTGTCGTCCATCCAGCACCGCTTGAAAAGGAATAACGGATGTGCTGCCTTGCACCTGCTCAAAAGCTTGACCAAAGCGTTGGCGGAGGCGCCGATCCCCGTGCCACACGGCAAAGAGGTGGTGAGCCACCAGGCCCAAGCTGGCAGCCAGGGCAAAGCTGGTGCCCAGCCAAAGGGTGTGTGTGAAGCACCAAAGCACCTGACCCACCATCTGAGGATGGCGACTGATGCGCAGAATACCCGTGGCATAAAGCCGCACCTGGGGTTTGACCAGGGCCGGAATTTCCAGTAAGTGGAAGGTGGCTGGATAGAGAAACAAAAAGCTGAGGGCCGTCAGCACCCAGACAGCAGGCACCATGCCGGGAACCCCTTGTAGATTCCACAACCGCAAGCCATCATAGCGATGGGCTAGGAAGTAGGCCACAACAAGGGCTGCCGTGGGCAAACTGGCTGCCACAAAGAGTAGCCGCCAAAGCCTAGCACCCAGTTGTTCCTCCCCCCAGAACCGTAAGGCAGCGCCCCCACTGTGGATGATGGCAAAGCCTAGGAGCAATAACAGCATCACCAGGGTGGTGTGGTGCATGGGGCTGATGGTTTAGGGCAAGCTGGGTGGTGTGGACAAAGGCGGCGTATGGTTCACCTGCACCCGCTTGCTGGCAACCAAGGTGCCATCAGGATGGATCAGCATCACAGTCCAGGTTTGGCCACCAGGTGTGTAGGGGGCCTGGACTCGCTTAAACAAGCCACCAGCGTGGAGTGCACTGAGTTGGATGGTGGGAGCACCCATGGTTTCCAGTGCTTGGGGGCTCACCTCCAGAATTCCCCCCGCCAGCAGGCCATTCTCTAGAGGCTCATCAAGAATGACATCCACATCATACCGCTGACCCGTCAGGACAGCATCAGGAATGAGCAGGGTAACTGGCAACCGCTGGCTGCTACTGTACACCCATGATTCTTCGCTGAGGATCTCCTGGCTCAGGATCTGATCTTGGTGGCTGGAGACTGCCAAGGCCTGGCTGGCATCCAGGTGATAGGTAACTCCTGCAACCGTCCCCATGCCACTGACCAACAGCTCTAGACGAGCCCGGCCATCTTGAAGGGGATGACCTTGCTTCACCTGCCAGGTGAGAGGCCCAAAGTTCTCTGCCAGCCGCTCCAACCGCCCCGTCAGCTGCTGGGGATCAATGGCTCCCTCCTCACTGATTAGGGCTGCGAGACCCTCAGTATCATTACCGTTGAGTGCCCGGTGGAGACGATCCACCAGTTGATCATCCAGCTGGGCCCCTAGGCCGGTCTGGAGAGAGGAAAGACAAGCCAAAGCCCATGCTGTCGCAGTGGAAAGCAACCGGGCCGGAATAGACATGTGGTGTTCTCCTGGGAGCCTATGTAATTACGGTAAGGGTGTTTGTGACCAAGATAGTGATGGCACGCCTACTGATTGCCGCCAGTGGCACCGGTGGTCACCTGTTCCCAGCACTGGCCGTTGCAGAAATGCTGCCCCATTGGCACATCCATTGGCTGGGCACCCGGGGGCGATTGGATGGCCAACTGGTGCCGAAGCACTACCCTCTGCACTGGGTGAGCGTTGGAGGTTTACAGGGTGGGGCATGGGAGCAGTTGGGGCGCCTACTCCAGCTGTTGGTGGCAGTCTGGACAGTGCTGGGGCTGCTGCGCCGTGAACACATTGCTGTGGTATTTACCACAGGAGGTTACATTGCAGCCCCTGCCATTCTGGCGGCCCGCCTGGCTGGGCTGCCCGTGCTGTTGCATGAATCCAATGCGGTTTCTGGTCGGGTGACTCGCCTACTGGGTCGTTTTTGCAGCGGCATTGCCCTAGGCTTGGGTACCACAACCCAGGGCAAACCCCATGGGCAAACCTGGTGGACTGGAACACCGGTGCGCTCCAGCTTCTACCGGCTCGCTCCCTTACCAGAATGGGTACCCCGTGGCCCTGGCCCTCTGCTGGTGGTAATGGGTGGTAGCCAAGGGGCCCGTGGTCTGAATCGCATGGTGCGCCAACAAGCCCATTTGTGGTTGCAAGGGGGTTGTCGGTTAGTTCATCTCTGTGGTGGCCAGGATTCAGAAATGGGAAGTTTGCAAGATCCTGCCTATGTGGAGCGTCAGTTCACAGATGAAATGGCTGGATTGCTCCAACATGGGGACTTGGCCATTAGCCGTGCTGGCGCCGGTAGCATCAGTGAGCTGGCGGCCAGTCGTTGTCCGGCAGTGTTGGTGCCCTATCCCCACGCTACAGATCACCATCAACAGGCCAATGCTGCAGTGGTTGCCGCCCTGGGTGCTGCAGTGATTGTCCACGAAAGTACGGATGGTGCCCCATTGCACCGTGCTATCTGGCGCCTGCTGGCACCTCGGCTACAGGGGGTCTCCCCTGCCCAGGATCCGCTGGTGGCCATGGCAGCGGCCATGGATCAGCTGGCCAAGGACGAGGC
>RKSC01000127.1 GCA_007571085.1 Synechococcus sp. PNGco_S_binSS4
TAAGGCTGTTAAGGGGGTAAGCGGAAGGGAAAGCACAGGGTCAAGGTACTAGAGGCTTCTGGGCTTGGGAGCAGTGGGGCAGCTCGGGTCAGCAGGAGAGGCTGGTGGCTGTCTTTATGTTCCTGCCCATGGCTATTCTAAACCCTAGTGAACAGGGCGGAGTCAACGGTCACCATGGGAGAGGCGTTCTGGTTTTCTCAAGTCCTTCCAAAAGATAGACAGGATTTTCAGAGCATTCAGAATGTCTTAAGGTGCCAGGGGCAGAGAGAGGGCAGGTTTTTGAAACGCCATGGGTGTTGGACAACGTCGGTGTCCGGCAAGATCAACACTGTTTTTGCTCAGGTGCTTCAGCGTTGATGTCCCGTGACCTTGGCCTTGCCCTTCTGGAACTTCTCCTCTCTGTGGGCTTCACCATTGTGGCGGTGAGACTGCTGATAATTAATGGTTTGGAACGGCTTTCCCAAGTCCTGGGATGGTCCCCCAAAACCAAAGGTCAGATCCTGGGCTATGCCACTAGCTTGCCGGAGCTGGTGGCAGTTCTGGCCACGGCACTGAATGGTAGGGAGAGCTTGGCAGGGGGCTTTTGGAATATCGCCTCCAGCAATGTGATCAATCTGGTGCTGTTTCTGGCAGCTGTGGTGTTCTACGTGCGCCATCGGGAGCTGTTCAATCCCCGCTTTATTGAGGAAATCAGCTTCTGTGGGTTCTCCGTCCTGCTGCCACTGGTGCTAGCTGCCACTGGGGTTAACCCTTCCTTGGCCCTTGCCCTGGCTCTCTTGGGTTGCTTCCTGGGTTATCAAGTCTTGGATCACAACCTGGCTGAAGTGCAGGGGAAAAGGGCTCAGGAGCTGGTTTCTGAACCTGCAGATGGGACCCAAGCTGCAACACCAGAATCTGGCCTTTCAGATCAGGGGTTGGCCATTGTTCTGTTAATGACGGGAACCATGGTCCTTGCCATGGCTGGCCACCGCCTGGGCAGCAGTGCGGAACTGCTCATTGAGGCCATCCATTTGCCCCCATGGCTGGTGGGGTGGTGTCTGGGTTTGGTCACATCCCTTCCGGAGCTCACCTCCTTCTTTGACCTTTATGGCCGCAGCAAAGGGCATGGGGAGACCAAAAGGCTTGATGCCACCCAGGTGAATCTGGACACCTTGGTGAGCTCCAACATGGCCAACATTGGCCTCATCTACCCTTTGGGGTTGGTGGCTTTTCAAGTGAGTGGGTGGCTAGGGCTGGATGCATTGCTGTGAACCTAGGGCTGCAGAGGAATGCGGCGCCAGTAGGTGCCATCTTCAACGGCTCGGCTCCGTTGCTGTAGGGCAGCCATATCCACAGGAACAACTGTGATCTGCTGCTCTCGCCCCTGTCGCCAAATACCCAGCTGAAGTTGGCCTCCCACACCGGCAGACTCCACAGCTTTCAGTAAATCCTCTCCTCTGACAACGGTTTCCCCAGCTGCGGCCACAATCACGTCCCCTGACCGAAGACCTGCCTGTTCAGCAGGGCTCAGGGGCAACACATTGGTAATCAGCACCCCTTGACGCTCCGGCAGCCGGAAGGCCCTATCGCTGTTTTGATTGAACTCACGAGCCAGCTCAGGGGTGAGGGATTGCAGGCCAATTCCCACCATGGCGTGGCTCACCTTACCGTTTCTGACCAACTCATCGGCAATGGTCTGGGCCCTATTGATGGGGATGGCAAAGCCCAGACCAGCCCCAGGACCACTGCGCACAAGGGTGTTGATACCAATCACCTCCCCAGCCGCATTGAGCAGGGGCCCACCGGAGTTGCCAGGGTTAATGGCCGCATCGGTTTGGATTAGCTCCAGCCGCTTATCCGTAATGCCCAGCTTGCTGATATTGCGGTTGAGATTGCTGACAATTCCCATGGTGACCGTGTTATCCAGACCAAAGGGATTCCCCACGGCAATGGCCCAGTCCCCCACTTCCAGGGCATCGGAATCTCCCAAAGGGGCCACCGGCAGGGGTGTGGGGGACATCACCCTCACCACAGCCAAGTCAGTGATGGAATCTAGGCCCACAACGGTGCCGGCCAGGGTGCGGCCGTCGGTGAGGCGCACCTCCACCTGGTCACTTTTTTCCACAACATGGGCATTGGTGAGGATCAATCCCTCCTGGGCAAAGATGACCCCGGTGCCCTGTTCCCTTTGAGTGCGCTGGCGAAGGGGCTGTTGATTTTCAAAAAACTGGTTGAAAAATTGCTCAAACAGTGGATCACCCAGATTGAGGGAGGGGGAGCGGTTAATCATCACGGTGCGCACGGTGTCAATGCGCACCACAGCAGGACCAACGCGACGCACCGCCTCAGTCACAAAGGACTCTGGGCCCATGGGCTCCCGCTGAGCAAACCCTGTGGGGGCATACACCACGGAGCTGAGCACCAGGCTGAGGGCCAAAGCACCAGCCCGGCAGCCCAGGAAGGAAGAAGGCCGGCACCATGTTGAAGGTCTTGGTGCTGACCGCAGTTGAGATGGGGATGTCATGATCATGGAACGCACGTTAAGCCACCCATGAGTCAGATCATTCCCATACTCTATGGAGCTCTTTTTATCTTGCTTCTGGTGCAAGCCATGCGCCTCATGGGGCTTGGTATCAGTGCCGCGCGCCGGGACAAAAACCCCAGCTTGGATCAATCCGTTACGGTGCATCCGGAGCTGCTAGATAGCGAGGGCAACCTTCTGGAGGATGAATTGCTCACGGTGCGCTTTACCGGAGACAACGAGCCACCCGCCACTGCCAGTTCAGGTCAGCAGCCAGATGGTTCACCGTCTAGCCCGGTGTAGTGGTTGAGATGAG
>RKSC01000035.1 GCA_007571085.1 Synechococcus sp. PNGco_S_binSS4
AACCATTCAGAGCCCTGCCATTCCTTGGGCTGGAGCTGTGAACCATAGGTGGTTCCACATTGCTTGCACTATTTTCCGCTTGCCCATGGAGAAAACCATGGTAACTTGGCCCCAGGGCGGCGGGCTTGCCATTCCCCACTTGCCTGGGGAAAAACGACTTGAGACTTGGATAACCTGAAGGACCACCCACCAAGAACCACCTACTAAAGCCCTCTGCTCCCCTCCTATGGCTAAGGCCTTCCAAAAAGGCCAGCACAGCCCCAAGGGATACCCAAATCCACCAGCTATGGATCACCCCCAGCTGCAGTAGGCTGTGTTAGATTCCCACTATCTCCTGTGCTTTCTGTTCCGTGGGGGAATGGGGCCTGGAGTCCAGGCCGGTCCACCCATCCGGCAACAGTATGGTGCCTTCACGGCCAAAAATCACAGGTTTAAGTGCCATCGTCCCTTCTGGACTCACCCCCCAGTCGGCCGAGAAGATCCAGCTGCGAGCCTATGTGTTTCTGGACTCCCTCCAGCCCCAGCTGGCTGCCTATGCGGGCACGGTTTCTGGAGGATTTTTGCCCATCCCTGGAGATGCCTGTCTCTGGTTGGAGGTATCCCCAGGGCTGGCGGTGCATCGCATCACAGATATTGCCCTCAAGGCCAGCACCGTGCGCCTGGGTCAGATGGTGGTGGAGCGGGCTTTTGGCTCCTTGGCCCTCTACCACCTGGATCAGAGCAATGTGCTCCACTCCGGTGATGCGGTGCTGGGGGCCATTGGCAGCCGGGTGGAGGACCGCAATTACTGTGATGTGACCTGGTATGAAGTGATCCGGGCCATCACCCCCGACCATGCGGTGTTGATCAACCGTCAAAACCGCCGTGGATCCATGATTGAGGCGGGCATGAGCATGTTCATATTGGAGACTGAGCCTGCGGGCTATGTGCTTTATGCGGCCAATGAGGCCGAGAAGGCTTCCAACATCACCATGGTGGATGTGAAGGCTGTGGGCGCCTTTGGCCGGCTGACCATGGCAGGTCGGGAGGGGGATGTGGAGGAAGCAGCAGCAGCAGCCATGGCTGCCATTGACAACATCAATGGCAGCAGCCGCACCTGAATCAGGGAATCAGCACAGAGGGAGCACCACCATGGGACCTCCATGGTTTTTGGTGGCCATGGCCACCAAAGTCTGTGTGCTTTTCCCCATCTTACTAAGCACAACTTCTTAGTCCTAGAGGGACCTATAAGTAAAACTAATTGTTTCACTAAGAACTCCTGATGCCAAAACAGCCCTAAATCCCTTGACGGATGGAGGCTCCAACAGAGAAAGTCAGCCTTGAACATTCCCCCCACGGAATTTAGGCAATGGCCAATGAAACCATGGGCATCGCCCTCGGCATGATTGAAACCCGCGGACTCGTCCCTGCCATTGAGGCAGCTGATGCCATGACCAAGGCTGCAGAAGTGCGCCTTATCGGTCGCGAATTTGTTGGCGGTGGCTACGTGACTGTCCTGGTCCGCGGTGAAACCGGTGCCGTTAATGCTGCTGTGCGGGCTGGGGCTGACGCCTGTGAGCGGGTCGGTGATGGCCTGGTTGCGGCCCACATCATTGCCCGTCCTCATCGCGAGGTTGAACCTGTTCTCGGCAATGGACCCACATCCGCTGGCTCTGGCATCAAGGACTGAGCTGACTCCCCCCACCCCACGTCCCCTCTTATGACAAGCCCATGAGCAAAAAGTATGACGCTGGTGTGAAGGAGTATCGGGATACCTACTGGACTCCCGACTACGTCCCCCTTGACACCGATATTCTGGCCTGCTTCAAATGCACAGGTCAAGAAGGTGTGCCCCGGGAGGAAGTGGCGGCTGCCGTGGCAGCTGAGTCCTCCACCGGCACCTGGTCCACCGTCTGGTCTGAGCTGCTGACCGACCTGGAGTTCTACAAGGGTCGCTCCTATCGCATCGAAGATGTGCCCGGGGACCCAGAGTCCTTCTACGCCTTTGTTGCCTATCCCCTGGACCTTTTTGAAGAGGGCTCCATCACCAACGTTCTCACCTCCTTGGTGGGCAACGTCTTTGGTTTCAAAGCCCTGCGTCACCTGCGCCTAGAAGACATCCGCTTTCCCCTGGCCTTCATCAAGACCTGCATGGGACCCCCCAATGGCATTGCCGTCGAGCGGGACCGCATGAACAAGTATGGCCGCCCCCTGCTGGGCTGCACCATTAAGCCCAAGCTGGGGCTTTCCGGTAAGAACTATGGCCGGGTGGTCTATGAGTGCCTACGGGGTGGTCTGGACTTCACCAAGGACGACGAAAACATCAACTCCCAGCCCTTCCAACGTTGGCAGGACCGCTTTGACTTTGTTGCCGATGCGGTTAAAACAGCGGAGCAGGAGACCGGTGAGCGCAAGGGTCACTACCTCAACTGCACTGCCTCCACACCGGAAGAAATGTATGCCCGGGCCGAGCACGCCAAGCAGTTGGACATGCCCATCATCATGCATGACTACCTGACCGGTGGCTTTACGGCCAACACCGGACTGGCCAAGTGGTGCCGTCGCAATGGCATGTTGCTGCACATTCACCGGGCCATGCATGCGGTGATTGACCGCCATCCCAAGCACGGTATCCATTTCCGGGTGCTGGCCAAGTGCCTGCGCCTCTCTGGTGGGGACCACCTGCACACCGGCACCGTGGTGGGCAAGCTGGAAGGGGACCGTCAAACCACCCTGGGCTTCATTGACCAGTTGCGGGAGTCCTATGTGCCTGAGGATCGCAGCCGGGGCAACTTCTTTGACCAAGATTGGGCCTCCATGCCCGGTGTATTTGCCGTGGCTTCTGGGGGTATCCATGTGTGGCACATGCCTGCCCTGGTGACCATCTTCGGGGACGACTCCGTGTTGCAATTCGGTGGTGGAACCCACGGTCATCCATGGGGATCTGCCGCTGGTGCTGCCGCCAACCGGGTGGCTCTGGAAGCCTGTGTCAAGGCACGCAATGCGGGCCGCGAGCTGGAGAAGGAAAGCCGGGACATCCTCACTGAGGCCGCCAAGAGCAGCCCAGAGCTGGCCATCGCTCTGGACACATGGAAGGAGATCAAGTTTGAGTTCGACACCGTCGACAAGCTTGACCTTTGACCACCAGCCCTGAAGGGCTTTCTCACCAAACTCCCCCAACCACTCGCTCAAACGGATCCATGCCTTTTAGCTCGGTGGTCGACTACCAAACCGTCGCCACATTGGAAACCTTCGGTTTCCTGCCAGCGATGACCCAAGAAGAGATCTATGAACAGATCGCTTATGTCATCGCCCAGGGTTGGACGCCCTGTATTGAGCATGTCCAACCCAGTGCTTCCATGCGCAACTACTGGTCCTTGTGGAAGCTGCCCTTTTTTGGCGAGAATGAACTGGGTGCCATTGTGGCAGAGCTTGAGGCCTGCCATCGTGCCTATCCAGATCATCACGTTCGCCTGACGGGTTACGACGCTTACACCCAGACTCAGGGAACCTGCTTTGTGGTCTTTGAAGGCCGCAGCTGATTCCCTCTCAACAACCGGGTGCTGGTTCCCTAGCACCGGGTTGTTGACACCTCCTACTTGATTGCTTCATCCCCAATTCACACCGAGGCGGACATGGTTACCACGGCAAGCCGTCAATCAGCACTTGAGCGCCGCAGGGCCCTCTCCACTGCAGGGAAGGCCGCCGCCTCGCGCTATGCAAAAACCCGCCAGCGGAACATCTCCGATGGGAGTGGACCACGGAGGAGCCGCACCAGCAACACAGTTGCTCCAGTGGTGGCTCCCCCCCGGCCTGCAGCGCGATCCCAGCCTACTGTGGCCCCGCCGGCACCACCGGTACAGCACCTGGCTAGGGCCTTGGTCAGTCGCAAAATTGCCAATCCCAGCCGGGATCTAGCCCTGGCCCGGCGCCATGCCCTCTCCCGGCATGGAAAGCGCAATGACACCAGCAAAGATCGGGTGCGTGGGGAGGTGCGTCGCCCCTCCCGCACCACACCCCAGACCCCTGCCGGTGATGGTCAAGATCCAAGCCACACCTGCGACTGCCAAAAGCGTCAGAAGAAGCCAATACAGAGATTTAACCTGACAGTTGCCCCGCCCATGGGCCGCTGCAGTGCCGCTGAAGCCCGCCTCCAGACTCCCAAGGTGAAGAATACCCAAAGCCCTAGCCGTGCCTTGGTGCTGGCCCGCCGTCTGGCCCTGTCAAAGCATGGCAAGTCTGCCAATGCCCCCACCAGTGCCTCCAGTGCCGCAGTGGCCCGCCAGGGTAATCCGGAGCTTTCCGGTCGCCAGCTGGCCCAGCGGGTGCGTGAGCTCAAGTCCCGATCTGGAGCAGCAGGCCAGTGCGTCAAGGGGAACAACAAACGCCCCTGTGGCCCCCGCCGTGGCCTGAACCGCCCCACAGAATTGGACCAGCCAGGCTCAGCAGATGATGCCCATTGGAAGGTGGGAGCCAGCACCACCCCCCTGGGCCAAACCGTCACCGGTACCCGTACAGACCGCTCCATCAAGACCACCGGCAACGAAGCCAGCACCTGCCGCACCATCACAGGGACGGAATACATGGGAGCTGATGTGTTCCAGGCCTATTGCCAAAGTCAGCCCCCCTCCCGTCCCCGCAAAGTGGCGGTCACCCCCACTGGCTATGGCAACACCGTCACCGGGACGGAGGTGGGGCGCTCCATGAAGGTTACAGGGGATGAGCCAGGCACATGTAAGTCCATTACTGGCACCCAGTACCTCTCAGGTGACCATGGGGACGCCTGGTGTGGCACCCCCACTCAACCCCAACCCGCCAAGGTGGGCCAGGCTCGCACCTGGGCAGAGCAGCTGGTCTCTGGAACCAAGGTGGGCCGCTCCGCCATGGTGACCGGCGATGAACCTGGCAGTGGCCGTCAATTGACAGGTTCCCAATACATGAACCCCACTGCTGCAATTGGCCGGGGCCCGGCCCCCGCCAAGGTGCGCAGCTTTTCCACCCTGCGGGGTGTTGATGTCACTGGTAATGAGGTGGGCCGCTCCAACAAGGTGACCGGGGATGAGCCCGGCACCTGCAAAAACATCACGGGTGATGACTACGTGGGTCGTCAGCAGTATGAGGCCTTCTGTGGGGAGCGCCCTTCTCCGGAGGCGGCCAAGGTGGGCCTCAGCACCACCAACCGCAACCAAATTGTTTCTGGAACAAACACGGGCCGCTCCCCTCTGGTGACCGGGGATGAGCCCGGCACCTGCAAGGCGGTCACCGGTACTCCCTATGCCGGCCTGGAGCAGGCCAACCACTTCTGTAGTGAGCCTGAGCAAACCACCATCGTGGCCCGCACCCCCATAGGCCCCGGGACTCCTGGCCAATCCATGACCGGTCTACAGCCAGGAATTGGTGGTGTGATGACTGGGGCAGAGCAGGGTGCTTGTGAACCCATCACGGGCACCCCCTATGTGGGAGCTGATCAGTTCCTGACAGCCTGTGGCCAGGGCCATGGGGATGGGGTACCCCCTGATCTGCCCCAGCCTTTGGATGGTGCCCCTTGGACCCGTTTTACGATCACATCACCCTTTAGGTCAGCCCATGTGGAGCAAAAGCGCCGCCAGTCCACAGGGGTGACGGGTACCCTCTATGAACGGGGAGGAGGTGCCCGCATTACTGGCCCCTTTGGCATGGCCGGTGGCCGGGTGACAGGCACAGAGGAGTTTCGCTTTGACCATGGCGGTGGCAGACAGTCTCCCCTGCCCCGGCGCAATCCCCTCCAGCCCCTAGCCCAGAAGGGCTCTTCTGAGCCTGGGACCACTGCAGCGCCAGTGCCTAAGCCGGCCCCATCCCGGGTCACGGGTGAAGGCACGGTGCAGGGGGTGCGGATTTCTGGTGACGACTGGTCTCGCAATGAGCGGGTCACTGGCACAGAAGGACCCTCCGCCCGCCGGCGCAACCCCTCTCGACCTGGCCCCATGTCGGCCATGCTTGCCTTCCAATCCAAACGCAATGAGGAGGTGGATGTGCCCCTGAGCCCCATTACCGGCTCCAGCGGCAATACGGATAAGGGGGCCTTGGTCACCTTCTCAGGTGGGGCACGCGGTTGATTCATGCTCCCTCGTCCCAATCCCCATCAACCCCTGGCTCCCAGAGCACCACGACGGCGCCCACCCCGACAGGATGGGCGCCCTGCGGCTCAAACCCTGGTGTCAACTGGGGTTAGGGGTCACCAGCCAGGCCACTCTGCGGCCATGGACGGACCACTACATCCCCTCACCAACCGGCAGCGCAACCAGGTTCTGCGTGACTATGACAGCCAGATCAAAGACAGCTTTGATCAGATTGTGGGGGTGCTGAAGAGGATCTCCGCTCTCCAACATGAGCCAAACTTTGAGGAGAAAGCTCAAGCCCTGGCTTTAGGTGAGTTGGGCTTTACCCTGCCAGAGCACATTCTAGCCAAAGCTTGGGTCACCCAGCTGGATATGCGCAGCCTCTTTGCCTGGTGCGTCTTTGAAACCTACAAGCGAACCAGCCAGGAATTTTTCAGCCAGGACCCCCTGGATGGGCAAGAGGATAGGGCCTTTGACACCTTTCTCCATGACTGTGGTTTCCATCTGTTGGATGTGAGTCCCTGTGCTGATGGCCGACTGGCCCATACCATCAGCTATGCCCTGAGGCTCCCCTTCAGCTCCGTTCGCCGCCGTCCCTATGCCGGTGCCCTATTTGATGTGGAGCGGACGGTTGACCGCTGGATCAAAACTGAGCACCGTCGCCATCGGGAAGGGGTGCCTAACCCTGCCCATGAGGACACCCACTATCTGAAGGTGGTGGTCTACCACTTTAGCTCCCTGGACCCTCACCACCAGGGCTGCGCAGCCCATGGCTCCGATGACGCCCAAGCTGCCCGCTCTGGTCTCAGCCGTCTCCATGACTTTCGCCAGGCAGTGGAAAATAGTTTCTGCTGCGGTGCCTCTGTCACCTTACTGCTGTTGGGTCTGGATACAGACACCGATGCCATTCGCATCCATGTGCCCACAGAAGACGGGGTCACCAATCTGAACCGGTGGCTGTCTGCCAGTGAGCTCTACAGCCAAACCATGGCCATGGCCCCTGGGGCTGCACGCCATGCCATCAGCGAGCGGGTCCGACAGGATGCTGGTGGGTCAATCAAACCGGGCCTGGTGCGCTTTATCGCCCACCTCCTGGAGAACAACATTTCCCAGATTGACTTCGTGCGCCAGTTTCACAAGGGAGCCTACGAGGATGCTGGCCATGGGGAGCGCTTCATTGGGGTGGGTGTTGGCTTTAAGGAAGTCCATCTGCGCAACCTCACCTACTTTGCCCATATGGAAACTGTGGAGGAGGGGGCTGCCGATCTGGATGTGGGGATCAAGATCTTTCGGGGGCTCAACATCAGCCGGGGCCTGCCGGTGCCCGTGGTTATCCGTTATGACTTCCACTCCAGTGTGCCCGGCTCCCGGGAGCGGGCCGTCTGCTCCTGTGAGCGCATTGCCGCTGCGGTCCATGGACGTTACCAGGATCTTTCCAGACAGGGGTTGCTTCACACCCTGCTTACGGTGCGGGACGGGGATAATCACCACCCCCCTGAAATCTTGGGTTCTTCTCTCCAGTCCTCGGTAGTGGAGGTGCACTGATGAAAATCTGCAAGGTGATTAAGCCCCTGGTGTCCACCAACCGCATTCCTGGGTTCGAGCACAGGCATTTGAAGGTGGTACAAGATGGCAGTTCCCATCTGGTTGCCGTGGATGCTGTGGGCTGCAGAGATGGGGATTGGGTCATCTGTGTGGGTAGCTCTGCCGCCCGGGAGGCCGCTGGCAGCAAGTCTTACCCCAGTGATCTAACTATCGTGGGCATTATTGACCACTGGGAGCCACCAGCCAAACCCACCCCACCACCTGCTCCCAACAGCCCTCAGTCCTCCGAAGCAACCCCCAGGGGGCCCAGCGGGAGCAGGGCCTGATGGAAATTATGCAGGTGGTTGGTTCCCTTATCTGCACCCAGCGGGTTGCTGGTTTGGACCACTGCAATTTGCGCATACTGCGCACCAGCAAGGGGAAGATAAACGTGGCCGTCGATCCTGTGGGGGCATCCCTGGGGAATTGGGTGTTCACAGCTAGCGGCTCAGCAGCCCGCTTTGCCTGCCCTAACCCGGAGGTGCTGACTGATCTCACCATTGGCGGGATCATTGACTTCTGGTCCCCAGACGGCTGAGCTAGGCCAACCCTTGCCCACCCCTCTCCTCCCCCTATATAGCCATGACCAGTTCCACGCCCCGTCCCAAACCGAAGACAGCCTCAGCC
>RKSC01000111.1 GCA_007571085.1 Synechococcus sp. PNGco_S_binSS4
CCCTTCATCTGGTGCGCCCCCAGGTGCTGGTTGAAGAGCTTCAGGATCGATCAACCCCTTGGGCTTTGTGGGCTGAGCGACCAGCCACCAGCTCCAAGAGAGCTTCCATCTGTGCCATGATGCCGCGCACCTCACCAGGCTCAGGAAGCAGGCCATCTTCCTGCACCCCTTGGTGCATTTCCCGCAGTTCTTGCCGAATGTAGCGCAGGTGGCTAACCACCTGCTCACGTTTGGATTGAGACATAAGAGCAGCCTACCACATCCTTGGGGAATTGAGACCATGGAGAGTAGGGGAGTCGAACCCCTGACCTCTGCGGTGCGATCGCAGCGCTCTACCAGCTGAGCTAACTCCCCAGCATGTTCACCATAGGCTCCCTTAGTCCCAGACTGTGAATGCCTACCCCTTGCTGGATGATGGATTCCGATCCAATCTGCTCCCTTGAGAAGCTTGAGCAGCAGCTGGTAGCCCTGGATGAGAATGATGTTTGCGCATTGGCCCAGCGCCTGGAGGAGGATGACTATGTGCATGCTTTTGCCAGTCTGCAAGACTGGCACCTACTGCGTGCCCTGGCCATCCACCGGCCGGATCTGGTTGTGCCCTACCGCCACTTGATTGACCAGGAAGCCTTTGACGAAGACTGAAGACCCACCACGGGATCCCCTTGTGGGCCGTCGCATTCTGGTGGCTGGTTGCGGCAGCATTGCAGCAGTCAAATTGCCCCAGCTGGTGTCCAGCTTGGTGCAACATGGTGCCCAGGTACGCTGTGTACTGTCCCCTAAGGCGGAGCAGTTTGTCAGTCCCCTGGCCTTGGCCAGCCTGTCCCGCCACCCCTGCAGTCTTGAGGCGCACCAGTGGGACCCCTGCCAGCCCCGGCCACTGCACATTGCCTTGGCAGAGTGGGCCGAATTGGTCCTGGTGGCCCCTCTCTCAGTGACCACCATGGCCCGCCTGGTCCATGGGCTGGCCGATACCCTACTCAGCAGCACCCTGCTGGCCAGTCAGGCCCCGTTGTTGGTGGCTCCCGCTATGAACACTGCCATGTGGGAAGCACCTGCAGTGCAAGCCAATTGGCAGGCCCTCTGTCATTGGCCCCGTCTTCTTCCTCTGGAACCCAGTTCTGGCCTGCTGGCCTGTGATAGCCGGGGCATGGGCCGCCTGCCAGAGCTGGAGCTTATTTTGCAGGGCACCAGAGCCGCCTTGGTTACAGGGGGAGTGGCAGATCTTAAAGGTCTGCGCATTCTCTGCAGTGCAGGACCTACGCGAGAGTTCCTAGACCCGGTTCGCTGCCTCACCAATCCCAGCAGTGGTCGCATGGGTGTGGCCATGGCTCTGATGGCCCGCCTACGGGGAGCGGCTGTAGAGTTGGTTCATGGTCCCCTCAGCAATGTGCCCCCCAGTTGGTTGGAGCCTTTGGAGACCTGCCCGGTGGTGTCAGCTGCAGAGATGGGGGCAGCCCTAGCCCAGCGCCTTCCCCAAGTTGATGGGCTGGTGATGGCAGCGGCTGTGGCAGACCATGGACCAGGGCTCACCAGTTCTGTGAAGTGGCCCAAGGGAGCACTGCCCAATCCACTTCCCTTGCAAGAGGTGGCAGATTTGTCGGCAGGCTTGGCCTCCCAGCTGCGCAGGGATCAGTGGATGTTGGGCTTTGCCGCCCAACAGGGACTGGATCGGGCCAGGGCCCTGGAGAAGCAAGAGCGCAAGGGTTTTGACTGGATTTTCCTTAACGCCATTGACCTGGCTGGACAGGGCTTTGGCCAACAGACCAATGGGGGAATCTTGATATGGGGTGATGGTCGGGAGCAGGGGCTGAACACACAGGATAAGGCTGCCCTTGCCGGTGCCATCTGGTCAGCCCTGGCAAAGGAACTGCACCAGTTTCACCGTTCTGGCCCAGATAAGGTATGACCTAAGACTGACCCCCTGGGGGGGTGTCCTGCTGATTTAGAAACCTGCGCAGCTGGGGGCGGGGGATGTAGGGCCAGCCACCGGAGCGTTCCATTTCTTGCAGGAGCTGATAGAGCCCATTGCGCTCCTTGGGCAGTGCCTCACGAAAGGCACCCTGCTCAATTTGGCGGTGGAGGTGCTCCAGCTCTCGCAACAGACCCAGAAGGGCAAGGCCATCACCCCGGAGATCGGTGACCAGTGTCTCCAGGTTGTCGCGAAGAACCTGCAAGCGGCGATCAGACACCAAACTAGATGCTGTGCTGTCTTGAAGGGATGGCCCGGAATGGCTGGTCATTGAGCCCTGTTGCAAGCTGCGACATCGTAATCATCTTTGCTGGTGGGCACCTGTAGAGTCGTGGGGCGATGGTGCTTTTGAGTAATGCGATTCCGCCCCCTGGCTGCGGCTATTCTGGCGCTCTGCCTGATTATTGTCACCGCCTGCGGTGGTGGTGTCAAGGCCAAGACCCGCGCCGGCCTCACCTACGATGAGATCTATAACACCGGCCTGGCCAACGACTGCTTCACTGTGGATGAGTCCGCCCGGGGCTCCATTCCCCTTGATGCAGAGTCCAGCTACCAGCTGACCAGCATTTGCATGCATCCTTCTTCTGTTCAGGTGCTGGTAGAGCCCGTCAACAAGCGTCAAGAGCCTCGCTTTGTGGATGGGAAAATTCTCACCCGCTACACCTCCTCATTGGATGAGGTGTTTGGGGATCTGACGGTTGCCGATGACCAGATCACATTTTCAGAAAAGGGTGGTATGGACTTCCAGTTGGTCACCGTTGTCATACCTGGTGGGGAGGAAGTGCCTTTTGTGTTCAGCAGCAAGGACTTGATAGCCCAAGCCTCCGGTCAGGCCATTACCACCAGCACAGATTTTCAAGGCTCCTACACTGTTCCCAGCTACCGCACCAGCAACTTTCTAGATCCCAAAGGTCGTGGCTTGACCACAGGCTATAGCAGTGCTGTGGGCCTGGTACCAGCTGGTTCCTCAGAGGAATTAGAACGGGAGAATGTGAAGCGCTACTTGGAGGGTGAGGGAACCATGAAGCTCTCCATCACCCGTGTGGATGGGCAAAGTGGTGAGTTTGCTGGCCTGTTTACTGCCTCCCAAGTCTCGGACACGGACATGGGCAGCAAGGAACCCTTGGAGCTAAAGATCGTGGGAGATTTCTATGGTCGGGTGGAAAAGGCTTAATTGACCTCCCCCATCCTGGTATCTAAGGGTGGGTGGTTATCCCACAATGCAGTTGCTTGACAACTTGCCTCGCAACACCCATGACCACTGCCACAGTCAGTCCTCCTTCCCGAATTGCTCCCCACGGCAACACCCTGGTCAACCTAATGGTCCCTGAGGGGGATTTACCCCCCCTCAGGGCCTCTGTGACCAAAACCCTTGCCTGTAGTCATCGGGAAGCCTGCGATCTGGAACTTTTGATGGTGGGTGGTTTCTCTCCCTTAAAAGGTTTCATGGGGGAGACGGACTACCAGTCCGTTGTGGATGACATGCGCACCAGCAGTGGTCACCTTTTTGGCTTACCCGTGGTGTTTCCTACCCACCGGGAAGATGTGGCTGTAGGTGATCGCCTTTTGCTCACCTACAGGGGCCAAAGGCTGGCCCTGATGGATGTGGAGAGCAAGTGGCAACCCAATAAGCCCTGGGAAGCCCAGCAGTGCTATGGGACCACCTCCATTGAGCACCCGGCAGTGCGAATGATCAGTGGAGAACGGGGTACCTACTACCTGGGTGGTCCCATTTACGGCCTAAGCCTGCCCCAGCGAGAGTTCACCTGCCAAACCCCTGAGCAGATGCGAGCCATTCTGCCCCAAGGCCGGGATGTGGTGGCCTTTCAATGCCGCAATCCCATCCATAAGGCCCACTACGCCCTCTTCACCAAGGCACTGGATGCAGACAACGTGGGACCAGATGGGGTGGTGCTGGTGCATCCCACCTGTGGTCCCACCCAGGTGGATGACATTCCCGGTGTGGTGCGGGTGAAAACCTATGAGTGCCTTGCGGCTGAGGTGAATAACCCACGGATCTACTGGGCCTACCTGCCCTACTCCATGCACATGGCTGGACCACGAGAAACGCTCCAGCACATGATCATTCGCAAGAATTACGGCTGCACCCACCTGATAATTGGTCGGGACATGGCTGGCTGCAAGTCCTCCATCACCGGCAAGGATTTTTACGGCGCCTACGATGCCCAGGACTTGGCCAGAACCCACTGCCACGAGCTGGGGATGCAGGTGGTGCCATCCCTGAATGTGGTGTACACAGAAGAAGAGGGTTATGTCACTGGGGATCGTGCCGAGGCGAAGGGGCTACACATCAAAACATTGAGTGGCACCAAGTTCCGCCAGCTGCTGCGCAGCGGCAAGGAAATTCCTGAGTGGTTTGCCTTCCGCTCCGTGGTGGATGCACTGCGCTCAGCCATCTGACCCAAAAGCCCCAATGGGTCGTTAGGGTTGCTTCACCTCAATGCACACAGGACAGTGAGCAAGCGCTGGCGTAACGCAGGTCTCTATGCCCTCCTGGCTGTGATCCTAATTACCATTGTCACAGCCTTTATTCCCCAGCGTGGCCAGTCCGTCGCGCCTCAACCACTGCGCTACAGCGACTTTATCGCCCAGGTTGAAGCCAACCAGATTGCCAAGGTGGCCATTGCTCCCGATCAACGGAGCGCCCAGGTGGTCCATGCGGATAACCGACGCTTCCTGGTGAATCTGGCTCCTGACCAGAACCTGCTCCCCTTGCTGAGCCAGCACCAGGTGGACATTACCGTGCTGCCGGACTCCGGGCCACCAGCTTGGCAGTCTGCCCTCCTCAGCCTGGCCTTCCCATTGCTATTGCTGGGTGGCTTGTTTTTCCTGCTGCGGCGGATGCAGTCGGGTGGGGGTAACCCGGCCATGAGTTTTGGCAAGAGCCGGGCCCGGGTCCAGATGGAGCCCAAAACCCAAGTCACCTTTGATGATGTTGCTGGCATTGAAGGGGCCAAGCTGGAACTCACCGAGGTGGTGGATTTCCTCAAAAACCCGGATCGCTTTACGGCGGTGGGGGCCAAGATTCCCAAGGGTGTGCTCCTGGTGGGGCCACCTGGCACCGGTAAGACCCTTTTGGCCAAAGCAGTGGCTGGTGAAGCGGGTGTTCCCTTTTTCTCCATCTCCGGTTCAGAATTTGTGGAGATGTTTGTGGGTGTAGGGGCTAGCCGGGTGCGTGATTTGTTTGAGCAGGCCAAGAAAAACTCCCCATGTATCGTCTTCATTGATGAAATTGATGCCGTGGGTCGCCAGCGGGGTGCTGGTCTCGGCGGGGGCAATGACGAGCGGGAGCAAACCCTCAACCAATTGCTCACGGAGATGGATGGCTTTGAGGGGAATACGGGCATCATTATTGTTGCCGCCACCAACCGTCCCGATGTGTTGGATGGGGCCTTGATGCGCCCAGGCCGCTTTGATCGTCAAGTGGTGGTGGACCGACCGGACTATCAGGGGCGCCTACAAATCCTCAAGGTTCATGCCCGAGGTAAAACCCTCTGCGACGGAGTAGACCTGAGCAAAATTGCCCGCCGCACACCGGGCTATACCGGTGCTGATTTGGCCAATTTGTTGAATGAGGCTGCCATCCTGGCTGCTCGCCGTCAATTGACGGAGGTGTCCATGGATGAAATCAATGACGCCATTGAGCGCCTCATGGCTGGTCCAGAGAAGAAGGACCGG
This sequence comes from Synechococcus sp. PNGco_S_binSS4, assembly GCA_007571085.1. GTDB lineage: Bacteria > Cyanobacteriota > Cyanobacteriia > PCC-6307 > Cyanobiaceae > Synechococcus_B. Next base: position 5,669 of record RKSC01000111.1, read on the forward strand.
GTAATGAGTGAACGGCGCAAACGCTTGGTGGCCTATCACGAGGGTGGCCATGCCCTGGTGGGTGCCTTGATGCCTGACTACGACCCGGTGCAGAAGATCAGCATCATCCCCCGGGGACGGGCTGGTGGTCTCACCTTTTTCACCCCCAGCGAGGAGCGGTTGGAATCTGGCCTCTACTCCCGCGCCTACTTGGAAAACCAGATGGCTGTTGCCCTAGGGGGGAGGGTGGCTGAAGAGATTGTCTATGGGGATGAAGAGGTGACAACCGGGGCATCCAATGACCTGCAGCAGGTGACCCGTGTGGCACGTCAGATGGTGACTCGCTTCGGCATGAGTGATCGGCTGGGGCCGGTGGCCCTGGGCCGTCAGGACGGTGGCATGTTCCTCGGTCGTGATATGGCCAGCGAGCGGGATTTTTCCGATGACACGGCTGCCATCATTGATGAAGAAGTGTCCCGCTTGGTGGATGGTGCCTACTGTCGGGCCAAGGATGTGCTGATCAAGAATAGGCCCATCCTAGATGAGCTGGCCCAGATGCTGGTGGAGCGAGAAACCGTTGACTCAGAAGAGCTACAGAACCTTTTGGTGGCAAGGGATGTGCGGGTGGCAGCCTATCTTTGAACCCCTCTGCTGCTGGCCAGCATGGTGAATCCGTTGACCCATCCATGGGGCCATGGCTGCTCCATTAGATGATCTGGATCCAGGTGGTCTAGGAACCAGCTTGGCCCATCAACCCCTGCTGGCTGTTCTTCGACCTCGGGATCCCCAGCACACCATCACAGCAGTGGATCTGCTCCACTCTGTGGGCTGGCACCATGTGGAGCTGGCCTGGACTGCTCCCTGGTTGCCCACACTGATTCCCATGCTACGGCAGCGGTGCCCCCATGTGCACCTGGGTGCTGCCAGTATCACCACAGACCACCAGCTTGCCCAGGTGGCTGAAGCTGGCCTGTCCTATGCCATGATGCCCATCTGGCAGAAGGAGCTTCTGTGCCAAGCCAGAGAAGCTGGCATCACTTTGGTGCCCGGTGTCTTCACCCCCACAGAGGTGCATAGGGCCCGCTGTGGGGGCTGTGCTCTAGTGAAGTTATTTCCAGCCACCGTCTTAGGGCCCCACTACTGGCCCCAGCTGCGATCTCCCCTCAGCCCACTTCCCCTGTGCATTGCGGCTGGTGGCCTGGGACCAGAAACCGCACTTCAGTGGTTACAAGCGGGAGCTGCTGATGCTGTGGCCTTGGGGCAACAATTGTTTGGCCACCTCCCCCTGTCTGATCCAGCACTCAGGCAACGGCTGAAGGATCTGGTGAGGGCTGTCCAAGATCTCAGGCCATCAGCACAGCAGGGGCTCATAAGAGGTGACGTAAGTGCTGCCTAGCAATGGAACGGTTCAGCCCATGTTTTCTCCTGGGTGCAATTGGTACAGCACCGGCACGCCCCCATCTGAATCCACTGCCCGGCTCCGCTGAAGGGGAGCGGGTGGTGTTCTCGGGGCTGGCAGTGCTGGATGGGTGGCTGCTTGGGAGCTCTCCCAGCCCGGCTACAACTGTGTGGTGTTGATGGATCCCAACCGTGGGGGTGGACCCCATCTCACCGTGGGGGTGGCCCCCTGCAAGAAGTGCCTTGCGCCAGCGGGTCTACTTTGATGGGGAGGACCACCTCTATGGCCATCTGGAGTCAGCCCGGATCCCCTGTCACCATCGCCCACTCCTCCCCTACTGAAAAGCCTTTCCCATTGGTCTGGGGGTATTTACAAATGATAACCGGGGCCGTACTGTTCCATTACAGCGGTTTTTTTACGGCAAACCTTTCAGGGCAAGGCAGGTAATGGGCCATGGTGGTGGCCATGGATCAGAGTGGCTGGCCAAGGCTAGTCCCGGTGCCCTGTACCAGAACCCCAACCTGTTCCAATCCGTGGGGGCATAGATGCAATGCCCAGGACCTTTGACCCGCTCAGCCATTGAGTCCATGGAGATTGTAGTCCATTCGGGACGTACTGTTCCATTACAGCGGTTTTTTACGGCAAACCGTTCAGGGCAAGGCAGGTAATGGGCCATGGTGGTGTGGCCATGGATCAGAGTGGCTGGCCAAGGCTAGCCCCGGTGCCCTGTATCAGAACCCCAACCTGTTCCAACCCGTGGGGGGCATAGATGCAATTCCAAGGGCCTTTGACCCGCTCAGCCATTTAGTCCATGGAGTTTGAGTTCATTCGGGCCGCACTGTTCCATTACAGCGGTTTTTTACGGCAAGCCGTTCAGGGCAAGGCAGGTAATGGGCCATGGTGGTGGCCATGGATCAGAGTGGCTGGCCAAGGCTAGTCCCGGTGCCCTGTATCAGAACCCCACCATGTTCCAACCCGTGGGGGCATAGATGCAATTCCCAGGGCTTTGACCCGCTCAGCCATTTAGTCCATGGAGATTGAGTTCATTCGGGCCGTACTGTTCCATTACAGCGGTTTTTTACGGCAAACCTTTCAGGACAAGGCAGGTAATGGGCCATGGTGGTGTGGCCATGGATCAGAGTGGCTGGCCAATGCTAGTCCCGGTGCCCTGTA
>RKSC01000058.1 GCA_007571085.1 Synechococcus sp. PNGco_S_binSS4
GACCAGCGGTGCAACGGAGATCAAGGCCACACCTGTTGATAGGGCTGCCGATGAGCCAGTTGCTACTGCACCAGCATCCCCCCAAGGTGCTGTAGGGGAACCAACACCTGCCCCACCTAGTGAAGACTCCCCCCAGACGGTCCAGGGTTCTGAGCAGCAGAGCGGGGAGGAGAACACCTCAGATGTGGTTGAAAACCAACCAGAACCCGTAGTCCCGGAGCAGAAAGAGGAAGAGACCAGCGGTGCAACGGAGATCAAGGCCACGCCTGTTGATAGGGCTGCCGATGAGCCAGTTGCTACTACACCAGCATCCCCCCAAGGTGCCGTAGGGGAACCAACACCTGCCCCACCTAGTGAAGACTCCCCCCAAACGGTCCAGGGTTCTGAGCAGCAGAGCGGGGAGGAGAACACCCCAGGTGTGGTTGAAAACCAACCAGAACCCGTGGGGCTACAAGGTCCGGCTGGTGCTCCGGCTTCCGCCACTGGCGGGCCTGAACTTACCGTCTCCAGCTTCGATGAGATTGATGCCTGGCTCCTTAGACCCACCCATTGTGGGAAAAACCCTCTCTGGTAGCGCACCGCAAGCTATCCAGCCAGAAGAATCAACTCCTCCAGGCTCTGATGACACCAGAGACAACACCGGGGCAGATGCCACTGGAGAGGCCCCTTAATGGGTTTGCCCAGACTTCCCATTTCCGTGAAAGAGAGTTGTTGAACAGCAGCCTCTCTTGCCACTGCGGCAAGGGAAGCGGGAAGATTACCAAGACCTGAATCCACACCGTGGAGAGTGACAGCTACCGGGACACCCTCAACCTCCTGCAAACCAGCTTTGCCATGCGAGCTAATGCTGTGCAACGGGAGCCTGAGCTGCAGCGGTTCTGGGCTGAGGAGAAGGTCTATGAACGGCTAAGCCAGAGCAATCCCGGGGAGCCTTTTGTGCTCCACGACGGTCCCCCCTATGCCAATGGGGCCCTCCATATGGGCCATGCCCTCAACAAGGTGCTTAAGGACATCATCAACAAGTACCAACTGCTGAGGGGTCGCAAGGTGCGCTTTGTGCCGGGTTGGGACTGCCATGGATTGCCCATCGAACTGAAGGTTTTGCAAGAGCTGACGCCAGAGCAGCGCCAGCAATTGACCCCCATCAAGCTGCGGAAGAAAGCAGCCATCTATGCCCATAAGCAAATGGATGCTCAGCGCCAGGGCTTTCGTCGCTGGGGCATCTGGGGTGACTGGGAGTCTCCCTACCTCACCCTGCAGAAGGACTATGAGGCGGCCCAGATTCAGGTGTTTGGCCGCATGGTAATGGCTGGCCACATTTACCGGGGCCTCAAACCAGTGCATTGGAGCCCCAGCTCCCGCACAGCCCTGGCTGAGGCGGAGTTGGAATATCCCGATGGCCACACCAGCTCCAGCGTCTATGGGGCATTCCCTGTGCAGACGGTGCCTAAGGCCTTGGCAACACAACTGAATGGGGTGGCCCAGACACTCCAGCTGGCCATCTGGACCACCACCCCTTGGACCTTGCCGGCCAATGTGGCGGTGGCTGTCAATCCCCAGTTGGACTATGCAGTGGTGGCCACAGCTGATGGGCAACACCTGGTGGTGGCCTCCCAGCGGTGCCCAGCCCTGGGACAGGTGCTCGGTCAGTCCCTGGAGATTCTCCAGACCATACCGGGTGCCGCTTTGGAGGGCATGGTTTATCAGCACCCCTTATTGGAGCGCCGTGGCCATGTGGTCCTGGGGGGAGAAGCAGTCACCGCCGACTCCGGCACCGGTCTGGTGCACATTGCACCAGGCCATGGCATGGAAGATTTTGCCATTGGTCGTCGCTACAATTTGCCCATACTCTGCCCCGTGGATGGAGACGGGCAATTCACAGCTGAGGCAGGTGCTTTTGCAGGGTTGAATGTTCTGGAGACTGCCAATCCCGCCATCATTGCCGCCCTCAAAGACCGGGGTGCCCTGCTGGCTTCCGTGCCCTATGCCCACCGCTACCCCTATGACTGGCGCACAAAAAAACCCACCATCTTCCGGGCAACGGAGCAGTGGTTTGCTTCCCTAGATGGTTTCCGGGCGGCAGCCCTAGAAGCCATCCGCCAGGTTAGGTGGCTGCCCAGCTCCGGACAGAACCGCATTGAAGCCATGGTTCGGGAGCGGGGGGACTGGTGCATCTCTCGGCAACGGTCCTGGGGTGTGCCCATTCCCGTGTTCTATGGGCAAGACAGTGATGAAGTGCTGCTCAATGAAGAGACCTTGAACCATGTGCAGCAGCTGTTTGCCACCCACGGCAGCGACATCTGGTGGACCATGGGTGAGGCGGACCTGTTGCCCCCCACCTACGCCCAGGAGGCAGACCGTTGGCGCAAAGGGACGGACACCATGGATGTGTGGTTTGATTCGGGTTCCAGCTGGGCCGCAGTGATGGGTGGCCGTGAGGAGCTCACCTATCCTGCAGACCTCTATTTGGAAGGTTCGGATCAGCATCGGGGTTGGTTTCAATCTTCCCTGCTCACCGCTGTGGCGGTCCATGGTCAGGCCCCCTACCGTCAGGTGCTGACCCATGGCTTCACCCTGGATGAGCAGGGCCGCAAGATGAGCAAGTCCCTGGGCAATGTTGTAGATCCTGCAGTGGTTATTCGTGGTGGTAAGAATAAGAAAAGTGAGCCGGCTTACGGTGCGGATGTTTTGCGGCTCTGGGTCAGCTCCGTGGACTATTCCTCTGATGTGCCCATTGGTTCAGGAATTCTGCGACAATTGGCGGATGTGTATCGCAAAGTGCGCAACACATGCCGCTACCTGCTGGGTAATCTCTACGATTTTCAGCCTGAGCGGGACGGCATTGCTGTGGAGGAACTGGCATGTCTAGACCGTTGGCTACTGCACCGCACGGGAGAAGTTTTGCAAGATGCAACTAAGGCATTTGAGCAGTATGAATTCTACCGTTTTTTCCAAATACTTCAGAATTTCTGTGTAGTCGATCTTTCTAATTTCTATTTAGACATTGTCAAAGACCGATTGTATATCAGCGCCCCTAATCATCAATCACGGCGCCAGTGTCAAACGGTGTTAGCTGTGGTGGTGGAGCACCTGGCGGGCATGATGGCTCCTGTGCTATGCCACATGGCTGAGGACATTTGGCAAAATCTTCCCTACCCGGTGGCGGAAAAATCCGTGTTTGAACGGGGCTGGCCCCAGGTGCCCAGCCATTGGCGCCATGACCAATTGGCAGCAGTTGTCCAGCAGCTGCGGCGCCTACGGAGCATGGTCAATCGTCAGCTGCAGGCCAGCCAGGCTGCTGGTCACATGGGGGCCTCCCTGGAGGCACAGGTTCGCCTAGATATTCAAGATGGGGATCTGCAAAGGGCTGTCACATGGCTTCAAGACCATGGCTCCACTCCAGGGGACTCCATTAAGGACTGGCTCCTGGTATCCCAGCTGCAACTTGGTGGCGATCCTTTACCGCAACCGCTAGTGGAATCCCACGGTGACGGTGTGCACATCCAGGTGGCCAAGGCTGAGGGGCAAAAGTGTGGACGGTGCTGGCACTACACCACCGACAGGGGACAGGCAGCGGATCACCCAAACCTCTGTGGCCGCTGTGTGGGTATTCTGGAGCAGGGCTCCATGGCCCCTAAGTCCTAGAGCCATTGTGTTGAGCCACTGCATTGAGCCACTGTGTTGAAATCCTCCCCATGGCAGAACTGAGCAGCACCAAGGCTGCCAATTCAGGGCGCACCGGTTCCGTGGAACGGGTGACCCGGGAAACCCAGGTGCAGTTGCACCTAAACCTGGATGGGACAGGCCGGGGCCATGTGAAAACCTCCATCCCTTTTTTGGACCATATGCTCATGCAGTTGGTGAGCCATGGTCTCTTTGATCTGCAGGTGCAGGCCCATGGAGACACCGAGATTGATGACCACCACACCAATGAAGACGTGGGCATCAGCCTGGGACAGGCCCTGGGACAGGCCCTGGGGGAACGGCGCGGAATTTACCGTTTTGGCCATTTCCTAGCTCCCCTGGATGAGGCCCTGGTTCAGGTGGTGCTGGATTGCTCTGGCCGCCCCCACCTGGAATGGGATCTGCAGCTGCGTTCTGAGCGCATTGGCCGTTATGAGACCCAGCTGGTGCGGGAGTTTTTCGTGGCGGTGGTCAATAACAGTGGCCTGACCCTCCACATTCGCCAGCTCCATGGCCGCAATGACCACCACATTGTGGAAGCCTGCTTCAAGGCTTTTGCCCGGGCCCTACGCATGGCTGTTGAGATGGATCCACGGCGTTGTGGCCATGTGCCCAGCTCCAAGGGTGTGCTTGAGCAAGCCGGCACCATGTGAGCATTCCCGAACCCACAGGGGAGGGGTGGTTTTTGCCAGGCTGGCACCCATTCCTCACCCCTGGTGCCCATGACTGCCAGTGCTGCTAACCAGCAGACTGCCCTCAGCAATCCAGCTAATCCAGCTAAAGGCTACAGCCAAAGGGACTGGAATAGTGCCTACGGCAATGTCACCACTGAGCTTGACTGCTGGGTGGATGGGGTGGAGGGCACCATTCCCCCAGCCCTACAAGGGACCCTCTATCGCAATGGTCCTGGCCGCCTAGAGCGGGGTGGGCAGTGGGTCCACCATCCTTTTGATGGGGATGGCATGATCCTGGCGGTGGGCTTCCACCAGGGGCGCGCTTACCTGCGCAATCGCTTTGTGCGCACAGGGGGCTGGCTGGAAGAGGAGGAGGCAGGGAAGTGGCTCTATCGAGGGGTTTTTGGCACCCAAAAGCCGGGGGGCAGCCTGGCCAATGCCTTTGACCTGCGCCTCAAAAACATTGCCAACACCAATGTCATTGATTGGGGTGGCAACCTGTTGGCCCTGTGGGAAGCCGGATCACCCACGGCCCTAGACCCCACCACCCTGGCCACCCATGGCCTCACCACCATGGGGGGGGTGCTGGGATCCAATGAGTCCTTCAGTGCCCATCCTCGCCTAGATCCCGGTCACAATGGTGAGCCACGACTGGTGAACTTCGGTCTGAAGACAGGCCCCCGCAGCACCATCCGCCTGATGGAGTTCAACCAAGACGGCCAACTGGCTTACCAGCGGCAGGATCGTTTCCAGGGGTTTGCCTTTCTCCATGACTTTGCCCTCACACCCCATTGGGCGGTGTTCCTCAAAAATGCCTTGGATTTCAATCCGTTGCCCTATGTGCTGGGTCGCCGTGGTGCCGCCCAGTGCCTGCGCTCCCGCCCTGGCAGGGGGGGAGAGTTTTGGCTGATCCCACGGGGTGCTGGTCAGACCATGGTGATCCCAGCCACGGAGGGTTTTGTCTTTCACCACGTAAATGCTTGGGAAGAGGGCACAACTGTGTCGGTGGACAGCATCCATTACGCCGACTTCCCCGCTGTTGACCCGGAGGAGGATTTCCGCCATGTGGCTTTTGACCAACTGCCCGCCGGCCAGCTGGAGCGCTGCACCATTGACCTGGTGAATGGTCATGTGGAACGGCAACGCCTCAGTGGGCGCTGTTGTGAGTTTGCCACCACTGCCCCCCAGTGCCAGGGGCAACGGCATCGCTTTGTCTGGATGGCTGTGGCCCACCAGGAGGTGGGCAATGCCCCACTGCAGGCCATTGAGAAATTGGATCTGGAAACAGGGGAACGTTGGCTGTGGAGTGCTGCACCCCGGGGCTTTGTGAGTGAGCCGGTGCTGGTGCCCCACCCCCACCCCAGCGGTGAAGATGACGGTTGGATTCTGACCGTGGTTTGGAATGGTGAGCGCCGTGCCAGTGATGTGGTCATCCTTCAGGCTGCAGACCTGCGCCAGCAAGCGGTGCTGCACCTTCCCCTGGCCATTCCCCATGGCCTCCACGGCAGCTGGAGTAGGCGAAACATCACCCCAAGCACCTAATCAAGACTAATGAGGATGAGGACTAATGAGGTAATAAGGCAATGAGAACTGCCGGTGATGCCTTCCCCTTCCCCCCAGTGGGACCGCGGCGCCATGGCGCTGGTGCGGTGGCTGCGGTGGCCCAGGCCCTGAAGCCTCTCCAGGCCCATGGTCTGCGGCTATTGGTTAAAGCTGAGGAGCGGCGGCGCCTCAGCCGTGATGCCTACGACTACTCCCCAGTCCTAAGGCCCCAGCTGGCGACTGCCCAAGCAGAGCTGGTGGTGTGCCCCACCACGGTGGAACAGGTGAAGGCCGTGGCTGCCGCCTGTGCCCAGCACCAGGTTCCCCTCACCATGCGGGGCGCCGGCACCGGCAACTATGGCCAGGCCGTACCCCTCCTAGGGGGAGTGTTGCTCACCATGACCGGTCTTCAGACCATACGTTCTGTCACCGCAGACTGCTTCACCGCTGAAGCGGGGTGTCGTCTGGTGGCCATTGACGAGGCCCTAGCACCCCATGGGGCTGAACAACGTCTTCTGCCCAGCACCTACCGTACGGCCACCATTGGGGGCTTTGTGGCTGGCGGTTCAGGGGGAATTGGCTCTATTGGTTGGGGCTTCCTCCGAGATCCCGGCAATGTGTTGGGGATGGAGATTGTCACCATGGAGCCCCGACCCCGCCAATACCAGCTGATGGGTGATGCCGCCGCACCCCTGAACCATGCCTATGGCACCAACGGCATCATTGTGGCCTTAACCATGCCCACGGCCCCCCTACAGTCCTGGGAAGAATTGCTGGTGGCGGTGCCCAGCCTGGAGCAGGGCCTATACCTGGCGAATCAGCTGCGCAGGGCAACGCTGTCCATCAAAGAACTCAGCTTGTATGATGAGCAGATTGTTGCCATGGTGCGCCCCTTACAGGGGCTCTGCACAAACCTCACAGACCTCGGTGGTGGTTGTGGGCTCATTGCCATTGTGGCGGCAGAGGCCATGGAAACCGTGAAGAGAATACTGACCCACCAGGGCGCCCAGGTGTTGTTGCAGCGCCCCCAAACCGTGGCGGGTTCCCTGCGGGAGCTCACATGGAATCACACCACCCTCCATGCCCGTGCCACGGACCCCACCTGGACCTACCTGCAGCTGCTGCTACCCCCAGAGCCTGCTCCGGTACTGAAGGCCCTGAGCCGTCAGCACGGGAATAACCTGGCCTGGCATCTGGAAGCGGTGCAGAGTCAGGGAGAAGCCCGCTGGGCCGCCTTGCCCCTACTGTACTGGCAAGGTGCTGGTGCCCTGGCTGAGGTGATGGAAACGGCCCAGGCCCTGGGCTGCACCATCTTCAATCCCCATGTAATCACCGTAGAAGATGGGGGTTCAGGGGTGGTGGATGCTGACCAGGTGCAAGCCAAACAGACCTATGACCCGGCCGGTCTACTCAACCCCGGCAAGCTGCGGGGCTGGTTGGAGCGGCACCCATCTGCTTAATCTGCTTAACAAATACCAAAGGACTTGGCCAAAAGCAGAGCTTTTGAGGCTATGGGTTTCCCGGTGGTTCACCAGATATTGCTTTCTGTAGTATCCACTACCATACTAAGTCACCCCCCTCCCACCCCATTAGCTTGACATTGCCTTGTAGCCATGGGGAAACCAATGAAGTTCAACCAAAGGGGTATTCAATTTCTAGTCACTTGTGCTTCAGTGGGTACAATGCTCACCCAGCCTGCCCATGCAGCAGGTTCCGAGGCAGAAGAGTTTTGCCATGATACCTTCTGTACACCCCCAGAGTGCATACGCTGGTCGGACAGGTTAGGGGCAGGGGCCGGCCGCCGGAGCACATGCAGCAGGACTTGTGGGCAATCATTGAAACGAAATCTACTCCTGGGCCAAGATGGAGGCAGCCAAGAGCTGCTGCTTGAAAGTTAGGCATGTGTACTAGACATAAATTCCCATGCTGAAATTATTAAATCCTAAATAGCAAATCTTACTTCCAGTCTGTCTTCTGAACACTTAGCATATCTAAATTGTGAGAAGAATAAAACAATTTCAAGTCAATAGTATAGTAGGCTCTTGGGAAAACATAGCCAAAATTGACTTCGTTGTTGAATGCCAGTATCAAGTTTAGCTGTGCCGTTCCTACAAACCTCGGTGGCTAGTTTGGCAAGAGCAGCTTGATCTAACCAAGCAGGCTTGACAACAATATCTCAAGGGGTGCAATTCTAAAATGGTGTGATTCGTTGAAAAGCGTTCTAGACGTGAGTAGCAATCTGATTCTTTATTGACTTAACTATCTTATTCTCACTACAGTTTCTGCTTCGTTAGTAGTACAACTGGGAAGATAGT
>RKSC01000065.1 GCA_007571085.1 Synechococcus sp. PNGco_S_binSS4
TGTTACATCGGCTGGATTCCCCACACCATTGCCACCGGATGCTGCTGCTGTGATAGTGAACATCTTGTCTGGTGCATCCACTTCGTTGTCCACTGCAGTGATAGTCACATTACCAGTGCTGGTGGTGGCACCTGCTCCTATGGTCAGGGTATTATTGCTTAAGGTAAAGTCATTTGGGGTGGCAGGGGCTTCCGGATTTACAGACACCGTGAGGGTGGTAGCTTGGCTTGATGAACGGCTCAGCATGGCTGTTACGGTTGCTGCATTAGAGCTGCCACTCTCATCAATGGTTAGAGACGAGAATTCTAGTGTCACCTCAATACAAACTGGCAAATTAAGCGTTCCAGTATCAGTTTGTCCAGATTGATTTATAAATGAAGCGCCTGATGGAAGTATGGGTCGGCAAGATAGACTATTGCCATATAAATAGACTCCTTGCAGCTTAGTGAGACCGCTAAATAAGTCTTCCGGCACCCTGCTTAAATTGTTATTGTGCAGGTAGACATTTTGCAGGTTGGCAAGACTGCTAAACAAATTCTCCGATATCTTGCTTAAGCCATTGACCTGCAGGGTGACCGTTCGCAGATTAGAAAGGCCCTTAAATAAGTCTTCCGGTACGCTGCTTAAACTGTTGTTGTGCAGGTAGATCGCTTGCAGATTAGAAAGGCCCCTAAATAAGTCTTCCGGCAAGCTGCTTAAACTATTGCTGTTCAGGCGGATCGTTTGCAGATTAGAAAGGCCCTTAAATAAATCTTTCGGCAGGCTGCTTAAACTATTGCTGTTCAGGAGGATCGTTTGCAGATTAGAAAGGCCCCTAAATAAGTCTTCCGGCACATTGGTCAGTCTCTTAACACTCAGATCGCACTCATTGTTTTTGTCAGGGTCATGGGTTTCGCCAGCGCACCAGTAGTTGGTTCCATCTATGGTGACAGAGTGGTGCGCCTGAGCAGGCTCCACTAGAGCCAGGGAAGATCCCAGGAGAATTGCCAGAGGAGTGCCAAAAAGTAGATGCTGGGACTTGAGAAACACAGAGAAATTCCCATGGCTGCTCCGTAATATAGCCCACCGCCCATTGTCCGGCCATGGCTGGGCCTCTGATGGGCAAATTCTCACATAAGAGCCTGATTTCCTTCGCAAACTGTTACTTCTTCCCTGAATTTCATGGGACTTTCCTCTTCCCACTGCCCTGATGGCCGCAACTGGCACATGGCTCAGCACCACTCCCTAGGGAGTCTGACATTCTTGGCAAGACCTTCAAGCCCTTGAGTTGCAGTGCCCTGTCTCCCTGGTGAAGCCATGGGGGCAGTGGTGCTAGGCACCGGCAACCAGCAGACTCTAACTTAACAGGGCAGCTTCCCTGCCCCTAGCCCCAGTAGTGCTGTGGTTTTATGGAGGGGAGAGCTGGTCCATGGATACCCTTCCCTTGGGCTTCTATAGTGCTATCCCCCATGTCTCTCCATGTCAGCCAGGCTCAAGCACATCTCAATGCCACGGCGCCTAGTGGTGGCTGGCACGGATACGGGAGTGGGCAAGACGGTGGTTTCTGCTTTGCTCGTCCGTGGTTTAACGGCTTGCTATTGGAAGCCCATCCAGGCTGGTTTGCCCCCTTTAAGCCCTGAGCCCAGTGACAGCCAGCAGGTGCAACAGCTGAGTGGTTGCCCCAGCAGCGCTATCTTCAAAGAGGCCTATGGACTGCAACATCCTGCCTCCCCCCACTGGGCTGCCCAGCAGGAAGGACTGACCCTACAACAACAGCGGCTCTGGCCACCGGAAGAGCATGGTGCAGAAGCTCTGGTGGTGGAATTGGCAGGAGGGCTTTTGGTCCCCATCAGCTCTCATCTGCTCCAGATTGATGTGGTGGGGGAATGGGGCTTGCCCGTGGTGCTGGTGGCCAGAGCTGGTTTAGGTACCATCAATCACACCCTACTGAGCCTAGAAGCCCTGCGCAAACGGCGCATCCCGGTGTTGGGACTGGTGCTGAATGGCCATGGCTTTGCCGATAACGCCACAGTCTTGCCCCACTTGGGTCGCACCCGTCTTCTAGCCCAGGTGCCCCAACTCAGTGGGTTAGACCCAGAAGTATTGACTCAGGTGTGGCATAGCAGTGGCATGGCAAGCTGGTGGTCTACGGCAGCCCCATTGCCTTCCCATGGCAGATTCCCAACGCCTGGAAACCGATAGCTTAGGACCTGTCGCTGTGCCTAACCAGCACTACTGGGGTGCTCAGACCCAGAGGGCTATCTCCAGTTTTGCCATTGGCACGGACTCCATGCCCATCCAGATCATTCAGGCATTGGGGCAGATCAAAAAAGCTGCTGCCCTTAGCAATGCCCAGCTCGGGGTACTAGATGAACAGCGCTGCAGCTGGATTGTTGCCGCTTGTGATGAGTTACTGGAGGGACATTTTGATGATCAATTTCCTCTCAGTGTTTGGCAAAGCGGCAGCGGCACCCAGACCAATATGAATGTCAATGAGGTGATTGCTAACCGGGCCTCAGAGCTAGGTGGTGGTCAGCGGGGTCACAAGCAACCGGTTCACCCCAATGACCATGTGAATCGCTCCCAATCCACCAATGATGTGTTTCCTGCAGCCATGCATCTGGCAGCGGCGCAGATGGTAGAGCACCAGCTATTGCCCAGCTTGATGGAGCTCATTGCCGCCTTGGTGCACAAGGCTGGGCAGTGGACAGATGTGGTGAAAATTGGCCGCACCCACCTGCAGGATGCCGTACCCCTGACAGTAGCCCAGGAGATGGGTGGCTGGGCAGCACAGCTCCAGGAAGGGGAGCGGCGGCTACGGGAATCCCTCATGGGCCTCTACCCGCTGCCCCTAGGGGGAACAGCAGTGGGAACAGGTTTGGGGGCCCCGTCAGGTTTTGGAGAGCTTGTCTGTGAGCACTTGCGCCAGTGGCATGGGCAACATTGGCATGTGGCCCCCAATCGTTTTGCAGTGATGGGCAGCCATGATGCCCTGGTAGACCTGATGGACCGCAGTGGCCAGCTGGCCATGGCCCTCCACAAAATTGTCAATGACATCCGTCTCCTAGCTTCAGGCCCCAGGGCTGGTTTTGGGGAGCTGCGACTGCCAGCCAATGAACCGGGCAGCTCTATCATGCCTGGTAAGGTGAATCCCACCCAATGTGAAGCGGTGGCCATGGCCACAGTGCAGGTTTTGGGCCAAAGCAGTGCCGTCACCATGGCAGGGTGCGGAGGACACCTGCAGATGAATGTCTACAAACCCCTTCTGGCATTTAATAGTTTGTGCTCCATGGCCCTGTTGCGGGATTGCTGTCGTTCCCTACGGATTCACCTGGTGGAAGGTCTGGATCTAGACCATGAACACATAGGGACATTGCGGGATCGCTCCTTAATGCTGGTCACAGCCCTGGCACCAGAAATTGGCTATGATGCGGCGGCCTATGTGGCACTCCATGCCCATGGTCACCAACTCAGCTTGAGGGATGCTGCCCTCACATTGGGCGTCATCACAGCAGAGCGCTTTGACCAGGTGGTGGATCCCCATGCCATGGCCATGACCCACGGGGATCAGAAAGTTTTCTAGGCTTGAATCACCAAGACGGTGTTCACATGAGCTCATCCTCTCCTCCTGGCGGTCTCAGCCTGCAGCAGTTCTCCATGGCTCAAGACTCCTTGGCCATACGTTCCTTGGACTGGGACCGTGATCGCTTTGATATTGAATTTGGCTTGCGCAATGGCACCACCTACAACAGCTTTCTCATCCGTGGAGAACGCACTGCCTTAGTAGATACTAGCCATGCCAAGTTCCGTGACAGCTGGATTCCCACCCTGCAAGACCTGGTAGATCCTAGGCAAATTGATGTATTGGTGGTTTCCCATACGGAACCAGACCACAGTGGGCTCATTGGGGATCTGCTGGAGCTGAACCCAGATGTGGAAATTGTTGCCTCCAAGGTGGCTATTCAATTCCTTAAGGATCTTCTGCACCGGCCCTTTCGCAGCAGGGCAGTGAAGAGTGGGGATTTGCTGCAGCTGGGGGTGAACCCAGATAGCGGCATTGAGCATCAGTTGGAGTTTCTCTCAGCCCCCAATCTGCACTGGCCTGACACCATATTTACCTATGACCATGGCACTGGTGTGCTCTACACCTGCGATGCTTTTGGCCTTCACTTCTGCAGTGATGAAGGCCTAGACAGTGACCCTGAAACCATTGCCCCAGATTTTCGCTACTACTACGACTGCCTCATGGGGCCCAATGCCCGCTCTGTCCTGCAGGCCATTAAGCGCATGGGCAACCTGCCCTCCATCGAGATGATCGCCACAGGTCACGGTCCCCTCCTCCAGCATCACCTGCCCCGCTGGATTGAGGATTATCGCAGTTGGAGTCAGCAGCGGAGTCGTGGGCAATCCTATGTTGCCATTTGCACCATCAGCCAGTACGGCTTCTGTGATCCCCTCAGCCGTGCCATTGCCCATGGCACCAGCAAGACCTCGGTGCAGGTGCAGCTGATCGACCTGCGGGCCACTGATCCCCATGAACTGACAGCCCTAGTTGGAGAGGCCCAGGCTGTGGTCCTGCCCACACCACCAGCATTTCCCGATGGAGAGCTACAGCACAACATCGGCACCATGCTGGCTGCATTGCACAGCAAGCAGCTGGTGGCCATTTATGAGGCTTACGGCGGTGATGACGAACCCATCGACACCATGGCTGGCCAGTTGCGGCAACTGGGCACAAGACCTGCCTTTGCCCCCCTGCGCATCCGGGAAGTCCCCACAGAGTCCACCTACCAGCGCTGCGAGGAAACCGGCACTGACCTGGGTCAGCTGCTGATGCGGGACAAAACCATCAAGGCCGTCAAGTCCTTGGATAGCTCCCTAGATAAAGCTTTGGGTCGTGTCAGCGGAGGGCTCTATGTGGTGACAGCGGTACAAAACGGTCGTAGCAGTGCCATGGTGGCCAGCTGGGTGGCCCAGGCCAGCTTCCAGCCGCCGGGGATCACCATTGCTGTGGCTCGAGATCGGGCCATTGAAGCCTTATTACAGGTGGGGGACCACTTTGTGCTCAATATCCTCTCCCAGGAGAACCATCAACCACTGCTGCGCCACTTCCTCAAACGCTTTCCCCCCGGTGCTGACCGCTTTGCAGGGGTGAACATCTTGTCCAATGCGGCCCCAGGGGGGCCTGTGCTAGCAGATGCCCTGGCTTTCCTGGGCTGTTGCGTACGGCAGCGGCTGGAGGGAGGTGACCACTGGATTATCTATGCAGAAGTGGAAAGTGGTCGGGTGGCGGATCAGGAGGGCAAAACCGCTGTCCACCACCGCAAGGTGGGCAATCACTACTAAACCAATGTACTGAAGGTCTTCATCCAGGGTCAACACATGCGCCGCGTCATCACCCTCTCCGTTGCTGACCAGTTGCTCTGCCTACGGGGTCTCAGTCCAGAACGACTGCGCTTTGAAGTGGAGTACGGCCTGGAGCGGGGCACCAGTGCCAACAGCTTTTTCATTCCCGGTGGTGCTGAGGCCACCCTGATCCATCCCCCTGGGGAATCCTTCCGGGAGCCATTTCTGGAGGTGCTGGGGCACCACTGCCCCGTGGATCACCCTCTTGCAGTGGTGGTGGGTCATGTGAACCCCAACAGGGTGGGGCTGCTGCGCCACATGGCCGTGGCTTATCCCCGGCTGCGGCTGCTAGCCTCCAGCGCCGGGGTCAAGCTGTTGCAAGAGCTCTGGACACCCCGCCATGGGAACGCCCCCACCCCAGCGGTGGCAGAACCCAGACCATTGCCCCCATTGCAGATGGTCCGTGGTGAGCACCACATGGTTGTGGGGAAACCGGATGCCCCCTGCCGGCTGCGCCTTTTTCCTGCCCCCACTCCCCGCTGGCCCGGTGGTCTCCTAGTCCATGAGGAGCGCCACGGCATTTTGTTCAGCGGCAAATTTTTTGGAGCCCACCTCTGCACAGAGGAGCTGGAGGAACCCTACGGCAGTGCCTATGAGGAGGATCGCCGCTTCTACTACGACTGCCTCATGGCCCCCATGGCCCAGCAGGTGGACAACGTTGTGGAACGCCTGGAGGAGTTAACCATCCAGGCCGTTGCCCCAGGCCATGGACCTATCATCAGCCAAAGTTGGCGCAGCCTCTTCAATAATTATCGCCGCTGGGGCGAGGGGCAGCGACGCTCCCCTTTGAGTGTAGCCCTGCTGTTTGCCAGTGCCTATGGTAACACCGCCGCCATTGCCTCAGCACTGGGCCAAGGCATTGCCAAGTCAGGGGTGCGGGTACAAAGTATCAACTGTGAGTTCAGCTCTGCAGAAGAACTGCGCCAGGCCATTCATAGAAGTCAGGCCCTGTTAATTGGTTCCCCCACCCTGGGAGGCCATGCACCAACGCCAATTATGGCAGCATTGGGCACAGTGCTGGCAGAGGCTGAACGCAGCACCCTGGTGGGAGTTTTTGGCAGCTACGGCTGGAGTGGGGAAGCTATAGACCTATTGGAAAAAAAGTTGCGGGATTGTGGATTTACTTTTGCTTTTCCCACCCTGCGGGTGCGCTTCTCACCAGATGCCAACACCCTCAAGCGCTGTGAAGAAATTGGCACGGATCTGAGCCAAATGCTGCAACGGCAACAGCGACAGCAGCAGCGGCGTGCCAACGGTGGGTTAAAGGATAGCCGCAGTGAGCCATCCTTCCAGGCTCTCGGTCGGGTGTTGGGTTCTCTTTGTGTGCTTACTGCCCGCAATGGCTCCCTCAGTGGAGCCATGGTGGCCAGCTGGGTGGCCCAGGCCAGCTTCACTCCCCCGGGCATCACAGTGGCAGTGGCAAAGGATCGTGCTGTGGAACAGCTGTTGCACAACGGCAGCCACTTCGCTCTCAACATTCTGGCCTCAGGCCGGGAAAGGGACCTTATGAAACATTTCCTACAAGACTTTGCACCAGGTGCTCACCGTTTTCAAGGGTTGGAGGTGATAGAGAGCCCCCATGGCCAGCCCCTACTGCAGGATGCCCTGGCCTGGCTGGAGGTGAAGGTTTGTCAACGGATGGAGTGTGGTGACCACTGGCTGATCTATGGCCAGGTGGACCACGGTGCCCTCCTAGATGAGAAGGGCCAAACAGCGGTTCATCAGCGGCGCAGTGGGGCTTATTATTAGGTGTCAAGTTATTAAGTGTAAGGGGTCCCACCCTCTAGGAGCAGGTGTGTCCTGCTCCTAGAGACCACAACAGCAACAAGATAAGGACAGCAACAAGATAGGTGGGACCGGTAAGGACTCTGGGGAAGCAAGGTGCTCCATGAAATAAGCCAATAGGCACCACTCAAAGTACTAGAAGAAGACCATGGCTAGGAGGCTGAGGCCCTGAGGAATACTCAAAGCTAGACACCACCAAGCTGTATGCACTAGGCTGGGCACTGTGATGGAACTGCTTAAGGACCATCTCTCTTTCTAATAAGGATCTTTCCAATAAGGATCTTCATGGAAGGTCGAGTAAACCTGGAGGAGTGGATAAACATTGTACTGTCTTAGACAGCTTTCATTTTCCATCCCTAAAGCTCAGTACGCACTTCCAGGATAAAGCGGCTCTCACCACTTCCTCCACTGCTCCTCCTGCGGCCGCCCCTTAGATCCAGATCTAAGATGCCATCTAGGCTATAACGCACCCCAGCATCTACGGTGGTGCTACCCTCTGAGATGGAGTACATGGTGTAGGGCCTTAGCAGACCAGCAGCGGTGGTGAAGCCATAGGCCAGTTCAGCACGGAACTGGGCACCAGTTACATCAGTGACCCTACCCAGGTCTGCCACTGACTCTGACCACAGGTTAGAGAGGAGCTGCTGGGTTGTATTACCCAGGGAAGGCTCTAGGGAAACCATTAGCCCTTCTCTTCCATTGGTGGGAGCATAGCGCAGCCCACCGCTGATGCCCCAATTCTTCTGCTCACCGCCGGTCAAGAGTACACGGCTTTTACCGAAGACGGAGACCCCTGTGACACCATGCCAGTGGAGGCTACCGGCCAGCTCAGCCCCACTCTCATCCACGCTGCTCATGAGCAAGCCCAGCTCCAGGTCAGTGGTGAATACACCAGCAGCGCTTGGGGAGAAGTCTTGGGAGAGCTGGGCAGCTAGACGGCCTCTTTGCACATCCACATTCAGGAAGTGGGCAGTGGTGCCATCCAGCTTCAGGGCAAAGGCTGTGGCACCGGAGCGCCATATCTGCAACTGTCCACCAGCGGAGCCACACCGGTGACCATATTCTCTCCCAGCTGTGTATCAATGCCAATATAACCGGAGAGGATATCACCATCTAGGGCGGTAGAATCTATTTTATCTTCAAGGAAGGAGTAGTCAATAGTTCCCCATAAAGAGAAGCTGGGTGAGGATTGGGAAGCACCCATCATTGTATCTCCCCTTTGGGCCAGGTTTATCCCTGGGACAGAGAAGGAGAAGTCTCGTCCGGAGAGGGCTTGCTTCCAATCCCAGGCGAAAGTGCCCCGGTGTAGACTTTCCCGATGGCTGATGAGATAATCGGCAATATCAGTGGCCAGACCTTCCATGGTGATGCTACCGGGAGAGGATGGCACCGCACCGGAGGAGATGGCATCTAAGCGACCAGTGATGGCTGCAACTTGATGACTGGTCACTTTGCTGAGGACAGAGGGAAGCACCTGCTCATTGGCTTTCTCAATTAAGGCTTCTGCCGATCCGTCATCATCGGCAATGGTTAATTTAACATCCTTTGGTTTGAGGAGACCATTGCCACCAGATGCTGTTGCTTGAACAGTGAACAGCTTATCCAGTGAATGGAATTCATTGTCCACCGCAGTGATGGTCACCGTGCCAGAGCTGGTGGTGGCTCCTGCTGCTATGGTTAGCATATTGTTGCTGCTCAGGTTAAAATCTCCTGCCACGGCAGGGGCTTCCGGCTCTACAGATACTGATATGGTGGTGGCTTCACTTGATGGATGGGTCAGCATCGCTGTTACTGTGGCCCTTTCCCCCTGCTCGCC
>RKSC01000096.1 GCA_007571085.1 Synechococcus sp. PNGco_S_binSS4
CATGGAAACCAGCAAACCGGTATGGGCCTGGCTGGTCTATGGCGGTTGCTTTTGGTGGTTTTCCTCATTATTTGCCTCCATGGTAAAATGGGAAAAACAATTCAACTCTGCTAAAGCCATTGAAGACCATATTGAAGCCCATCTATCTTGATAGGCTGATTCTGCAAAAGCTGGAAGCTCTTTCCTGCACCGTTGAGGGTATTGGTGAGACAGGTGCCCTCTCGGCCAGGGCTAAGTTTACAGCTGCACTCAGAGAATAGCTGGGGCTTTCTACTATGTGACGTGATTGTTTGTGAAAACCCAGAACTAGCCGGACTAGTGAGAGTGAGAAGCCTGGAGTACCCAGAAGAGTTCCAAAGGAACCGCAAGCGCTTGGCCAGAAAAGATTCTTGCCTCTGTGAACATCTTAAGTGTGAACATCTTAAGAAAGCTCTGAGATTGCCACAGGCCCAAGGGCCTGAACCGTCTTCAAAATGTGGGTTCCTGCACAGGGGTGGGGCAAAAGAGGTGGAGCTTGCGTCATCTATTACTGCTCAGCGGAGGGTCTCCTTACCTTGCTGATATATGTGAAATCTGAAAAAGTCCATGTGCACAATAAAGAGAGCCAGCATGTTCTTAGGGAGTCTGGCTTCTGGCCAAGCTGAAGGGGTAATGGTCTTGTGCCAATGGGCTACAATTCTGGTAGTGCTGGTCATTGGGGCTCCGGCTGCCACCGTCCAGGTACAAACCAGCAAATTTAAGGCAAGCTAACACAAGTAATGCAAATAATTACACCATAAATTACGCCAGGGAAGCGATGGAGAGCCATTAAAGATGGGGAAGGAGTAGGATATGGAAGAGGATTGCACTGGTATTTCCTCCTCAAGATTTACTGAATCTGCAAATTCTGTCCGCGTAAATTGGCCAAAGACATTTAAGGGATACCATGGCAGCAGTACATAATCTGTAGGCTGAATGTGGGTGAGGTTGGTGGCTGTGTCAAGGGGGACTGAAGGTCAAACCACATCCCCCCATTCAGGGCACAGAAGCCAGCTGAACCGCTGCAGCCTTCAGCTCCGGCTGCTGGGAGATGGGACAGCCCAGGGCATGCATCAGCTCATTGACCGCACAGGGTTGCTTCTGGGAGGCACCCCAGTGCATGGGCAGAAACACGGTGCCCGGTCGGATCTGATCTCGAAGGGCTACCCGGGCTGTGGCCTGACCACGGCGGGAGCGGATGATGGCAAAAGCCCCATCAACCAACCCAGCTGACGTGGCATCGACGGGGTTTACCTCCAACAGCGGTTCAGGGTGCATCCGTCGCAGCCGCTCCAGCTGACCCGTGCGGGTCATGGTATGCCAATGGCCCAGATAGCGGCCAGTGGTGAGTACCAAGGGAAATGCTCTGTTGGTGGGCTCCGCCAAACCATGGGGCTGATCCGCCATAAAACGGGCCCGCCCAGTGGGGGTAGGGAAGATGCCGTTGCAATAGAGTCCTCTGCTGTCTTGGTTGGGGAGGGCACCAGCAGGAAAAGGCCACTGCTGAGGACCCTCTTGGCGCAAGAGCTCATGGCTGAGGCCGGAAGTGTCGCAGACGCGACCTGCTGAGAGGGAAACCATTTCCCCATACACCTCTGCTGCGGATTCATAGGAAAATTGCTCCACGAAACCTAGGCGCCGCCCCAATTCGGCAAACACTTGCCAGTCGGCTCGAGCCTCTCCCGGTGCCTGGCGAAAACCTGGGCAGAAGGTGACACGCCGCTCAGAATTCACCATCACACCATCCTTCTCACTCCACTGGGCCGCCGGTAAAACCAGATGGGCCCAGCGGCTGGTTTCTGTGTTGGCATAGGCCTCACTCACCACCACAAGGGGACAGGAGGCCATGGCTGCCTTAACCCTCTCCAGGTGGGGCATGCTCACCAATGGATTGGTGGCAGCAACCCACCAGAGATCCAGGGCTCCAGATTCCATGGCTTCAATCTGCTGCCAGGCACTGAGGCCAGGTTCTGCTGCAATGGGACCCAGTTTCCATATGGCCTCCACATCACTGCGATGCTGGGGATTGCCCACATGGCGGTAGCCGGGCAGCAGGTGGGCAAGGCCACCCGCCTCTCGACCACCCATGGCATTGGGTTGACCTGTCAATGAGAAGGGCCCCGCGCCCGGACGCCCAATCTGCCCGGTCAGCAGGTGAAGATTAATGAGTCCAGATACGGTGGCGGTGCCCTCCACCGACTGGTTCACTCCCATGGACCAAAGGCTTAGGGCTGACTGACTGCGGGCCCAAATGCGTGTCACCAGGCGCAGATCCTTGCTGCTGATCCCACAGATGGCTGCAACCCGTGTGGGTGTCCACTCTTGGAGCAACCTAGCGTAGGCGAAAAATCCCTCTGTACAGCCTTCAATAAAATCAAAGTCCAGGGCGGCCTGGCGCAGTAGCAGATGGCCTATGCCATGGAGCAGGGCCAGATCCGTGCCGGGGCGAATGGCCAGGTGCAGATCCGCTGCCTTGCTGGTGTCCGTCTGGCGAGGATCCACCACGACGATTTGCAGGTTTTTCTTATAGCGCCGTTTGCGGTGACGTTTAATCAGCCGTTGAAACAGAACAGGGTGGCAATCTGCCATGTTGGCACCAATGAGCAGAGCCAAATCGCACTGATCCAGATCCTCATAGCAGCAAGGGGGACCATCGGAACCCAGGCTGCGGGTATAGCCCGCCACCGCTGAGCTCATGCAGAGTCGGCTATTGGCATCAAAATTGTTGGTGCCTAAAGCTCCCTTGAACAGTTTCTGGGCCAGGTAGTAATCTTCGCAGTGGAATTGCCCTGAGCCATACATGGCCAGAGCCTGGGGCCCCTTCCCAGCCATGGTGCTTCGGATGCGCTGGAGGAGGATGGTGAATGCCTCATCCCAGGTGATGGGTTCCAGGGGCTGCCCCAGCTGGGGGCGATAGAGGGGCTGGCTTAGGCGACCGTTACCCAGGGTTTGGGCCACTGTGGCCCCCTTAATGCATACCTGGCCCAGGCTGGAGGGATGGCCACGATCCCCCCGGGCACCCCAAACCGGAGTGCCCTGGTGATCCCGGAGGGTGGCACGGCCTTTGGCCGCAGGGGGCAGCAGCTCAAGGCCACAGCCCACCCCGCAATAGGGGCATTGGGAATGCACATGGGAGGTCATGGTACTAACTGGCGCGAGACTTCATATCCATCAAGATATCCCTCAAGTGGTGGCAAGCTCTCCCTCATGGAGATCAGCAAAGGAGCCCTTGGGCTCCTTCAGGAAAAACCTGCATAGGAAGCCAACAATCAAGCCAGCAATGCCTAGCACTTGGAAGAAAGCGCTGTTTGAGGAGGCAACAATGGCGTCAGATGGGTCTGCTCCCCCACCCATCCATCCGGGCAGACTGGCAAAGATGGTGAGATAGGCCACAGCCCCCACATTGCCATAGGCCCCCACCAGCCCAGCAACCTGGCCAGTGACACGGCGCTTCACCAACGGCACCATGGCAAAAGTGGAACCTTCCCCAGCCTGCACAAAGAAGGAGCAGAACATGGTCAGGGCCATGGCCAGAAGAATACCGGCTGTACCCGTGAAGGTGCCCGGTTGAATGAGGCTCATAAGCAGATAGCCCACCCCTAGGCCAATGGTGAGAAAGGACATGGTTTTTTTCCGAGACCCCATGCGATCTGAGAGGAGGCCACCCCCTGGACGTGCAGCCAGGTTCATAAAGGCATAGGAGGATGCCAGAATGCCAGCCAGGGCTTTGGGTAGATCAAAGGTGGTCTCAAAGAAGCTGGGCAGCATGGATACCACCGCCAGCTCGGAACCAAAGTTGACGATATAGGTGAGCTCCAAGATGGCCACTTGTTTAAATTCATAGCGGTCTTCTTTAGCATAAACTTTCTGGCCGGTAATCATCTGCCAATTGGTGCGGATTACGCCCCAAGACTGAATTCCATACCAAGCCAAAATGCCCAGAAGGGTGAGGGGATAGGTGGTTTCATTCAAGAAACCCACGGTTTTGAGCCGCCATGCCAACACCGCCAGGATGGCCGCAAAGGGAACATTCATGCCCATCAAACCCCAGAAGTCCAGCATGGAAGTCACTTCTAAACCGGCAGTTTTGTGGGGTCGCTGATAGGTTTTCCCTGGTGGTGTGTCCCGCACACTGAAAAAATAGAACACCCCGTAGGCAGCGGCCACAATACCGGTGAGGGCAATGGCGCCCCGCCAGTTGAGCACCACATCACCAATTTGGGCTCCACCAGCAAAGCTGAGCCAGCCTGCCACAATCACCAAGGTGAGGGCTGAGAAAGCAGAACCAAAGTTCCCCCAGCCTCCATAGATGCCTTCAGCTAAGCCAATTTCCTTGGGGGGAAACCATTCTGCCACCATGCGAATTCCTATGACAAAGCCAGCCCCTACGATGGAGAGCAGTAGGCGGGCCACCACCAGCTGGCCAAAGGTCTGGGCCGTGGCAAACAGCAAACAGGGGATGGCTGCAAACACCAAAATAGCAGAATAAGTGATGCGCGGGCCAAACTTATCCAGCAACATTCCAATAATCACCCGTGCCGGCACAGTCAGGGCCACATTGCAAATGGCAATGGTACGAATCTGTGCCAGCTCTAAGCCCATATCTTCCCTCACGGTTGTGGCTAGTGGGGCTAAGTTAAACCACACAACAAAGGTGAGGAAAAAAGCAAACCAGGTGAGATGGAGCGTCCTGTATCTTCCCTGGAAAGACCAAAGTTCACCAAGCATAGAATTGGAGGTTAGTGAAACCCTGGCTTCAAGAAAAAAGCGACCAGGCCATGGGATTCGGTGCGCAGGGCTAACCGATGGGTATCATGGAACCAACTCATGGAATCTGGAAGTGTTGCTGTTGCTACAAGATCTCGATTTATTGGGCTAGCAGTTGTGGTTGTGGCCCGGGGTAAACCTTATACTTGACCTGCCATGGAAGCTCCCCTTGCCTTGCTCTGATCAGCCCACTGCCGCTATTTTATCAGGGGGCTGGAGTCGGCGCATGGGTCAGGACAAGGCCCTGTTGCCCCATCCCCATGGGGGCAGTTTCCTGCACCATGCCTGCACCGTGGCCATGGCCACCGGACTGGAGACCATCTGCCTGAGTCGTCCTGGCCAGGGCCATGGCCAACACCTGGCTGCAGTACCCCCACTGCAGCCGGTCACCGTCATTGAAGAACTGCCCCCATGGGAAGGTCCCATGCTGGCATTGGCCAAGCTAATGGGCCTCTATCCGGGCCGCTCCTTCCTACTGCTGGCCTGTGATTTGCCCCACATCACCCCGCCCCTGCTGAGGGCCCTGGCTGCTCCACTGCCACCCCACCATGTGCGTCTCACCACCGATGGGCAACAGCAGCAACCCCTGCTGGCCAACTATGGATCTGCCCTGGCAACAACCCTCCATCAAGCTGTGGCCGCTGGGGTGCGCAGCTTTCGTCAGTGGCTGCCCAGCCTTCCGGTGGACTGGCTACAGGTTCCATCAACAACCCTGGTGAATGTGAACTGTCCCCAAGACCTTGCCATTCTGCAACCACGGCCCTAATGACATCTAGCAGCCTTGATCAACTGGATCGTCCATTGGAGGTGCTGCGGCTTTCCCTCACAGCCCGCTGCAACCTGGCCTGCCGCTATTGTCGCCCCGAGAATCAAGATCCCCACCACCTACTCACCCACCAGCAACGGCTGAAGCTGGTTCGTGTGGCTGCCCAGTTGGGTTGCCGCCGCCTACGGCTCACAGGTGGTGAGCCCTTGTTGGCCGCAGATCTGCTGGCCTTCATTCAGGCAGTGAAGGCCCAGGACCTGGTGGAGGACCTGTGCCTCACCAGCAATGGGGTGTTGCTGGATCGCCCCATGGCAGAGGGTCTAAAACAGGCGGGCCTGGATCGCATAACCATCAGCTTGGATGGTGCCAATCCCCAGACCGTACTCCGCATGGGGGGTGGCAACAGTTTTGAGCGGGTGCTGGCAGCCATTGGCCATGCCCAAGCTGTCCACCTACCCGTCAAGATAAATATGGTGGTGATGGCCCACTGCAATGGGGATCAGGTGGTTCCCATGGCGCGCCTCTGTCGGGACCAGGGGGTGGAGCTGCGGCTGATTGAATACATGGATGTGGGCAATCGCAATGGCTGGCAACCCCACCATGTGCTCACTGCTGCCACCATGACTGCCCAAATTGCCCATCATTGGCCTTTACAACCCATGGGCCGCCAACTGGGATCCACAGCCCGGCGTTGGCGCTATACTGATGGAACAGGTGTGGTCTCCACCATTGCCTCCATCAGCGAACCCTTTTGTGGTGACTGCAACCGGCTGCGGGTCACGGCTGATGGGGTGGCCTACACTTGCCTTTTTGCCAGCCAAGGCACAGATCTTAAGCCTGCTCTCCATCCCCAGCAGCCCGACCCCATCTTGGCCCAACAGCTTACCGCCCTCTGGCACCAGCGCCATGATCGCTACAGCGAAGAGCGGGCCATGGCATCCCAGCAGACAAAAGCCCCAGTAAGGCCGCCCCCTCCAGAAATGGCTTACATCGGTGGCTGATCCACAGGTTCCTGGAGCCGTGGCAAAAGTTGCACCAGGTTGCAAGGGCGGGTGGTGTCATCCAGTTGGGCCTGGATCAACTGATCCCAGGCTGTGCTCACCGCATCCACGGAGCCTGGCAACACAAACAGGACCGTGCCATTGGCCACCCCTGCCAGGCAACGGCTTTGCAAGCTGCTGGTGCCAATGGATTCAAAGGAGACCACACGGAACAGTTCACCAAAACCGGTGATGGTTTTGTCCAGGAGAGGGGCCACCGCTTCTGGTGTACCATCCCGCCCCGTTAGGCCAGTGCCACCGCTGCTGATGACCACCCCAATTCCTGGATCCGCAATCCAACTGCTCACCACAGCCCGAATCCGGTAGCGATCATCAGGCACCAGCTGCCGTGCCACCAGCCGATGCCCTGCTTGGCCAATGCGCTGCACCAGCACTGCACCTGAGGTGTCCTCCGCTAAGGAGCGGCTATCCGACACCGTGAGTAGGGCAATGGGAAGAGAAGCCATGGTCAACTGCAGGAACACTGATCCCCCAGAATGCCCCAAGGTCCTGCTGAGCACTGATCCCCATGGGTAAACCCACCACCACTGTGCGGGTGCTCCTGTTTGCCCGATTGCGGGAAGACCAGGGCTGGCATCAACAGCTGGTGCACCTGGAGCAGCCCACCACCGTAGCCCAGCTCCAACAGCAGCTGGGCATCCACTGTCCAGGTCTCCTCTGGGCTGTGAACCAAAGCTTCGTCACCCCTGACCACCTGTTACAAAACGGCGACGAACTGGCCTTTTTGCCCCCCATCACTGGCGGGTAAGACCTTGGGGAGAGCCAGCCAGCCGCCTAGATTCTGGTTCTGGCTGTGAATGGTGCCTGCTGGCACACCTTAGGCTGATGTCAGTGCGGGGAACTGCCCCACCATGGCCATTGCCATCCGGCTCCTGAACCACCCCTTTGATCCTAGAGATGCCCTAGGGGCCTGGTGCTGGCAAGAAGCTGCCCAGGCCCAATTCATTGGCCGGGTGCGGGGTATTGGGGTGAATGGCTCCCCCCTGCGAGGACTCTGGCTGGAACACTACCCCCCCATGACTGAAACCATGCTGGAGAACATCTGCCGGGAGGAACTGGGGCGTCATGGTGCTTCTGCAGCCCTGGTGTACCACCGGATCGGCACTGTGGCAGTGGGAGAAGCCATTGTGCTTGTGGCCACTGCAGGGGATCGGCGGGGCCAAGCCTTGGCCAGTTGTCAAGCCATTTTGGAGGCTCTCAAGCACCGCGCCCCCTTCTGGAAAAAAGAGCTGGGCCACACAGGTGATTCCTGGGTGCCAGGCAACACGCCCTACAGGGTGCCGACACTGGGTGGGCTGGATTAAGTTATCAGGATTTTTGTTATTTAGGGACTGATTACACTCTCTGATTACAGTTTGGCAAGGCGGGTCTCTTGGCCATATAAAGAAAATAGTTTCCTCCTCTGCTGCACCTGTCTTCTTTTTTGTTGATAGAATAGACCTGCCAGCTTTTAGCAGAGAGCACCTTGCTTCTATTGCCAGCTTTGACACCCTCCCCAGCGCCCTTGCAAATTGTGTTTTTGTCATGGCTTCAACGTATTT
>RKSC01000148.1 GCA_007571085.1 Synechococcus sp. PNGco_S_binSS4
CTTTGCACCGAAGTGAAGAACCCTATCCGCCCCACCTGCTTTGAAAACATAACTGCGAAGACCACCACTTCTTATGGCACTTAAAAATGAGAAAGCCTGGAGAAAGTTGGATTTCCCAGACCCGTTGGCCCCAATCAACACATTGATCTGCCTCAGGGGCAGCTGCTCAATACCCTTGATGCTTTTGAAACCTTCAATGGTGATCCAGCTGAGGGCCCCCATCACTGCCCCTCCTGGCTGCAAAACACCTTCATCATCTGGTCCCCCAGGTGATTGCAGCTTATCAGCAATGTGATCCCAGCCAGCCCTGGCAAGGCACTGACCATGGGCTGGGGCAGACGGCTCAGGGGCAGCGGTGCCCTTGCCTGTTATTTTATCCCAATGACCCCAAACCACCACAAGCTCATTGAAGCAGCAGAGGCATATTTTCTCCATCTGGCCCGCCTCCGGGCTTGCGGGGGCAGCACGGAGGAACGCTCCAGCTACGCACCCCTGGCCAACCTGCTGAATACGGTGGGCGCCCTGGTCAAGCCCAAGGTGTTTTGCATAAGTGAATTGGCTGATCAGGGAGCGGGCCACCCGGACTTTGGCCTTTATGGGGCCAAGCAAGTGGAGAGGGGCCGCCCCCGCCATGGCCAGTTGCCGGAGTGCGGCGTGGTGGAGGTGAAAGGTGCCAAGGAGGATATTCAGCAGACGGCCCATGGGGCCCAGGTGAATCGCTACTGGAACCGTTACCGGCTGGTGTTGGTGACCAACACCCGGGAGTTCCTCCTGGTGGGCAGCAACGGTTCAGGGCAGCCAGCGCCCCTGCCCCCTTTCCGGTTGGGGGAAGACTTAAAGGATTTTGAGCACCGTTTGCAACAGCCCCGGGCCCTGGCCCAGGAGCTGGGGGTGGGGCTGGGAGAGTACTTAATCCGGGCCTTCCGCCATCGGGCCGTGCTGGCAGAACCCCAGGATCTAGCCTGGCTCCTGGCCTCCTACGCCCGGGACGGCCTGGCCCGGGTGGAAGCGGCGGGAAATGTGCCGGCCCTGATGGTGGTGCGTTCCGCCTTGGAAGAGGCCCTGGGTGTGCGCTTTAAGAAGGACCAGGGGCAGCGCTTCTTCCGCTCCACCCTTGTGCAAACCTTATTCTATGGCATCTTCTCCGCCTGGGTGCTGTGGGCCCAGGAAGAGCCGCCACCATCAGGGGGTTTCAATTGGCGTACAGCGGTTTGGCATCTGCGGGTACCGGTGCTCCAAGCCCTATTCTCCCAATTGACCCAGCCGGATCGCCTCCATTCCCTGGGTCTGGTCCCCTTGCTGGACTGGACCGCTGAGGCCCTGGAGCGGGTGGACCACCGGGCCTTCTTCTCCCGTTTCAATGGGGGAGAGGCGGTGCCCTATTTCTATGAGCCATTCCTGGAAGCCTTTGATCCGGAGCTGCGGAAACAGCTGGGGGTCTGGTACACACCCCCAGGGGTGGTGCGCTATATGGTGGCCCGGGTGGATCGGGCCTTAAAAGAGGATCTTGCCATTGCCCAGGGGTTGGCGGCGGAGAACGTTTATGTGTTGGATCCCTGTTGCGGCACCGGGGCCTATCTGGCAGAGGTGCTGCAGCGCATGGCCACCAACCTGGAGAGCCAGGGCCTGGGTGCCCTAGCCGGTGCCCGGGTGAAGCAAGCTGCCATGGAGCGGGTGTTTGGCTTTGAGATCATGCCGGCCCCCTTTGTGGTGGCCCATTTGCAAGTGGGCCTCACCATGCAGGGTTTGGATGCGGCCCTAGACCATGGGGGCAAGGAGCGAGCCGGTGTGTTTCTCACCAATGCCCTAACCGGCTGGGAACCCCGCATCAACAAGCCACTACCCCTACCCGAACTGGCGGAGGAAAGGGATCAGGCCGAGCAAGTGAAACAAGGCCGGCCCATTTTGGTGATCCTGGGCAATCCCCCCTATAACGGTTTTGCCGGCATGGCGGTGGATGAAGAGCGTGAACTTTCCCATGCCTACCGAACAACAAAACGGGTGCCTCCACCCAAGGGCCAGGGCCTAAACGATCCCTATGTGCGCTTCTTCTCCATGGCAGAACGGCGCATTGCGGAAAAGACCGGCCAGGGTGTAATTTGCTTCATTTCCAACTATTCCTGGCTGGATGGGTTGTCGTTTACGGGAATGCGGGAGCGTTATTTGGAAGTATTTGATGCAGTGCGCATTGACTGCCTAAATGGGGACACACGCAAAGGCAATAAGGCACCGGATGGTTCACCTGATGGGAGCATTTTTACCACTGAGAGCACTGTAGGCATCAAAGTGGGCACCGCCATCACAACGTTAGTGCGCAAGGAAAACCATCAGCCTGCTGATACAGTGAACTTCCGCCATCTTTGGGGCCGGGGTCAAGATAAGGGGGCAGAACTGCTGCAAACTGCAGAAGAAGCAGCGGATGTGCTCTATGAAAGGATTAAACCGGTTCCCGCTTTGGGTCTTCCCTTCATGTCAACGGTGGTGAGCAGCCAATGGTTCCACTGGCCTGCCCTGCCTGAGTTATTTTCAGTCTCGTTTCCAGGTGTTAAGACCAGTCGTGACAGCTTTCTTGTCGATATTGATCTTGACCAGCTGAAGGCTAGGATTGGAGATTACTTTGATGCAGCATTAAGCCATGGGGACATTGCTCGCCGTTATCCATCCGTAATGAAATCAACGGCGCGATTTGATGCCCATGGGGTTCGGGAAGCATTATTAAAACGCGGTGGACCAAACCAAGATGGATTTGT
>RKSC01000002.1 GCA_007571085.1 Synechococcus sp. PNGco_S_binSS4
ATGCTGGGGTGAGAATTGTAGGATTGCAGCAGCTACTGGAGAGACATGAAGAAATGTAACCACAAAGATGAGGAGCATGAGCTTGATCATAGTAGAGAGCATGAGCTTGATCATAATAGAAGAAGTGGAAGCTAGCTGTAGAAGAAATTGAGGCTAGCTTTCGCAAATTCTAGCACAAGCTAGCACAAGGTTTGCTCGTCCACAGCACTCCCTAGAAGATTGACTTTCTTATGGCGAGAAAATATCCCATGGGGAGGAAGGCTATCGGATCTTTTCAGATACCCCAAGCCCCAAGGGGCCAGACAGGAAGCACACTGGTACTCCTTCCCTTCTTCCAGGCTTCCCTCCTTCCGGGCGGCTCTGGTGACAGGACAGCGGAGGGGGTGGGATTCGAACCCACGAACGCTTGCACGTTGACGGTTTTCAAGACCGTTGCCTTCAACCACTCGGCCACCCCTCCTCTCCGTTGTGCTGTCCAAGAGGACCATGGGATTCTGCCACAACAAGTGGGCTGGGTGTTGCTGCATCCGGCCCACTTGTTGTGGAGGTGGTGTCATGGTGTCTTCTCAGGCATGAGGCACTGATCTGAGTCACATGCCATGGGGCCAGCCTCCATCTGGATGCCTTGGTCATGGTGTTGCAGTGCGGTGAAGAAATCCTCCTCACGACGACGGCTCAGTACAGCAGCCTGGAGTTGTTCATAGATGGCCTTGCTAATGGGTTCAAAGGGGAGGCGGGGGAAGGTGGCATTGGCATCAAAACGAGCTAGCAGCGCTGCAGAGATATAGCCCCCATTGCCGTGGATGGCTTGGTGAATGGCTTGGGCCAGAGGGCCAATCTCCTGCTCCCGCAGCTCAATGGTGGCACTGGTGTTGTGGGTTACATAGAACCTTTGCACCTGCATGTAGAAATCAAACTGAGCCGTGGCAGAAAACTGGTTCAGGTCCACCTGATCAGCCCCGGGCACATTGGCCCAGCTCACCTCCGTGGGAATTTCCACCAACCATTCCGTGCAACGGGGATCAAAGGGATCATTCAGCAGCAGACCACGTTCATCCTTATCGGTCTGGGAGGGAACAATGGTGTAGCCATAGTCCAGACAGGCCAAGGCGACGGGATCGTTCTTGCGGAATGTGATGCGGCGGATAAACCGCTGGGCCTTGGGAGGATGCCAACCGGGGCTGGCTCCCGTCAGCAGACTCTTGGTGCCGGCAGGTTGCACGGTGGTGCAGCGGTTGGGCACCGTCAGGTGGTGGTCCCGGCAATACTCCTCCACCGTCTCTTCCACCACCTGACGCCAGTGGTGAAGAAACTCTGCCTCCTGCTCCAAAAATTGGCGGCCAGCCCCATGGTGGGGTCGTCCTTCCATCCACCAGTGGAGCCACGGCACACCGAAGGCATGGACAAAGAAATCAAAGAGGCCGGTGAAGCTCACCCCCACGATGGGATCCAGCTCCCGGCTGCGCTGGTAGCGCTCCACCACAAAATGGTGATTCAGTAGCACTGCCGCTGAGAGAGCCGCCCCTTGAAAGGCCTCCTCCTGACCACGGCGATCCTGGGGGGATATGAGGTTGAGGTGCACCTCTGAGAGGTTGCAGTGGAAGTCTGAACCAATGATTTCACCGCAGGGGTTCAGCCCATAACGGTTGAGGCGGTGCTCCAATTCCTCCCCAGGGATGGGGCCACGGCCATGGTTCAGATTCAGCCACTGGCCAGCCTCCTGCCGTCCTTGATCGCAATAGATTTCAATGAACTCTTGACGCAGCTCCCCTGTGGGCAGCAGGTCAGCATTGGCCCGGGCAATGGCCTCCGGAGCAAATTGAATGGCCCCTTCACCAGAATGATATTGACGCCGTACCGCATCCTCCACAACCGCCATGGTGGGGCGTGTGTGGAACACACGGGTATGGTTGGCCATGCGCAAGGCATCCCGCTCAGGATCAATGCGCCAGCTGCCGTCAGGTGCTTGCTGCCAGAGGTTGTCCTTGGCGTTGGCGGCCATGGGATCTTCCGCTGCAAACTGACGCATGCCAGCAGAGCGACGAATGTTGCCGGCCACGATGGTGACAGCTGCCTCGTCAATGAGCAGACAGCACTCCACAGAACTCAGCTGGCGCCCTAAGGCCCGATTCAAAATGGCCGCCACACGGCTGAAGAGGTCTTGAAGCTTGATGGGATTGGCCACCCCACCAAAGCCCTTCAGGGGCTCGCCAACCGGGCGCACATGGGAAAGATCCACCGTGATCTGCAGCGGTGCCACCTGGGTGAGTTGCCCATCACTGGCCATGGTCAGCAGGAGGCTATAGGCATCCACCCATCCCTGGCGGCTATCTCCCACGGTGATGTGCACATGGGAACCGTGGATCTCCTGGGTGGTGTGCTCCAGACGGCTTTCCGGGGGGCATTGCCCGATGGGAGTCACCGCCACCACCTGAAGTTGGTTGCAGATGGGAGGGAGCTGCTGAATGTGGCGGGGCTCAATGATGGCGCCGGTGCCGCAGCCCATCATGGCCAGGTCCATCATGAAGGCAAAGGCTTCCCAGTCCACCAAGTTGGTGGACGTGCAGTTGTAAGCACCGGAAAAGTTCTCTGGCCTGTTAACCCATGGGGTGCCCCCAATCCAGAGCCAGCGCCCCGCCGGTAGGGCCTTGAGTTGGGACTGCTGCTGGTGCACCAGATGGAGCTGGTCTGGACGGAGTTTGCCCAACCGTTCAAGGCCCT
>RKSC01000040.1 GCA_007571085.1 Synechococcus sp. PNGco_S_binSS4
TGGGAGATCATCCCTACTTCACCCTCTTGACAACAGATGGCCGCAGCTGTCGGTTGTCCTGGAATCAGGTTCCTGTGCAGGAGTGCAGTGGTGCTGGGGAGCCTTTCCTACCAGCGGGGCTGCAGCTGGCTGATGTGTTGGTGCTGGGGGAGACAGCCCTGCTCCCCCAGCACCTAGGAGTGGTCAAAATTCCATAAAAATCTCTTCCCGGCTGGGGCTGCGTTCCGGCAGCTGGCTCCTGGGGTAACGGGGTAGGAAGAGGGCATAGATCAACAGCAAACAGGTGAGGGGTAGGTGTAAACGGCCACAGCAGAGGGCCAGCAGCAAAAGCATGGCTGCCAGGAGCAGCTCAAAAGTGGCGATCACTTCGTCCCGGTTGCGCCGGGACTTGCTCCACACAAATACTGCTAGTCCCAGGAAGAGAAGGGTCACCATAAGACAAGGGAGGATCTTGTACCTTCCCCGTGGAATGTGTTGAGTTTAGGTGTATTTCTGAGGCTGGCATCAGCCCTGGGCTCAACCGGTGGTTTCCCGTTGAGAGAGCCAAGCATCTACTCCTTCCCCCAGGAAGGAGAGCCCCAGAACCAGGCCAAACATGGCAAGACCCGGATAGAGGGCTGTCCACCAGATGCCAATGGGTACAGCCACAAGGGCCTGCTGCAGATCACTACCCCATTCCGGCACAGTTTCTGGTAGACCCAGGCCCAAAAATCCCAGCCCACCCAACACCAACACCGCATCCGCCCCATTGAGGGTGAGCAACACTGGCACTGAGGTGATCACATTAGGAAGCAAATAGCGACGCAGAATCCAGAAGGGGCCTGCCCCCAGGGAGCGGGCGGCGGTCACATAGAGCTCCGCCTTGGCACTGGCCGTTTGGTTGCGCACCATGCGGAAGTACTGGGGAATGTAAACCACACAAAGGGCCAGTGCAGCATTGATGAGGCTGCGCCCCAGCAAAAACGCCATCACCACCGCCAGCAGCAGCAGGGGCAAGGTGTAGAGGGTGTCCATGAACAGCACCAGTAGACGATCCACAGCACCGCCCATGTAGCCACTCACCATGCCCAGTGGCACACCCACCAACACCGCCAGCACCACCGCCAGCACCACCACCTGCAGGGCCACCCCTGCTCCGGCCATGGTACGGACGCACACATCACGCCCCAGGCGATCAGTGCCACACCAGTGGGCAAGGCTTGGAGGAGCAAAGGTGGGATTCTCCAAGCCACTGTTGGGATCGGGAAGCCAACCACTGGCACTGAGCAGGGGCATCACCAATGCCAACAGGCCATAGATGGCCACCATCACCGCCCCAACACGGGTGAGACGGGCAGAGAGGCTGGGCAGTGGCTGGCGTAACCAGCGCCCCAGGTTGCCTAGGCCCCAGCCATGGGGCCAGCTGGAGGGATCAATAGGGCCCATGGCAGGTCTAGTGCACCCCTTGGTGAGGGAACCATGGGGGAAACCGTGTGCTGTCCATGGCTAACCGTTTGGAAACGCTGAAACTCAGCCTAAGCCAGCTGAGGCAAGTCACAGCTGGCCACTGGCAAGAGAAGAACTCCAGGAAGCCTATGCCCCCCACCCTATGGGTCCATGAACCTGGGATTCAGGAGGCTGGGGCTGCAGGTTTCACCTTGGTGGAATTGCTGATTGTGGTTGTTATCGTTGGAATTTTAGCTGGTGTGGCCTTGCCTAGCTTTCTAGGGCAACAGAACAAAGCAAAAGTCAATGCAGCTAACATGCAGGCCCGAGGTCTGGTGTCCTACTGCAAGGCCCACTTCCTGGATAAGGGCTCCATGCCCACAAAAGCCAATGACCCTGAGTTTAGCCGTCTTGCTGCAGATCCAACTGATGGGATTATTATGTGGACAGTTCCCGATGCAGATAACAATGGCAGTAAGTGTACCGTTAAGATCACCAATGGCACCCTTACCCTCTCTCAGACAGGATCTTTTTCTATTCATGCCAATGGTGATATGACCATGATACCTGCCAAATTTGAATGAGATTAAAGAATGAAATTCAATAAACTTCAATAAACTTCAACAAGTACAAGTAGGGAAAGTACAAGTAGGGATAAGTGGGGCTTATTCCCTACTCTCCATAACGATTCAGGCCCACCACGGTGCTGGCAATGGAATGGCTCTGGCCTTGGCTGAGGCGAACCGTCACCAGCCCGGTGGCGGGCTCCATGCAGATGGCTAAGGGCAAGGCAAAGGAGTCTGCCACATTCACCCCTCCGGTGACTGGGCACTGTTTCCATGGTTCTGTGGGGGACTCCAGCCCATCCACAAGCACCCTGTTTTGGAAGGATTTCTGGCTCCAATTACCCTCCTTGGTGAAGGCTGGTCCACAGCGCATCAACACAGGACCGGTCCAGATTTGGGAGGGGGCTGGGCCAATGGCATAGGTAATGATCCCCACTTCTGTGGTGATAGCCAACACCGGCTGGCGCCTCCTCATGGAGCAGCGGTGGCTGGCCTGTTGGGGGTTCAGCAACACCTGGTCTCCCTGTACCAGATCGTGACGGATCAGGTCTAGGGCCCGTTCCCGCTCTTGTCGTTGCCGCCAATGGCCAGCCATACGGCCCACCAACTGCCCATCCGCCATCAGCAGGTTGAAGCACATCAGGACCAATCCAGATGACAGCAACAGGACTATGAGCAGCTCCAGCAGGGTGAAGCCCCTAGCCCCATGGTGATGAGT
>RKSC01000132.1 GCA_007571085.1 Synechococcus sp. PNGco_S_binSS4
TTGATCTCTACAAGTGACACGAACAACTGGCACCCCTACACCACAAAGCCCGGGTCAATGGCGGCTAGGGCTGCTTGGGTGCGGGCTTCTAGTTGGCCTTGGCAGAGGCCGTGGCTGGCCACCAGGCAGCCTGTTTGATCCAGGTCCCTGCTGTTGTAGGTGAGGGGGCGTCCGTCGGCATGGCGGAAGCAGCCATTGGCAGCTCGTAACACTGCCTCTGGGGCAGCCATGTCCCAGTGCTTGGGTGCGGATTGGCCTGAGAGGGAGATATACACATCCGCCTCACCCCGCAGGATGGTGGCCACCTTGCAGCCCACACTACCTACGGCCTGACTGCTGGCCAGGTTCAGCTCCTGAATCAGAGCATCTAAACGCTCATTGCGGTGGTTGCGGCTGGCCACCAGGATCAAGTCTTCACAGCGGCAGCGGCGGCTCAATTGCGCAGGGTGGACGTGGCCTTGCCGATCTTCCCACCAGCAGTGCCCCCCCACCAGTCCAAACCAGAGTTCTTCCCGTTCCGGCAGCATTACCAAGCCCAGGCGAGGATGGCCCCGATGCAACAGGGCCAGGTGGATAGCGTAGTGGCCTGTGCCTTGCAGAAAATCTTTGGTTCCATCAAGGGGATCCAGCAGCCATGCCCACTCCCGATCCAGGGGATGGTTCTGGGCATGGTCATGGGTGGTTTCTTCGCTGAACAGCCCCCAAGGGGCATGGGGCCACATCTGGCCCAAGGTCTGCAGTATGTGGTGGTTCACAGCCCGATCAGCAGCACTCACCGGGCCGTTATCCCTCTCCTCCACGGTGAGGTGGCCAGGGTAGCCATAGGGAGGTTGTTCACCACGGGCATAGGCTCGCAGGATATCGGCGGCTGCCCAGGCGCTGCGCCGCAACGTGGTCATAAGCTGCTCTTCTTCCACACCATGGGGCAAGATGAGAGGACTGGCCATGATGGCAACACCGGCAGGTGCCATTGTGGAACAGCCTAGGGAAGAGCCCCATGGTGGGGTGCTTTATGTGGTGGGTACACCCATCGGAAACCGGCAGGATCTGAGCCCCCGTGCCTGCAAGGTGCTGGAGCAGGTGGATGTCATTGCCTGTGAAGACACCCGCCACAGCCTCCAGCTGCTCCATGGTCTTTCTGGCCATGGCCGACTGATTAGCTTTCATCGCCATAACTGCCACCAGCGTCAACCCCAGCTGTTGGCCCTATTGGCAGCAAGGCACAGTGTGGCCCTAATTACTGATGCGGGTCTGCCCAGCATTAGCGATCCTGGTGAAGAGTTGGTGGCATCAGCCCGCCAGGCTGGCCATGGGGTGATTTGTATTCCTGGTCCCACGGCCTTGATGACGGCCCTGGTGGGTAGTGGCTTGCCCTGTGGACGGTTTGTGTTTGAGGGCTTTCTCCCGGCCAAGCGCAGTGCCCGCCGTCAGCGTCTTCAGCACCTAGAACGGGAACCCCGCACCATGGTGTTCTATGAAGCGCCCCATCGGCTGCTGGCCATGCTGGAGGATTTGCTGGAGTTGTGGGGTGATCGTCCTCTCCAGGTGGCCAGGGAGCTAACCAAGCGGCACGAGGAATTTATTGGTCCCACCACAGCTGAGGCCCTGAAACACTTTCTTTCCCGGGACCCCCGGGGTGAATGTTGTGTGGTGGTGGGTGGTTGCCCAGAGCCAACAGTCTTACCCTGGGATGGGGATGACCTGGCGGGCCAGCTGCAGCAGCTGATCCATAAAGACGGTCTCAGCCCTAGCCAAGCTGCCCGGGCCCTGGCCCAGCGCAGTGGCCACAGCCGTCAGCAACTCTATGCCCTGCTGTTGCAGAGGCGCTGTGCTGATGGGGACAGGGCTGAGCCATAATGGGTAGCCATGATTCGTCGTCTGTTATTGCTGAGCACCAGTTGGGGTGTTGGGGTGTTGATGCTCCTCAGCCTCAGCCTGGGTGCCCAAAACTTGGAGCGCTCCGCGGAGCGCATC
The DNA here is from genome assembly GCA_007571085.1 of Synechococcus sp. PNGco_S_binSS4. Taxonomy (GTDB): domain Bacteria; phylum Cyanobacteriota; class Cyanobacteriia; order PCC-6307; family Cyanobiaceae; genus Synechococcus_B. The sequence goes on from RKSC01000132.1 coordinate 1,975, forward strand.
AGCCTGGACCTGGGTTTTGGCCATGAAAGTGTTCCCTTGCCCAGTGGCTGGATTGTGGGCGTGGGTTTCATTGTGGGTGTGGTATCCGGTGGCAGCGCCAGTGCCCTGTTGTGGCCGGGTCCCGCCTCTAGTGAGACAGAGGACTAGGGAAGAGATGCACCAGATGGTTCAGGTCTTGGCAGTTGCTTCGCTGCCGGGTAGGGCATAGAGGATGTCTTCAATCACCAGATGGCTGATGCCTTGTGCCAAGAGATGGGGCGCTGTCTTCTGCAAGAGCTGGGGATCAGCTACTTTCACAATCCGCTGATTCCGACGGCACTGGCGCCGCGCCTGACGGGCATTGCTGAACAGGATCAGTCCTTGTCGCTGCTGTTCGTCACTTTCCAACAGGCCCAGATTATTAAGGCTGCCCAGACGCTGGGGTTGTAATTCCACGCTGCGCTCCACAAGAAGATAAAGGGGAGCAGGCAACTGATTCACATCCAAGCTGCTGGCCCTGGTCAATGCTGTGGTCTGTTCAGCATTCAAGGCCCTGCCCTGACTGTCAGCCCCCCCGGTGCCATCCTCAGTCTCCATAGTCAGATCATCCCGGCTTTCGTCCTCCCCAATGGCCAGGGGATCATGGTTGGCCACCCCAGGGGTTTCTGGTGCTGGAGGAGCCGGTTGTGGAGGGCGTTTGCGGTTTTTTTTCTTGAGGGCTTGGAAATCAGCGGGGCTCATTTGGTTACGCACC
>RKSC01000121.1 GCA_007571085.1 Synechococcus sp. PNGco_S_binSS4
CCCCAGGTTTGCTGTTGCGCAACCCAGCGATGTACCTGTCCACCTTGGCCCCAGGCAGCTGACCCCCTTCCCCGGGTTTGGCCCCCTGAGCCACCTTGATTTCCAACTGTTTGCCAGAGCGCAGATAGGCGGGAGTCACACCAAAGCGCCCAGAGGCCACCTGCTTGATGGCGGAGCAGGCTGTGTCCCCAGGCTGGAGACCTCGCAAGTGGGGCAGGGTGGGAGAGTGGCCTGTCTCATCCACATCTGCTAACACCCGGTAGCGCACCGGATCTTCTCCTCCCTCACCGCTGTTGCTCTTGCCACCAATGCGGTTGAGGGCAATGGCCAGGGTTTCATGGGCTTCCCTTGAGAGGGCGCCCAGGCTCATGCCACCAGTGCAAAAGCGGCGACAGATGTGTGCAACACTTTCCACCTCCTCCAAAGGGGTTGGGGTTGGGGCAACACGGAAGTTCAGCAGGTCCCTTAGGGCAGTAGGGGGACGTTGCTCCAGCAGTTTTTGGTAGGTGGTGAAGTGGTCATAACCTGGTCCTTGGGCAATGGCCTTGTGGAGGGTTTTGGCCATCTCCGGGCTATTGAGGTGATATTCAGCACCGCTGCGGTATTGCACAAAGCCCATGAACTCCAGCTTGCCATGACTCAGCTCTGGGAAGGCCTTGCTGTGAAAAGCCAGGGTTTCGTTAGCCAACTCGGTAAAGCTAAGGCCAGCCACACGGCTGGTGGTTCCGCAAAAGGCAGTATCAATTAAGTCGGCCCCAATGCCCACCGCTTCAAAGATCTGAGCGCCGTGGTAGCTAGACAGCAGGGAGATGCCAATTTTAGAGAGGATTTTCCTGAGCCCTGCCTCTAGGGCATAACGCACATTGGCCTGGGCCTGGGCCCCATCCATGGTGGGCAGCTTGCCCCGCTCCATGAGCCGGCGGGTGCGAGGATGGTGGTGCCAGTGGCGGGTGGTCTCCCACGTGAGCCATGGGCAGACAGCACTGGCCCCATAGCCCACTAAGCAGGCCAGGTGATGAGTGGTCCAGCATTGGGCAGTGTCAACCACCAGGGAAGCCTGTAGGCGCAGTCCGGCGCGAATCAGATGATGGTGAACAGCGCCAGTGGCTAGCAACGGAGGAATGATGCTGCCCATGGGGTTGAGACCACCATCTTGACGATCCGAGAGAATGAGAATTTCTTTGCCCCGGCGCACCGCCTCCTCCGCCTGGTGGCAGAGCTGCTGTACTGCCTGCTCCAGCCCATCTGGGCCAGTGGCCACAGCAAATAAGGTGCTCAGATATTGGCAGTCCCAGGCCGATTCACCCAGCTGGTTCAGTTCAGCCTCATTGAGCAATGGGGAGGGAAGGTCCAGTCGGCGTCCCCCCTCAGACCCTGGTTGCAATGCCGAACCACGGGCACCCAGGTGCACCGCCAGGCTCATCACCAGCTCCTCCCGCAGGGGGTCAATGGGGGGATTGGTGACCTGGGCAAACCGCTGCTTGAAGTAGTCGTAAAGCAGGTGGGGCTTGTTGGAGAGAACGGCCAGGGGAATATCATCTCCCATGCAGTAGGTGGGCTCCTTCCGCTTGCCGGCCATGTCCTCAATGATGAGGTCCAAATCCTCGGCGGTGAAGCCAACAGCGGTTTGCAATTGCAACAGCTCTAAATTGCCCAATTGGGGCTCCCCACACCATGGCCCTGGTGCAAGTTGTTGACGCTGCTCCAGCCATTGGCCGTAGGGATAGTGGCTAGCAGCTTCTTCCTTCACATCCCAGTTCCGCAGTAGGCGCCCTTGCTCCAGATCAACGGCCAACATCTGACCAGGACCTAGGCGTCCCTTCTCAACTATTACAGCCTCATCCAGCTGCACCACACCGGTCTCAGTGCCCATCACCACCAAGCCATCCTGGGTGACGCAGTAGCGGGCTGGCCGTAGTCCGTTGCGATCAAGACAGGCTCCAATCCAGCGGCCATCCGTAAAGGCCAATAAAGCTGGCCCGTCCCAGGCCTCTTGAATGCCAGCCCAATAGGAGTAAAAGTCCTGCAGCTGTTGGCGACCCTCCAGCTCCGGTTGCTGCTGAAACGCTTCCGGAACCAGTGTCATCAGGCTTTCAATAATGGGGCGCCCGCTGCGCACCATTAACTCCAGCATTCCATCCAAGTTGGCGGAATCACTGAAGGCAGGATTCACAACAGGATGCAGGTCTGCAGAGGCGGATCCCCACACATCCTCAAGGCTATCTTGAGCTGCCAGAGCCCAGTTGATATTCCCCAACAGGGTGTTTATTTCCCCGTTGTGGCCCAAGAGACGCATGGGCTGGGCCAGGGGCCAGCGAGGCAAGGTGTTGGTGCTGAAGCGCCGGTGATAAACCCCGTAGGGAATGGTAAAGCGCTCATCTTGCAGATCCCCATAGAAGTCCCGCAGCACTTCAGAGCGCACCATGGCCTTATAGATCACCGTACGGGTGCTCAAAGAGGCAAAGGAGACATTGCTGCTCACCTCCGTCCCCAGAGCCCGGTTCAATTGGGCACCAATGCGGCGGCGGCAGCGAAATAGTAGGCGCTCGAATCCCTCCTGATCCACGGCCTCCTCATCCACAGAGAGGAGCCACTGCTCAATCACTGGACAGTTTGCCGCTGCCATGGGGCCTAGCACCTGCTGATTAATGGGCACCAGGCGCCAGCCATGGCTGTGGATGTTCAACTGGGCAGCTTGCTCCTCACAAATCTGGCGAGTGATGGAGCGCTCTTCCTCACCCTGGGGGAAAAACACCACACCCAAGGCAGGAATCTTCCCTTTTGGCATGGCGGCCACAGCGGGCCAAAGGGCTCTCAGCAAAGGCCAGGGAATGGCGCAGAGCAAACCTGCCCCATCACCGGAATCCCGGTCACCACCACAGCCACCCCGGTGCTCCATGCAGGAGAGACCCCGCAGGGCTTGCTGCAAAAGCCAGTGACTTGCCTGGCCATCCAGCCGTGCCAGAAAACCAACGCCACAACCGTCCCTCTCTGATTCTAGCCAGTTGGGGCCGGAAGAATCCTGGTAGGGCCAGGCAGGCTGAGGTGACGGTCTGGACATTAACGGTGACTTGACTTAGAATGCCAGGCTAGCCTCAAGAACGGAAAATAAGGTAGCCTTCCCCTCCTTGGTTTATCCTGTCAATGGCCCTGTTGGCCAATTTGCGGCATTCAGATTTGCGGCATTCGGCTTTCTGGGTTCTCTGATTTTTTGCTGCCCCATGGCAGCCCGTGGGCAGATTTTTGGGGTGACTCCCCCTCTGCCACCGATCACCGCTGAAACAACTGCGCCATTGCCGGGGAAGCGTCCCCCCCAGATTCAGGGGAAAACGGTTCCAATTTTAGCAGGAGACATGGTCAGCCTCAATGGGGCTGAACTGCCCTCCCCTTGGCGCCTCCAAGGTGAGCCCGGTGCCAGCCAAGGGCTGTTTATTCCCATTGAGATCTTGACCCATCAGCTGGGCATGCAGGTGGAGCATGAAACTGATGGTCTGCGACTGATCTGGTTTGGTCATGTCTTTTCTGTGGAACCAGCAGACCCTCCTTTGGAGAATGAACTTGCTGTGGACATTGCTCCCCTGGTGGAGCGCTTCCGCTGGCAGTGGGAAACCACTGGTTCTCAGCTGAGTCTCCAGGTGCCCCCCCCACGGCTCATCAACGTGCGAATGGGTCAATTTGCTGAACGGGTGCGAATTGTTCTGGATTTCTTGGGACCAGCTCCTTTTCGTCTCCAGGATGGGGAGTTGCTGGTGGAGATGCGCTCCCGGGATGTGCACCTGCGTGAGATGGAGACTCTCGGCATTCCTCACCTGTGGACAGACGGCTTGCTGAGGCTGAATACAACAGCCCTGAGCCCCAACAGTCGCATTCTCACCCTGGGTAGCCCGGAGCGCTTTGTTCTGGATCTTTCCTATGAGGATTTTCTAGCCCTCCGGGTGCTGGGTCCAACCAAACAGGGTGTTGTGTCCCCACTGAAGGGGTTGGGGCTCACCACAAAGGTCATGTCCCTTGGTGAGCGCAGGTTTCGCCTCCACAGTGTTGCTCTGGATCTGGCCCACCCCTCCATCACCCTCCTGCCCTTAACCAGGATGGAAGGCATGGATGCCCTCAATTCTCTCCATGACCTGGCCAGGGCTTGGCAAGCAGATCTGGCCATCAATGGGGGCTACTTCAACCGCATTCGCAAGCTGCCCCTCGGTGCTCTCAAGCGTGAAGGCCATTGGTACTCCGGACCAATTCTGGGGCGAGGAGCCATGGGTTGGGGTGTAGAAGAGCGTCCAATCTTTGGCCGGTTGGCCATGGAGGAAACCGTAACAGGACCCAAGGGCTCCTTCCCCCTGACCCATTTGAACAGTGGCTATGTGCAGAAAGGGGTGGCCCGCTACACCCACCATTGGGATGACCACTATCACCCCTTAACAGAAAACGAGACCGGGGTTCTGATTCAGGAGAATCGGGTGGTGCGCCACTTTGCCCCCTTCCAGTTGAAAGGTGGTGTCCCCCTGGAGCCCGGGACCTGGCTGCTGGTGGCCCGTGCTGGTGCCAGTCTGCCCCTGGGCTTGGGTGATTCTGTGAGCCTCAGTGGTCGTCTTACACCTGAAGCCTTTTCTCGGCAAACCCACATTTTGGGGGGAGGGCCTCTTCTCCTACTGGGTGGCCGCCAGGTGCTCAATGGGGGTATGGAGGGCTTCAGTGCCAGTTTCCAAAGGGAGAAAGCGCCACGCAGTGTGGTGGCGTGGGGGCAAGACCAGCTCTGGCTCCTCACTATTCAAGGTTTGGGCCACCATGGGCCCACCCTCAAGGAAACCGCTCAACTGGTTCAGCAGCTGGGCATGGAAGATGCACTCAACCTTGATGGGGGCAGCTCCACCACCTTGGTGTTCCAAGGGGTGACCGCTGTGCGGGGTCGTGGTGTGGGCTCCCGGGTCCATAATGGTTTGGGTGTGGTGATCAGACATCCACAGGGGGACAGTGGTTCCCAGAGCAGAAACTGAACAACCACCATGGCCAGGCACGCTCCGTTCCAAATCACCCCACAGGCTGCGGCAGAACTCAGCCGCCTGGCTGCCCTCACAGCCCGCCCAGGTGTTGCCAGCCTGGAACTGCAACTGGGTGGCTGTCAGACCTGGGTGCTGGTGATTAGGGCTGGTGTGGTGGTGGGTGAGCCCATGGCCCGAACCGATGGAATCACTCTCTGGGCAAGCCAGCACACCGCCAGCCAGCTAGAATCCATGCACCTGGACCACCATCACGACTTGCGTGGCGGCGGCTTTATTCTCCGTGGTCCCAAGGATGTGCAGTTCTGCACCTGTGGCATTGGCTTCAGTCGTCCCTCCAAAGACTCCCCCTGAGGCAGGTGGCACGCTAGATTTGTAAATTGTGTTCCCGCCCCGGTTTATCACTAGGCCTCAATGCCCACCATCCAGCAACTCATCCGTACCGAACGCTCCCGGCTGAGAGACAAGACCAAATCCCCCGCACTCAGAGCTTGTCCTGGGCGTCGCGGTGTGTGCACCCGTGTGTACACCTCCACACCCAAGAAGCCCAACTCCGCCTTGCGCAAGGTGGCACGGGTGCGTCTCACCTCTGGCTTTGAGGTAACTGCCTACATTGGTGGTGAGGGCCATAACCTTCAAGAGCACTCCGTGGTGTTGATCCGTGGTGGCCGGGTGAAGGATCTTCCCGGTGTGCGCTATCACATCATTCGGGGCACTCTGGATACGGCCGGTGTCAAGGACCGTCGCCAATCCCGCTCCAAGTACGGGGCCAAGCAACCCAAGGGGTGACTTGCCCAAATTCACACCATTGCCCACGTTTTCCCTTCCCCTGATTCACCCAACTTCCCAACCCCATGTCTCGCCGTAATACAGCTGAGAAGCGTCATGTCACACCTGATCCTCGCTTCAATAGCCGCCTTGCTGCCATGCTTGTGGCAAAGCTCATGAAAAGTGGCAAGAAGTCCACAGCTCAGCGCATCCTCTATGGGGCCATGGACCTGGTGAGTGAGCGAACAGGCAGTGACCCGGTAGCCCTTTTTGAGAGTGCTATTTGTAACATTACCCCTCTTGTGGAAGTGCGGGCCCGGCGCGTGGGTGGTGCCACCTATCAGGTTCCCATGGAAGTTCGTCCAGAACGGGGTACGGCCATGGCCCTGCGTTGGCTGGTGAATTACTCCCGGGCCCGCTCCGGACGGTCCATGGCCCATAAACTGGCAGGGGAACTGATGGACGCTGCCAATGAAACCGGCAGTGCCGTCCGCAAGCGGGAAGAAACCCACAAGATGGCAGAGGCCAACAAGGCCTTTGCCCACTACCGCTACTAATTGTTCCTGCTCCTTCCACCAGTCCTCAGGTGTCCAGCTCCTGGCTCTTCTGGGGCAGAAGCGGGAGGGGTTTTTATCTGTAGAGTTGCGCCCGTTTTGGCCAGCAGCACACACTTTGGAGGTTTTCCGTGTCCCGCACTGTCTCCCTAGACCACGTCCGTAACATCGGTATTGCTGCCCACATTGATGCGGGCAAGACAACCACAACGGAGCGGATTCTGTTCTATTCCGGCGTGGTTCACAAGCTGGGTGAAGTCCATGATGGGGCTGCCGCCACCGACTGGATGGTCCAGGAGAAGGAGCGGGGCATCACCATCACCGCTGCGGCCATCTCCACCAGTTGGCGAGACCACCGCATCAACATCATTGACACCCCAGGCCATGTGGACTTCACCATCGAGGTGGAGCGCTCCATGCGGGTTTTAGATGGGGTCATTGCCGTGTTCTGCGCTGTTGGGGGTGTGCAACCTCAATCGGAGACGGTCTGGCGCCAGGCAGATCGCTACCAGGTGCCCCGCATGGTCTTTGTCAACAAGATGGACCGCACTGGCGCCGACTTCCTGAATGTTCATGGGCAGATCAAGTCCCGTCTACGGGCCAATGCCTTCCCCATTCAATTGCCTATCGGGGCTGAGGGGGATCTGAGTGGCATTGTGGACCTGGTGCGCAATAAGGCCTACTTATACAAAGACGATCTGGGCAAAGACATTGTGGAGGCTCCTGTGCCTGACCACATGGCTGAGCAGGTGCACACCTGGCGCAACGTCATGATGGAGGCGGTGGCGGAGTCCAGCGAAGAGCTTCTGGAAGCCTTTATAGACAACAATGAACTCAGCCAGGAGCAACTCATTCGGGGCATTCGTGAAGGAGTGATTCACCATGGTTTGGTGCCCATGCTCTGCGGCTCCGCCTTTAAAAACAAGGGCGTTCAGTTGCTGCTGGATGCGGTGGTGGACTACCTACCGGCCCCTGTGGATGTGCCCCCCATTCAGGGAGTTCTGGAGAATGGGGATGTGGCCATGCGCGCCTCTGATGATGAGGAACCTTTCAGTGCCCTGGCTTTCAAGGTGATGGCCGATCCCTACGGAAAGCTCACCTTCTTGCGCATCTACTCCGGCACCCTGGCTAGGGGCAGCTACGTGCTTAATTCCACCAAGGACAAGAAGGAGCGCATTTCCCGCCTTGTGGTGCTCAAGGCTGATGAGCGGGAAGAGGTGAATGAGCTACGTGCAGGGGATCTGGGTGCTGTTGTGGGACTCAAGGACACCACCACAGGGGACACCCTTTGCGTCCAAGATAAACCCATTGTCCTGGAGACCCTATTTATTCCTGAACCTGTCATCTCCGTGGCTGTGGAGCCCAAAACAAAAGGAGATATGGAAAAGCTGTCCAAGGCTCTTCAATCTCTTTCAGAGGAGGACCCCACTTTCCGGGTCAGCACAGATGCCGAGACCAATCAGACTGTGATTGCCGGCATGGGTGAACTGCACTTGGAGGTGTTGGTGGATCGCATGTTGCGGGAGTTTAAAGTGGAAGCAACGGTGGGGGCTCCCCAGGTGGCATACCGGGAAACCATTCGCGCCAGTGCCCGTGGGGAAGGCAAGTTTGTGCGTCAGTCCGGTGGTAAGGGCCAGTATGGTCATGTGATCATTGAAATGGAGCCGGGAGAAGCCAATTCAGGTTTTTCCTTTGAGAGCAAAATTGTTGGTGGTGTGGTGCCTAAGGAGTACATCGGACCAGCCCAAAAGGGCATG